>NZ_CAXYJV010000002.1:0-159678 GCF_964277875.1 uncultured Comamonas sp.
TCAGCTGGATAGAGTACTTGGCTACGAACCAAGGGGTCGTGGGTTCGATTCCTGCCAGCCGCACCAAACGTCAAGCCTCAGAGTAGAAATGCTCTGAGGCTTTTTCGTTTTTGCTGTATTCCACCACAGGCTGCCACTGCTGAATGGTGATCTGCGCGCGCACGGCTCTTGCCTGCACCGCAACAGAATGGACCCAACAGTGGGTCTCTGAAATAGTGGGCGCGCATCGGCTACCGTTGGTATCCCATCCTATTCACCAGCCCGCAACGGCGGACGAGGCCATGACCGAACGGTGCCATGCTGCCTCCGCGAAGGGTCAGGGGCCAGGGGAGGGTAGGGCAGGGTGCGGGCAGATGCAGTTCATGACCTCTCCCTTTTGCGACCGCATCGCTGCGAGCGAGCGCTTGACCAAGAACATGCACCTGCGTCTGCCAATATTCCATTGGATGCCTCATGCAAGGAGCGTGGGTGTCATTCGGTTTCTCATTAATCCATCCATTGGCGCTATTCAGTCAGCGTCTCCAGTCTGCAGATACCAGTGACCAAGACGGGTTTGCCAACTTAAAGTTGCTGCCTGGCAGGCCCATGGAAACCGGCTAGCCAGCCAAGGCTGGTTAATGGGATGAAAGGTCCCGTCCCACACACCCTGTCCCAATCGCCAGCGCCATTGGCAGCGGCTTGCCCCGGGACGTCGACTGCGTGACCGCTTTGGGCAAACGCAGCTAAGTCGCCCATGACCGAGCCCCGACTACCCATGCTTTCCAACGCAGGCGTCTCGATATCGCTGGGCCCACGCCGAACTGCAGGCTGACGCCACGGGCCCGCCAGGCAAGATACGCCTTAAAAGCGCTTCTGACCGATGGATCGAGCCCGATGCATGTGGCTACATGGATATGTTTTGCGGCCGTTCACCCCACCTCACTCTGCGCTAGGCGAAGCCAGGCCCTGGATATTTTTCAATAGTTTTTTGATTAGAAGAAACTCATAAAACATTGGGAAATTATCAAATACGAAAAACTATTTAATACCGGAATAGCGCAACGAATTACGCATGACGATCTGCAAATAAGTAGCAACCGCCCGAAATGGCGAGAGATATTATTTCTCGCATATTCACCGGTGCCAGCCCAGCGCTACTATTCATGACCTACCGCCTTTCGCTGCTCGACAAAAGCCCCATTCCGCCGGGCGTTTCAACCGCCCAGGCGCTTCGCTCCACCTTGGCCATGGCGCAGCGCGCCGAAGCGCTGGGCTACCACCGCTTCTGGGTGGCAGAGCACCATGGCAATCCCCAGGTCGCAGGTTCCGCCCCAGAGATCCTGGTTGCTTGGCTGCTGGCGCATACCAAGCGCATCCGCATCGGCTCAGGCGGCGTCATGTTGCAGCACTACAGCCCTTACAAGGTTGCCGAGGTGTTCAAGCTGCTATCGGCGCTGGCGCCGGGCCGCGTGGATCTGGGTATTGGCAAGGCGCCCGGCGGTCTGCCGCAGTCCACACGTGCCTTGCAAGCGCGTCACGACCCGTCACAGCCCATCAACTTCGACAGCCTGCTCAGCGATCTGAACGGCTTTTTGCGAGACGACCTGCCCGCCGGGCACCCGCTGGCTGCTTCGCGCGCGCTGCCCAAACCCAGCACCTTGCCCCAATGCGTGCTGCTCGGGGCCTCTCCCGACAGCGCACAGCTGGCATCGCGCCTGGGCTGGGGCTTTTCCTATGCCGGGCATTTCAATGACGACCCCGCGTTGCTTGCCAGCACCACCGCTGCCTACCGCCCCCTCAGCGGCCAGGCGCCATCGATGGCCGTCTATGCCTTTGCCGCCGATGACCGGGCCAAGGCTGAAGCGCTGGTCGCGAACGTGCGCATCTTCAAGCTGCATTTGCCCACAGGCCAGAGCTTCAACCTGCCAAGCCGCGAAGCCGCCGCAGAGTTTGCGCAGCAAGCCGGAGCCAGTGACTACCGGCTGGAGGAGACCCACCCCCATGTCATTGCGGGCACCGCTGACGACGTGCATGCGGCGCTGACTGCCTTGCACCTGCAACACGGCATCGATGAATTCGTCATCGATACCCCGGTTCCCTTTTTTGAAGAGCGCCTGGCATCGATAGAGCTGATTGCCAACGCGCAACCCGCAATGGCCGAGCTGACGGCCGCCTGAACCCTGACCGAAAGTTCACCATGAGCAAATCCCCCATCCGTTTTGGTCTGATGCTGCACGGCGCAGGCGCACACATGAATGCCTGGCGCCACCCCAGCGTACCGGCCGATGCCAGCGTCAATCTGCAGCACTACATCCGTATCACCCAGAAGGCGGAGGACCATGGCATTGCCTTTGCCTTTGTGGCTGACGGCCTCTACATCAACGAAAAATCCCTTCCCCACTTTCTGAACCGGTTCGAGCCCATTTCCATACTCTCGGCGCTGGCAACCGTCACCAGCAAGATCGGGCTCGCCGGCACTGTATCCACCTCCTACAGCGATCCCTTCACCATCGCCCGGCAGTTCGCTTCGCTCGATCTGATCAGTGGCGGCCGTGCAGGCTGGAATGTGGTGACCACGCCGCTTGAAGGCTCGGCGCTGAACTACAGCCGCAAGCACCCCGAGCACGCATTGCGCTACCAGATTGCCGATGAATACCTGCATGTCACGCAAGGCCTGTGGGACAGTTGGGACGACGATGCCTTTGTCCGCAACCGTGACAGCGGCCAGTTCTTTGACCGCAGCAAGCTGCACACGCTCGACCACGAAGGCCGGTTTTTCCAGGTGGCCGGGCCGCTCAACATCCAGCGTTCGCCCCAGGGCCAGCCCGTGATCTTTCAGGCCGGTTCCTCCGATGCCGGCATTGATCTTGCAGGCAAATACGCAGACGCCGTGTTCACCCATTCACCATCGCTGGATGAGACGCGCGAGTTCTCGCGCAAGGTCAAGGCCAGTGCGATCAGCCATGGCCGGTTGGCCAGCGATGTGAAGATATTTCCGGGCATCAATGTCGTGACCGGTGCCAGCGATGAAGAAGCCAACGCCAAATACGAGCGCGTGCGCAACCTGCTCGGCATCGACGAAGCGCTGGCCTACCTGGGCCGCTATTTCGACCACCATGATTTCACCCAGTACCCGCTGGATGCACCGTTCCCCGAGTTGGGCGATATCGGCCGCAACAGCTTCCGCTCCACCACCGACCGCATCAAGGCCGATGCCAAAACGCAGGGGTTGACCCTGCGGCAAGTGGCCTTGCAGGCAGCCACGCCCAAATCCAACTTCGTTGGCTCGGGCCAGAAAATTGCCGAACAGATCATCGATTGGGTGGACGCGGGCGCTGCAGATGGCTTCATCCTGCAGTTCCCCGTCAGCACCGAAGGTCTTGACGATTTCATCGCGCATGTGCTGCCCGAACTGGAAGCCAGCGGCCGCTATGAACGCAGCCTGACAGGCCAGACCTTGCGCGACCATCTCGGCCTGCGGCGCAAGGCCAGCCGGTACGAAGTGGCACACGACGCTGTTGAATCCCGGCGGGTCGCCTGATGAGCAGCGCCGCCATCACCGAACCCGCCGTCCAGCCGCACAGCGCATACCGCTTGCGGGTGGAAAACGGCATCGCCCGCCATGCGCAGAGCTTTATTGCGCTGCGCCGCGATATCCACCAACACCCCGAGCTTTCGTTCCAGGAGCACCGGACCTCAGCGCTGGTGGCCAGGGCGCTGGCCGAATGGGGCTATGAGGTGTTCACCGGCATCGCGGGGACGGGGGTGGTTGCCCGTCTGAAAAAGGGCGGGGGCGGTAAAACCCTCGGCCTGCGCGCCGACATGGATGCGCTGCCGATCCAGGAGGCCACCGGCCTGCCTTATGCCAGCCAGAATGCCGGCGTGATGCACGCCTGCGGTCACGACGGCCACACTGCCATCCTCCTGGCGGCTGCTCGCTTTCTGGCAGAGCAGGGCGCATTCGATGGCACGTTGCACCTGGTTTTTCAGCCTGCGGAAGAGTTGGGTGCGGGCGCCAAGAAGATGATCAGCGAAGGCCTGTTCGAGCGCTTTCCCTGCGATGCCATCTACGGGCTGCACAACTGGCCGGGCGTGCGCGCCGGACACCTGGGTTGCGTGGAGGGTCCGGCGATGGCGTCGATCGACTACGCCAAGGTTACGATCACCGGCCAGGGCGGCCATGGCGCCGAGCCGCACCAGGCCGTCGATCCGATCCTGGCAAGCGCCCATGTGATCACCGCCTTGCAAAGCGTGGTCTCCCGCAATGTCGATCCGCTGGAGATGGGCGTGGTCACGGTGGGCTCCATCCACGGCGGCCATGCGGCCAATGTCATCCCCGATCAGGTGGAGTTGCAGCTGACGGCGCGCTCGTTCAAGCCCGAGGTGCGCAGCACGCTGAAAAGCCGCTTGCAGGCCGTGGCGCAAGCCCAGGCGGAAAGCCTTGGGGCGCAGGCCCATGTGGATTTCAAGAATGGCTTTCCACCGGTCATCAACCATCCGCAGGAAACACGGTTTGCGCGCGATGTGGCCAAAGATGCGCTGGGGGAGGATTTTGTGGATTCGCACTTTCGCCCCCGCACTGCCAGCGAGGATTTTGCCTACCTGCTGCAGGCCAGGCCCGGCAGCTTCCTGTTTCTGGGCAATGGCGAAAGCGCGTCTCTGCACAACCCCCGGTATGACTTCAATGACGCCATTTTGGCGCCGGCCGCCGCTTACTGGGTGCACCTGGTAGAGCGCTTTCTCGCCCCATGATTTCAGGAGTTCTCATGCGCTCTGACCTCTTTGTCTACACCAGCCTGCAAGACCCGCGTGCCCTGCCTTTGATTGAAGAGCTGGGCCGGGAGTATGAAAGCCGCTATGGCGATTTCTACCTGCAGGAATCCGCTGTTCCGGAAATCGAACGTTACCCGGCCGAAGTGTTCACACCGGCCCAGGGGGGCAATTTCCTGTTGCTGCTGCGCAAGGGGCGCGCGGTCGCAGACGGCGCCTTCAAGCGATTGGATGCGCAGACCGCAGAGTTCAAACGTATCTGGACGGACAGCAGCCTGCGCCGGCAGGGGTTGGCGAGATCGGTTCTGGTCGAGCTTGAAGCGCAGGCCTTGCGCCAGGGCTACCAACGGGTCTATCTCACCACCGGCTTTCGCCAGCCGGAAGCGGTGGGGCTGTACCTGGGACATGGCTACCGGCGTCTGTTCGACCCCACTGCAGATCTGCAGGCGTTGCGAAAACTGCCTTTTGAGAAGCAGCTGTCATTGGTGCCTCGCAACCATCCACCGCTGCCTTCCACCCACCCACTGCAAGTACCCATGCTCTCCGGTGTCTGAGCCCACTTGAAAAGAACTGCACCATGAACACCACCACCCTTGCTCCGCCCAACGTCGCCATCGAGCAAGCGCCCGCCGCGCCAGCACCGGCGCCTGCGTCACGCCGCCGCGACTATGCTTCGCTGCGCATTGTTCCGGCGCGTTACCCTGCACGCACCGTTGGCACCATCATTTCGCTGGTGCTGATGGGCGCCGTCCTCAACTCGGTACTCGGCAACCCCCGCTGGGGCTGGCCGGTGTTTGCAGAATGGTTTTTTGCCGAACCGGTGCTCGTGGGTCTGGGCCGCACCCTGGTGCTGACCGCGCTGGGGGCTGCGCTGGGCTTCACGCTGGGCACCGGTCTGGCACTGGCCCGCGTCTCGCGTTCGCCCCTGCTGCGCGCACTGGCCTGGACCTTCGTCTGGATCTTCCGCTCCATCCCGCTCATCGTGCTGCTGCTCATCCTGAACAACCTGGGCTACCTGTACGAGACGGTATGGCTGGGCGTGCCTTTCACCAACATCACCTGGGCCGAGTGGAGTACCACCCAGCTGGTCACGCCGTTTTTGGCTGCGGTGATCGGCCTGACCTTGAACCAGGCGGCCTATTCCTCCGAGATCATCCGTGGCGGCATCCTGTCGGTGGACCAGGGCCAGCATGAGGCCGCCGCTGCACTGGGCCTGCCGCGCCGCCACCAGGCCTTCCGCATTGTGCTGCCCCAGGCCATGCGCTCCATCCTGCCGTCTGCGTTCAACGACATCATCGGCCTGGCCAAAGGCACCTCCAACGCCTACATCCTGGCCTTGCCCGAGCTGTTCTACACGATCCAGATCATCTACCGCCGCAACCTGGAAGTGATCCCCCTGCTGATGGTGGCAACCGTCTGGTACCTGATCATTCTCTCGGTGCTCTCCATCATTCAGGCGCAAGTCGAGCGCCACTACGCACGCGGCGCGCTGCGCCAGTTGCCGCCCACCTTGCTGGGCCGTGCCTGGGCCTGGCTGCGTCCTGCGCCAGTGCCCGCGGTGGACGCAGCCCCGGCCGCTGCAGACGAGCCCCCGGCGCGCGCCGCTGCATGGACCCACTCCCACTCCCGGGGTGGGCAGGTCGAGGTACAGGCGGTCTCCAAAAGCTACAACGGCGTTCGCGTGCTCAACCATGTGTCGCTGCACGTCCCTTCGGGTAGCGTGACAGTCATTCTGGGCCAGTCGGGTTCGGGCAAGTCCACCTTGCTGCGCTCCATCAACCATCTGGAGCGGGTGGACAGCGGGTTCATCGCCATTGATGGTGAGCTGGTGGGCTACCGCCAGGACGGGGACACCTTGTATGAACTGAAGGAAAAGGACATCCTCTCCCGCCGCGCCGATGTGGGCATGGTGTTCCAGAACTTCAACCTCTTCCCGCACCTGAGCGTGCTCGACAACGTGGCGGAGGCGCCTGTCTCGGTACGGGGCCTGCCCCGGGCCGAAGCCCAGGCCCTGGCCCGGGAACTGCTGGCGCGTGTTGGCCTTGCGCACAAGGCAGACGCCTTCCCCCGCCAGCTGTCCGGCGGTCAGCAGCAACGCGTGGCCATTGCCCGGGCGCTGGCCCTCAAACCCAAAGTGCTGTTGTTTGACGAGCCCACCTCGGCCCTGGATCCGGAGCTGGTCAACGAGGTGCTCGACGTGATCAAGGAGCTGGCCCGCACCGGCACCACCTTGCTCATCGTCACCCATGAAATCGGCTTTGCCCGTGAGGTGGCAGACCACGTGGTCTTCATGGACCAGGGCCGCATCATCGAAAGCGGCCACCCCGACAAGGTGCTGCAGCAGCCCGATCAGCCGCGCCTGCGCGAGTTCCTTGCCAAGGTGCTGTAGACCGCACAACCCCTCCCTCCCACTGACATCGAAGAATCGAGAATATGCAACGTCGTCATCTGATCCACACTGCAGTCGCCGCGCTGTCCCTGCTTGCGCTGCCGTCCTGGGCGCAGTCCGCCGCCCCCGACCTCAGCCCCGAGCAGGCAGGCCGCCCTCGGTCCGGCAAGGTGGACGAAGCCATCCGCCTCCTCAACCCCCAGTTCAAGTTTGCCAAGGAAGGTGCGCTCGTGGTGGGCACCACCACGGGCCGCCTGCCGTTTGGCGCGTACGCCACGGACAACAAGACCCCGGTGGGCAACGCGCCCGATATTGCGCAACTGGTGGCCGACAGCCTGGGCCGCAGGCTGGAGCTGGTTTCTGTGGCCTGGGCCGACTGGCCTCTGGGCCTGCAATCGGGCAAGTTCGATGTCGTGATATCCAACGTCACGGTGACCGAGGAGCGCAAGGAGAAATTCGATTTCTCGACCTACCGCAATGACACGCTGGGCTTCTACGTCGCCAAGAACAGCAAGGTGCAGGCCATCAAGGAACCCAAGGACGTCGCCGGCCTCAAGGTGATCGTCGGCGCCAGCACCAACCAGGAGCAGGTGCTGTTGCGCTGGAACGAGCAGAACATCAAGGCAGGCCTCAAACCGGTGGAAGTGCAGTACTACGACGATGATGTGGTGCTGTATCTGGCGCTGGCTTCGGGCCGCGCGGATACGTATTTCGCACCCAATGGCATTGCGGCCTACAACGCCCGCGACGGCAAGACACGCCTGGTGGGCCTTTTCTCGGGCGGCTGGCCCCAATCCGCCGAAATCGCAGTGACCTCGCGCAAAGGATCGGGCATTGCCGATGCCATCACCGCTGCGCTCAATGCGCAGATCGGCAACGGCAACTACGCCAAGGCGCTGGAGCGCTGGAGCCTGCAGTCCGAGGCCATCCCGGCATCACGTACCAACCCGCCCGGCCTGCCCAAAAAATGAAGACTGCGCACACCATGTCCACCATCAAGAGCCTCCGCCGCCGCCTGGCCCTGTTGGCCGTTCTGTCCCTCTGCGGCGCCGTACATGCGCAGACCGTGGTCGACCTGAGCCCGGAGCAAAAGGGGCGCCTGCGCGCGCCCCGGGACGAAGCGGCGATCGCCGCGCTCTCCAAGGACTTCAAATTCGTCAAGCCTGGCGTACTGACCGTGGCCATCCATCCTGGCGCACCCCCGACGGGTACCTATGCCACCGATGCCAAAACCATCGTCGGCTTTGATCCCGACTTCATCCTGCTCATCGCCGATGCGCTGGGGCTGAAGCTCGACTTGCAGCCAATTGCCTGGGCGGACTGGCCGCTGGGTCTGACTTCGGGCAAATACGATGCGGTGATCTCCAACGTCGGCGTCACCGAGCAGCGCAAGGAGAAGTTCGACTTCTCCACCTACCGGCTGGGCCTGCACGGCTTTTATGTCAAGACGGGCAGCAAGATCACCTCGATCAAGGAGCCCAAGGACATTGCCGGCCTGCGTTTGATATCGGCCTCGGGCACTAACCAGGAGCGCATCGCGCTGGAATGGAACCGCCTGAACATTGCGGCAGGCCTGAAACCGGCCGAGCTGCAGTACTACGACGATGAAACGGCCCGCACTCTCGCGCTGGTGTCCGGCCGCGCCGATGTGAACTTCAACCCGAACGCGCCGCAGGCCTACCAGGCCGCCAGGGACGGGCAGATACGGCTTGTGGGCACGGTCAACGCCGGCTGGCCCAACAAGTCGGATGTCGCCATCACCACCCGCAAGGGCAGTGGCCTGGCCGATGCGGTGACGCAAGCTGCCAACGGCTTGATCAAGAGCGGGCAGTACGCGCAGGTGCTGGACCGCTGGAAACTCGCCGAAGAAGCGCTGCCTCGCTCGGAGACCAATCCGCCGGGACTGCCCAAGTTCTGATCGGCGCCCGCAACCTTTTCCCATAGGCCTGTCCATGCGCATCCATATCTCCCGCATCGCTTTCCTCACGCCGGGCAACCATGCGGAGGACGCGCCCTGGTCCGGGCTTGAGCACACCTTGCAATTGTTGGAGTACGGGGAGCAACTGGGCTTTGACGGGGGCTGGGTACGGCAGCGCCATCTGGAGCCTGCTGTGTCGTCCGCCTCCACGTTGCTGGCCGCAGCCACCCAGCGCACAGAACGCATGGAGCTCGGTTGCGCCGTCATTCAGCTGGGATACGAAAACCTTTTCCGGCTGGCGGAAGACCTCTCCACCGTGGATGTGCTCTCGCAGGGCCGGCTCCAGGTCGGCGTGAGCGCCGGGGCGCCCAACCATGGAGACCTGCTGGGCGCGCACCTGTATGACGGTGATCCCGCACCCATCGACTTCTCGCATGCGCGCGTCACGCGCCTGCGCAGCAAGCTGCAGGGGCAGCCTCTGGGGCCCGAAGGCGCCTTGGTGCAATCGCCGGCCGGCCAGCACATTCCCCGCATCTATCCCCACGCAGCAGGTCTGGCGCATCGGCTGTGGTATGGCGGCGGCTCGCTGCATTCGGCGGAATGGGCGGGTCGCAACGGCTTGCATCTGCTGATCGGCAACCTGAACCGGGGCGAGCACAGCGACCATTTCTTCGAGACGCAACTGGCCCAGTTGCAGCGCTTTCGCAACCACTGGACGGCGCCACACGCCCCGCGGGTCGCCCTGGGCCGGGTGATCGTGCCCACCGACAGCGCCGGCAGCGACAGCCGCAAGCGCTATGAGGCCTTTGCACAGAGCCGCCATGCACGCACGCTGGCCCCGCAGGGCGAGCGCCGGGTGCTGTTTGCCCGCGATCTGGTCGGAAGCAGTGCGCAGATTCTGGAGTCGCTCCTGGTGGACCCGGTTCTGCCCCTGGTGGACGAGCTGCGGCTGGAGCTGCCCTACAACCTGCCGCATGAGGACTACCTGCAGATCCTGAGTGATTTCACGGAGCGCATTGCGCCTGCGCTGGGCTGGCAAAACCACCATGCACAGCAGACGGTGGGTGGCTGAACGCAGCGATGCGCAAGCCGATGGTGGCGGTCGTCCGTGTGCGGCATCGCCGCTATGCGGTCTTCGCTCCGCCGGGCCGCCTGGTGGTCATCTTCCACGCCCACCCGCTGTCATCAAAACCGCCGGCAGCCCAGCGGCTTTGCCTGCGCCAGGGTTGGCATCGCCCGCAGCGCAGAGGCCAGCGCGCTGCTGGGCGCAGCGGCGGGCTCAGTGTTCCCCATAGCGATGCAGAAGGCGGCTGCGCAATGTCTCTGCGGAAGGGCTGAGGCTGCGGTCACGGCGTTGTAGCAGGCCAATGGTGCGCCACACCTCAGGGGAGACCAGCGGCACGCCGCGAATCTGTGCGGGTTGGGGGTGCAGCGCGAGCTGGGGCATGACCGCCAACCCCAGTCCGGCCTCGACCAAAGCCAAGGCGCCCGACAGATGGTTGCATTCATACCATGCGACAGGCTGGTCCGGCAATTGGGCAACGATCTGGTCCAGCAGCAAGCGGTTTTCGCTTTGCCGGGAGACGGAGACCAGCCGCTGGCCCGCCAGCTCCATCCATGCAACGCTCTCCCGCTTGGCCCAGCGGTGGTTTCTGGGCATCGCCAGCACATAGCGTTCGCTGGTCAGCGCCTCGAAATGCAGCGAGGGCTCCTGGCTGCCGGTAAAGCTCAGTCCAAAATCGGCCTCGCCTTGCACGACGGCGTCCAGCACCCGCTTGGCGCTCTCGTCCATCACATGCACCTGGACCTCCGGCAGGTCCGTGGCAAATGCTTTCAATACCGGGGCCAGCACTTGGGTGGCGACCGACGGGATGCACGCGATCACCACACGTCCCCGGCGAAGCATGCGTTGGTCGTCCACCCGCTGAACGGCATCCTCGAGACCAGAAAGCGCTCTGCGCGCCTCTTGCAGAAACTCCTGGCCGACCGGTGTGAGCTGAACATGGCGCGTGGTGCGTTCGAGCAGCCGCACGCCCAGGGCCGCCTCCAGGCGCTCCACCCGTCTGCTGAGCGCGGGGGGTGACAGAAACAGCGCCTCGGCCGCCATGCGAAAGCTGGCTTTCTCGGCCGTCATCACAAATGCCTCCAGCTCACCCATGTCGAATTTGATGCGCCCCATGCAATAGTTCCTCATTAAATTGCAATTTACAGAATAACACTGCCTGCCTAGGATCGCGGGTATCGACAAAAGCAGGCACGCGCGGCGTGCGCAGGAGACAACATGACAAAGAAACGATGGGCCGTGCTGGGCCTTGTCTCGGCTGGACTTGGCCTGTCCATGGCGGTCAGCCATGCGCAGGACTTTCCGCCAAAACGTCCCGTGACCATGGTCGTCGGCTTTGCCGCTGGAGGATCGGCCGATATTGCTGCACGTGTCATCGCCAAGAAATTGAGTGAGAACATCGGCCAGAACGTGGTCGTGGACAACAAGCCAGGCGCTGGGGGAAACCTGGCGCATGGGCAGGTGGCCCATGGTCCCGCCGATGGCTCCATGCTGCTGTTTGGCTCGATCGGTCCGCTGACCATATCGCCGCATCTGATGAAGCTGCGCTACGACCCGCTGAAGGATCTGGCGCCCATCACGATGGGCGTCGTCTTTCCCAATGTGCTCGTCGTGCCGGCCGGCACCGGCATCAAGACGCTGGCGGACTATGTCGCGAAAGCCAAGCGCGAGCCTGGCAAGCTGGACTTCGCCTCCACCGGACCGGGATCGGCCTCCCACCTGGCCGGCGAGCTGCTCAACGATGTGGCCCATATCAACACCGTCCACATCCCGTACAAGGGCGGCGCGCCTGCGTTGCAGGACGTGCTGGGCGGCCGCGTCGCATCGTTCTATGCCGCGCCTCCCACCGCACTGCCGCATATCGAATCGGGCAAGCTGATCCCGCTGGCGACCACTGGCCTGACCCGCCCCGCCTACCTGCCCAATGTGCCGACGGTGGCCGAGAGCTTCCCCGGTTTCAACGCGACGAATTGGTATGCCTTTCTGGCACCGGCCAAGACGCCCCAGCCTCTGCTGGACCGGTGGAACCTGGAGCTGGTGAAGGCCCTCAACGCGCCCGAGGTGCATGACAACCTGCTCAAGCACGGCCAGACCACGGCACCGGGCAAGCGCGAGGAGCTGGGCAGGTTCATCGCCGACGAGTATGCCAAGTGGGGCCGCATCATCCAGGACCGCAAGATCACGATCGAGTAGCCCTGGCTGGGGAATCAACCATCACCCATAAGGAGACAAGCCTTGTCCATATCCCATCTTCTTCGCAGCGCCTGTGCCATGCGCTGGCAACGCCGTGCGCTGCTCGGCCTGGCGGCCAGCTGGCTGAGCCTGGGGCTGCTGGCTGGCGCAGTACAGCCTTCCACCGCCCATGCAGCCGATATTCGCGTCGTCACCTCCGGCGGGTTCTCGGCGGCCTATGACCAGTTGGTGCCGTTGTACGAGCAGGCCACCGGTCACCGAGTGATCACTGCGCGTGGCGCTTCGATGGGCAATGCACAGGACGCCATTCCCAGCCGCCTGGCGCGGGGTGAGCAGTTCGACATCGTGATCCTGGCGGACGCCGGCCTGGAGCAGCTCATCGCCGAAGGCAAAGTCCAGCAGGGCTCGCGTGTGGATCTGGCGCGCTCGATGATTGGCATGAGTGTGCGCAAGGGCACACCCAAACCCGACATCAGCTCGGTCGAAGCGCTCAGGCAGACCTTGCTGGATGCCAAAAGCATTGCCTACTCGGCCAGCGCGAGTGGTACCTATCTCGCCAGCGAGCTGTTTCCGCGTCTGGGTGTTGCCGAGCAGATCAAGGACAAGGCCAGCAGAATTCTGAGCGAACGCGTCGGCGCGGTCGTATTGCGGGGCGATGCGGAGATTGGCTTTCAGCAGGTGAGTGAACTGCTCCCGTTCAAGGAGCTGGAGTTTGTCGGGCCGCTGCCCGACGAGGTGCAGCAGCGCGTGTTTTTCTCGGCGGGGATCGCGGCGGCTGCGGCGGAGCCCGATGTGGCACGGCATTTCATCCGCTTTCTCGCTTCTGCTGCGGCGGCTCCGCTGGTTCGCAGTACCGGGATGGAGCCTGCCGCCGCACGCTGAACCGGCGAGGCGGGCCATCGTGCAGCGCCGCGTTCCGGCCCGAGGTCGCCTGCCATGGCCCAACACGCAGGGCCGGGCCTTGCATCGTCCAGCCGCAAGCGCTGCGTCAGCGCCCCCCGCGTTTGCGGAAAAATCCGCGCAGCTCCCCGGAGTGCTGGGCATCGCGCAGAAACGGCGGCAGCGAGATGGCCAGCAGGCAGGCTGCCAGCGGTACGACGCAAAAAAATCCGATGAACTTGAAACCCAGCGCGCCTGCAATGCTGCCCAGCACAAACATGCCGATCAGGCCTGCCGCAGTGCGCATGCGGCCCCGGTGGTGCGGTACGGGCTGCAGCGGCGCTGGGGTGCCCCGGCGGCGGCGCTGCCACCACAGCAGCTTGCCCAGCTCCATCCCCAGATCGGTGATGTTGCCGGTCATGTGGGTGGTGCGAATGCTGCCCCCCGACGTCTTGGAGCCGACCGCATTCTGCAGCCCCATCATGAAAGACAGCAACAGCACGGTCAGCGGCACCGCAAAAGGCGTCTGCCAGCTGAGCGTGGCGGCGCCCATCAGCCCGAACGGCAAAAGCATCAGCGCCTCGAGCATCAGCGGTAGCGCATACACGCTGTACAGGCGCCTCTCGCGTCCCCAGTTCACCAGGATGGCGCAGACAGCCGCCCCCACCATGAACGACAGGATGGCGCCCAACGCATTCAGCAGCATCTTCAGGTTGTCCAGCACCAGCCCATCGGCCAATTGCGAGGCAAAGCCGGTCATGTGCGAGGTGTACATCTGCAAAACCAGGTAGCCGCCCGCGTTGACCGCTCCCGCATTGAACGCCAGCACCCAGCCCAGCGCGACATTGGTGGACTGGGCGCGGTGGCGGTTGGTCAGGTGGCGAAGTCGTCGCATCAAAAATACTCCAGAGGCCGACACGGTAGATAGGGTGGCGCACCCGTGCGCATAAGTGCGCAGCCAGGGTACTGCGCGCGGCCGGTCGAGGCAAAGCTGCATCGGGCCCAAGAGGTGGGGGAGGCCGTGGACCGGGCAGCCTTTGCCGGCCCGCGCCCAGGTGGCTGGCCCTCTCGCCCGGCAAGACCTGGCGCAGCCAGCGCCATCGCGAGCTGCTGTTGATCCTTGGAGGCGCCACGGCGCTGCGTTAGGGCGCGTCTGTATCGAGGAGCGCGTCATCCAGGCTGAGGCCACGCCCTGCAGCGCCGCACTGCGCAACCCTGCTGCCCGCAGTCTCAGGATGCCAGCGCGATGGCTAGGGCGCCGGCTGGTGGCAAACCGCTTCGATGTTGTTGCCGTCCGGGTCCAGCACAAAGGCTGCGTAGTAATGGGGATGGTAATGGGGGCGCAGGCCCGGAGCGCCGTTGTCCCGCCCACCCGCCGCCATCGCCGCCGCATAAAAGGCATCCACCTGCGCGCGCGTGGGGGCGCTGATGGCGATATGGAGGCGAGCGGGTTTGTCGGTGGATTCCGAGATCCACAGCGAGGGCTTGCCATCGCGGCCCAAACCCAGGCTGCCAGGCCCTTCCATTGCGAGCGAGACCCCCAGCGGCTCCAGCGCCTGGAGAAAAAAGCGCTTGCTTACGGCGATATCGGAGACGCCGATGCCCACGTGATCGAACATGTTTGCTCCTTGTAATGTGCAGGGCAGCATTGCCTTGCCATTGCGCGAGCATACCCAATGCACGTTGAGCGCTGCTTTCAAATCCCCCATCCAGCCGTGTTTTGCAGAGGTGCAGACACGAAAAAAATACTGCGCGAAATTGCCAGGCACAGAGGACGGCAACCCCGTCGATTCGCAGGCCTCAATGCAGCCACATTGCTGCGATCAGCCCCAGGGCCAGTGCGATCAGCAGCCCACCCGAGATGCGCTCCAGCCACGGCAATGCCCGCGCAAAGCGCCGCAGCACGGCGGGGTTGCCGATGAGTGCGGCAATCAGCAGATCCCAGAGCAGCACGATGCTGAACATCCAGCTGCCGTACACCAGCTTCCAGCCCACGCTGGCATGCGGGCCCGTCAGCATGGCCGCCAGGCTGGCATAGAACAGCGCGTTCTTGGGGTTGAGAATGCCCGAGAGAAAACCCATGCCGGCGGCGCGGCGCCAACTGGTGCGGGCTGCGGCCGCCTGGCCCGGGCTGGCTGCAACGCCCAGCGCGCCTTTGCCCGCATGGCGGATAAACAGCAGGCCCAGGTAGAGCAGGTAACCGCAGCCGGCCAACTGCAGCGCGATGAACAGCCGGCTGCCCGGTTGGAGCACGGCGACACCGGCAAAGGCGGTGACGATAAAAACGCCATTGGCCAGCGCGATACCAAGGCAGGCCGCGCCAGCGCTGCGCCAACCGCTGGCCAGCGAGGTGCGGGCGATCAGAAAGAAATCAGGACCGGGGGAGAGCAGCGCCAGAAAATGAGCGGCGGCGATCAGCAAAAACGGTTGCATGCAAAAGGACCAGGCGGGGAATGGCCTTGCATGGTGGCGGCTGCCGCATGCCTTGTATTGAACGAAATTGCAGCGGATCGCCCGAGGCCGCGCTCAGACCACGGCAGGGTGTTTTGCAGAGGACCCCTTGCGAAAGCAGCCTGGCGTGACGCCGGTATGCGCCTTGAACACCCGCTGAAAATGCGCCTGGTCGGCAAAGCCCAACTGCAGCGCCACTGCGGCTATGCCGTCTTGCCCACGCAGCAGCTGCTTGCCCAGGTTGATACGCTGGTTTAGCTGCCAGGCATGGGGCGCCAGGCCCGTCAGCTTGCGAAAGGCGCGGATGGTCTGGTAGCGGCTCATGCCCGCCAGGTCGGCCAGCTGGGTCAGTGGCCGTTGGCGCAGGGGCGGGCGCGCAGGCAGTCCAGCGCCGGTCGGATGCGCTGCGCCAACTGCGATGGCAGATCGGGGGCGTGGATGTGCAGGCCTTGCTGGGTGTCGAGGTCGCCGATGAACTCGACCAGGCTGGCTTCCTTGTCGGCCGCGTCGGCTTGGGAGAACAGCTGGGCATTGAGCTGGCAAAAGCGCCGGTAGCGGGCAGGGTCCTCGACGATGCGCACCGGCTCGTTGGCCATCGCAGCCGGGTCCGCATATTCCGCACGCAGCGCTTGCAGCCAGCCGGCATCCAGGTGCAGCATCTGGTAGCTCCAGGCGCTATCGGGCGCCGGGTTGCAGGCATGCACGCGCTCGGCCGGCACAAAGACCAGGGCGCCGGGTGACAGCCGGACCGGGCCGGCCTCTGCGCCGGTGAAGACGCTGTGGCCGCCATCGACCGCGCCGATGGAAAAGCTCGGGTGGTGGTGCGGCTTGTAGCAGGCCCGGCTCTGGCTGGCGCGGCGGCTTTCGACGAAGGGCAGGGCCGGGTCGCACCAGAACGCCTGGGCCGGCTGGCTGGTGGACGTCGTGATGGGCGTTGGGGCAGGCATGCGATGGCTTTGACAGGGTTGGGGCTGAGCCCGCTGGCGATTCTCGCATGGCAGCGACCGGCCCATTACCCACCCGCCCGGCCCCGTGCGATGGAACGGCTGGCGTCGCCCGCAGCGATGCCGGGTCAGCCGCCTGTTGCCACTTCGCGACAGAAGCCCGGGTTTGGCGAAAGCTAAGTGAAATTAATAACGAGAATCGTTATCATTGCCAGTTAGCGCTTGCTCATGCTCTGCGGTTTGGACGGTTTTTTGCCCTCCAAGTCGATGAATCTGCAAGCGTTTCTTTACTCTGCTTTCCTCGTTTATGACACAACAAACCTATATCAAAAGTCGCAAACATGGTGCTGCCGCTCCCGCCCCCAAGGCCGGCCTGGTGGCAGCGACTGCCATCGCGGTACTGGGCATGCCGGCTTTGGCGCAGAACGCACCCGCACCGACGGTCACGCTGAAAGAAGTGACGGTGGAGGCACCGCGCGAAACCGGCTATGAGCCCAGCCAGCTGTCCTCGCCCAAGTTCACCCAGCCCCTGGTCAACACCACGCAGACGATCTCCGTGGTCAAGGAGCAGGTGATGAAGGAGCAGGGCGCCACCACCTTGACCGAAGCACTGCGCAATGTGCCCGGTGTGGGCACTTTCTACGCGGGCGAGAACGGCAACACCAGCACGGGCGACGCCATCTACATGCGCGGCTTTGACACGTCCAGCAGCATCTATGTGGACGGTGTGCGCGATGTGGGCGCGCTGTCGCGCGATGTGTTCAACACCGACCAGGTGGAAGTGACCAAGGGCCCCGCCGGCACCGATTACGGCCGCAGCGCGCCCACCGGCGCAATCAACATGGTTACCAAGCAGCCCAACATGACCGACAGCTTTGGCGGCTCGCTGGGCTTTGGCAGTGGCAGCTACAAGCGCACGACCATCGACCTGAACCGCAGCCTGAGCCACGACAACGGCACCGCATTCCGCCTCAATGCCATGGTGCAGGATGCCGGTGTGGCCGGCCGCGACCAGGTCAAGAACGATCGCTGGGGCCTGGCGCCGTCGTTTGCCTTTGGTCTGAACACCGACACGCGCGTGTTCCTGAACCTGCTGCATGTCAAGCAAAGCAATGTGCCCGATGGCGGTGTGCTGACCCTGGGCCTGCCCGGCTACAGTGCGCCCGACCGCAGCAACTACCCCGGCTACCGCAGCTTTCTGAACAGCGCATCGCGCGTGGATTCGAGCAATTTCTATGGCACGGCCTCGGACCACGACGATGTGACCGCCGACATGGCCACCTTGCGCCTGGAGCACGACATTGCGCCCGGCACCACGGTGCGCAACACCACACGCTGGGGCCAGACCAAGCAGAACTACCTGCTGTCGGCCTTCATGGCCACTGGCTATTCGCAGAACGCCACCACGGGCGCCTGGACGCCAGGCTCCTTGCTGACGCCCAATCCGGCCGACCCTTCCACCTGGACGATGTCGCGCAACATCAATACCAAGGACCAGGTCAACCGCATCCTGACCAACCAGACCAATTTGACCACCGCCTTTGCGACCGGCTCCATCAAGCACAGTCTGAGCACTGGCCTGGAACTGACGCGCGAAGAGCAGACCAACTACGGCCTGGCGACGACGGGCGTGGTGCCCACGGTCAGCATCTACCACCCGGACTCCAGCGTGTCGCTGCCGAGCTATGCCCGCAACGGTGCAGACAGCAAGGGCACGACCGATACCGTCGCGCTGTATGCCTTTGACACCCTGCAGTTCAATGACCAGTGGCAGGCCAACATGGGCCTGCGCTGGGACCACTACAAGACCAAGTACAACGCGATGGCCGTCTGTACGGCGACATCCACCACCCAGCCTTGCGGCACCAACCCGGCTGGCACCGTGGTGCCCACGACCTCGGATGGCTTGCAGGCCTCGGGCAATCTGGTGAGCTGGAAGGCCGGCCTGCTGTACAAGCCGGCACCCAACGGCAGCGTCTACGTGAACTATGCGCTGTCGCAGCAACCACCGGGCGGCAGCAACTTTGCGCTGTCTGCGGCAGCCAATAACGCTGGCAACCCCAACATGGCACCGCAAAAGGCCAAGACGGCCGAAGTGGGCACCAAGTGGGAGCTGATGGACAAGCGGGTGCTGCTGACCGGTGCGCTGTTCCGTACCGAGATCACCAACGAAATCGTGACCGACTCGGACGGCACCATCAGCCAGACCGGCAAGAAGACGGTGCAAGGCCTGGAGCTGGGCGCCACTGGCCAGATCACCCCCGCCTGGGGCGTGACTGCGGGCTACACCATCCAGAACACCAAGGTGGACACAGGCGCCAATGTGGCGCAGGACGGATCCAGTGGTCTGACCTACACGCCCAAGAATGCGCTGTCGCTGTGGAGCAGCTACCAGTTCTCCTCGGGCCTGACAGTGGGTGGCGGCGCACGCTACTCCAGCGGCCTCAAGCGCGGCACCGATGGCGCCGTGGGCACGCCCAACTTCACCGAGTCCTACTGGGTGTTTGACGCACTGGCCAGCTACCGCATCAACAAGAACGTGGATATCCAGCTGAATGTCTACAACCTGTTCAACAAGCGCTATGTGGCGGCCATCAACAAGAGCGGCTACCGCTACTTCCCCGGCATTCCACGCTCGGCGCGCGTGACGGCGAACTTTAGTTTCTAATCCTTGGTTGGAAGCCAGCCCCGCGTCTGCCGGGGCTTTTTTTCATGGAGGAGATCAAGCGATGATGCTGCACATTCCCAATGTACTCACGCGCGACGAGGTCGCCGCCATGCGCGCGGCCATCGATGCGGCCGACTGGATAGACGGCCGTGCCACCGTTGGCAGCCAGGGCGCGCAGGTCAAGCGCAACCGCCAACTGCCCGAGACCTCGCCCGTGGCGCTGGAGCAGGGCCGCATCATCCAGCGTGCGCTGGCGGCCAATACGCTGTTTTTCCAGGCCGCACTGCCGGCCCGCACGATGGCGCCACTGTTCAACCGCTATGCCGAATCCGAAACCTATGGCCTGCATGTGGACGGCGCCGCGCGGCGCGAGGCGGGCGTGGCCCAGTGGCTGCGCACCGATGTGTCGTCGACCTTGTTCCTGTCCGACCCCGAGGACTATGACGGTGGCGAGCTGGTGGTGGTCGATACCTATGGCATGCACGAGGTGAAACTGCCTGCGGGCGACCTGATCCTCTACCCCTCGTCCAGCCTGCACCGGGTCGAGCCGGTGACCCGGGGCGAGCGGGTCAGCTCCTTCTTCTGGACCCAGAGCCTGGTGCGGGACGATGCCCGGCGCGCGATGCTGTTTGAGCTGGACCAGAGCATTCAGCGGCTGCGCAGCCAGCTGGGCGAAACGGAAGACACCGTCTCCCTCACCGGCCATTACCACAACCTGTTGCGCATGTGGGCGGAGACCTGAGGCCTGCGATCCAAGCTCTGCCCATGTCTCCGCTGGTAAATTATTTGAAAATGAGAGTCATTAGCATTTATTTTCCTTAAAATCGCTGCTTTCCACCTGCCCGGTCCCGCCTCCCGTTCCGGAGCCCTCCACCTGCTTGCCTCCGCATGAAAGCCAACGCGTCTTCCTCTTCGCAGCGGGCCTACTGGCTCAAAACCTTGCATGAATGGCACTGGGTCAGCTCCGCCATCTGCCTGGTGGGCATGCTGCTGTTTGCGGTGACGGGCTTTACGCTCAACCATGCTGGCCAGATTGAGGCCAAGCCCGCCGTGGTGCTGCGCGAAGCAACCTTGCCCGTGCCACTGCTGCAGGGCCTGCAACAGGCAGCCGCAAGCCATAAGCAAGCCGCAGACGCAGCCCAGGCGCTGCCGGACGATGTGCAGCGCTGGCTGCGCACGGAGCTGGGTGCCGACACGCGCCAAGGTGCGGTGGAATGGAATGAGGACGAGGTCTATGTGGCCCTGCCACGGCCAGGTGGCGATGCCTGGGTGCGTGTTGCGCTCAGCGACGGGCAGGCCGAGCATGAATCCACCGACCGGGGCTGGATCTCCTACTTCAACGATTTGCACAAGGGCCGCCATGCGGGCCTGGCCTGGACCTGGTTCATCGACATCTTTGCGGGCGCCTGTCTGGTGTTCTGCATCACCGGTCTGTTCATTCTGCAGATGCATGCAGGCCGCCGCCCCATGACCTGGCCCATGGTGGGCCTGGGCCTGCTGGTCCCTGCGCTGCTCGCGCTGCTGCTGGTGCACTGAGCGCGCAGCCACCGTCTTTTTATTCCGAGGAGAGCACATGACAAGCACTGTTTCGCGTTTCACCGTGGCCTTGACGGCGGTGGCTGGGCTGCCGGCCGTTGCCGGTGGGCTGAATGTCGGCGTGGAGCTGCCACGCCTGGAGGTGGCCGAATACCACCGCCCCTATGTCGCCGTCTGGCTGGAGCGTGCCGATGGCAGCGTGGCCGCCAATCTGTCGGTCTGGTACGAGGTGAAAAAGCGCGATGCCGAAGGCGCGAAATGGCTCAAGGACATGCGCCAGTGGTGGCGCCGCAGCGGCCGCGAGTTGAGTGTGCCCATCGATGGCGTGACTCAGCCCACCAAGCCGGCAGGCAAGCATGCGCTGTCGTTCTCCGAAGGCAGCAACCCGCTGCCCAAGTTGGAGCCGGGCCAGTACAAGCTGCAGATCGAGGCCGCACGCGAAGTCGGTGGCCGCGAGCTGGTGAGCATTCCGTTTGAATGGCCCGCCAAGCAGGCCACCAGCCTGTCTGCCCAGGGCAAGACGGAGCTGGGCGAGATCAAGCTCGAACTCAAGCCCTGATCCCACACACCCCTATTTTTGAGGAGAGTCACCATGTTTTCTGCCACCCGTATTGCCGCCGCGCTGGCGCTGGGCTGTGCCGCCATTGGCGCCCAGGCCCACAGCGTCTGGATGAAGCCTTCGAGCACCGTGCTGTCCAAGGCGGACTGGGTCACGGTCGATGCCGCCGTGTCCAATGACATGTTCTTCTTCAACCACCGCCCGCTGGGCCTGGACAAGCTGGTGATCACGGCGCCCGATGGCAGCACGGTGGAGCCCAAGAATGCCCACAAGGGCGAGCTGCGCAGCGTCTTTGACCTCAAGCCCGAGCAAGCCGGTACCTACCAGCTGGCCATCGTCAACAGCGGCGTCATGGGCTCCTACAAGGATGCCGCCGGCCAGATGAAGCGCCTGCGCGGCAGCGCTGAAGAGATCGCCAAGCAGATCCCCGCCGATGCCAAGGACGTGCGCGTGGCAGAAAGCATCAGCCGCATCGAGACTTTTGTGACCATGGGCAAGCCCAGCCCGCTGCGCTTGAGCGGCAAGGGCCTGGAGCTGGTGCCTGTTACCCACCCCAATGACCTGGTGGCGGGCGAAGAAGCCACCTTTGCCTTCCACGTCGATGGCAAGCCTGCTGCCGATGTTGAAGTGGTGCTGGTGCCCGACGGCAAGCGCTACCGCGATGCCGTCAACGAGATCAAGCTCAAGACCGATGCCCAGGGCCAGGTCAAGGTCAAGTTCCCCACCGCTGGCATGTACTGGCTGGATGCGGACGTCAAGGACGACAAGACCTCCAACCCCATCGCCAAGGAACGCCGCCTGGCCTATGTCGCCACCCTGGAAGTGCTGCCTTAAGGTGCGGTGGCGGGTGACAGCAACACGGACAAGCGCCGGCCTGATCGCGGAGCGGCTATGAGCACGGCACCGCGCATCCACTATGGCGCCGGCATCTGGCAGATCCCCCAGGCCCAGGCCCGGGGTGAAGGCCAGTCTGCCCTGGCGACCCCTGCGCTGGCCGGCCGCTCCTTTGCATCCTCCGCCTGGAGGGCGCCTGCGATGCACCCTGCGCAGCACGGCAGCCTGCACAGCCTGCAGGGCGCAACGATGGGCACCACCTGGTCGCTGCGCCTGGCCAACCCCGACTACGCCCCGCTGGCGCCGGTACAGGCGCTGGTGCAGGACACGCTGGATGCCGTCATCGCGCAGATGAGCAACTGGGAGGCGGACTCCTGCGTCTCGCGCTTCAATGCCGCCGATGCGGGTAGCTGGCACGTGCTGCCCCCCGAGCTGGCACAGGTGCTGGATGCGGCCCTGCACTGGGCCCGCGCCTGCGATGGCGCCTATGACCCGACGGTGGGCGCGCTGGTGTCGCTCTGGGGCTTTGGCCCGCGTGCAGACCCGCAGGCGCCCCACAGCGGCCAGCCGCCTGCGCAGGCCGATATCGACCGTGCGCTGCAGGTCTGCGGCCACCAGCGCCTGCAGTGGCAGCCGCAGCGGCGGTGTTTGCTGCAGCCCGGTGGCCTGCAGCTGGATTTGAGCGGCATCGCCAAGGGCTATGCGGTGGACTGGGTCGCCGAGCGCCTGCGCGCGGCCGGCTGGCCGCATGCGCTGCTCGAGATTGGCGGAGAGATCCGGGCCTGGGGCCAGAAACCCGGCGGCCAGCCTTGGCGGGTAGCGGTGGCAGGTGTTGCCGGTGATGAGCCGCTCGTGGTGCCGCTGGGCGATGGCGCGCTGGCCAGTTCGGGCGACCACTGGCATGTGTTCATGCACGGTGGCAAGCGTTTTTCACACAGCCTGGACCCGCGCAGCGGCCGGCCCGTGGCCCATGCGCTGACCAGCGTCACCGTCTACCACCGCGAATGCATGCATGCCGATGCGCTGGCCACCGTGCTCACGGTGCTGGGGCCCGAGGACGGTTGGCAGTTTGCGCTGCAGCACCAGATAGCGGCGGCGTTCCACACCCATCCCGATGCCGGGCAGCCGCAAGGCCTGCACCGCAGCACGCCGGCCTGGGTGCAGCGTTTTGCAGGCAGCATGAAGCGATGATCGATTGGATAGCAAGCCCTGCGCGGATCGCAGGCGCAGCAGGCCTGGTGGCGGGGTATGCGCTGCTGTGCTCCGGTGTGGCAGCACGCCTGTGGCGCCAGCGCCGGGCCGAGCGCCAGGAGCAGCTCGCACTGCAAGCGGGCAGCCAGCAGGGTGCGCCGGTGCTGGTGGCCTATGCCAGCCAGACGGGCCGGGCCGAGGCCCTGGCGCATGAGACCGCACGGGTGCTGCATGCGGGCGGCTGCGCGGTCCAGCTGAGGCCGGTGCAGGCGCTGCGGCTGGCGGACCTGCAGGCCTGCACGCAGAGCCTGTGGCTGCTGTCGACCACCGGCGAGGGCGATGCGCCCGACGATGCGCTGCCATTTGTGCGCCAGGTGCTGGAGCAGGCGCAGCCGCTGCCCGGGCACAGTGCCCAGGTGCTGGCGCTGGGCGACAGCGAATACGCGGCCTTCTGCGCCTTTGGTCTGCGCGTGCAGCAGTGGCTGCAACAGCAGGGCGCCAAGGCCGATGTGCTGTGCATGGACAACGGCGATGAGGCCAGCTTGATGGCCTGGCAGGGCCAGACGGCCGAGTTGCTGCAGACACTGACCGGCCAGGCAGGCGAGGGCTGGCGCCAGCCGGAGCCCGCCCAGCCCTGGGTGCTGCGCCGCCGCCAGTTGCTCAACCCCGGCAGCCAGGGCAGCCCCGTGTACCTGCTCGACTGGCAGCCGCAGTCCGGCGCGTTGCCGCTGTGGGAATCAGGCGACCTGGTGTCGCTGGCGGTGCCCGCCGATCCGCAGCGCAGCCGGGATTACTCGATTGCGTCGGTGCCCGAGGACGGCCAGCTGCAATTGCTGGTGCGCCAAAGCACGCGTGCCGATGGCACACCGGGCCTGGCATCGGGCTGGTTGTGCGAGGGCATGGCTGTGGGCGATGTGCTGCCGATGCGGCTGCGTGCGCACAGCGGTTTTAGATTGGGTGACAACGCCGAGCGCCCTTTGCTGCTGATCGGCAATGGCACCGGCTTGGCGGGACTGTGCAGCCATATCCGCGCCCGCGTGGCCAAAGGCCGTGCGGACCAATGGCTGGTATTTGGCGAGCGCCATCCTGACCAGGATGCACTGCTGGATGCACAACTGCAGCAATGGCTGGCCGCTGGCCAGCTGGAGCGTCTGGACCGTGCCTGGTCCCGCGATGCGACCGACCCTTGCTATGTGCAGCAGCTGCTGGAGCGCCAGGCGCAGCGGCTGCAGGGCTGGGTCGCGCGCGGCGCCGCGATCTATGTCTGCGGCAGCCAGCAGGGAATGGCGCAAGGCGTCGATGCGGTGCTGCGCCAGGTGCTGGGCGCCCCCGCGGTGGATGCGTTGGCGCTGGCCGGGCGCTACCGCCGGGATGTGTACTGAGGCCTGGCCGGCCCAGAAAGCCTAGGCGGTGGCCAGGCTGCTGTCGGCCTTGCTCGTCAGCTCCGCCTTCACAAACGCAATCGGCGCACCAGGCGAGAGCTTGGCCGAGGCCTGGTCCCAGGTACCAGCCCCCTGGAGCACAATCGCCAACGGGCCTTCGCCCTTGCTTTGCAACTGCGGCGCCGTCTGCGTCAGCTCCAGCACGCTGTTGCCCAATGCAATGGTGGCGCTGTTGCCGCCGTCGGCGGCGTGGATGTGGGCCTTGTCGCCCAGCAGCGCGCGGTAGCGCTCCAGGCTTTGCAGCAGATCGCTGACGGCCACCGTCAGGCGTGCCACACCGGTGGCACCGTTGGCATGCTGGCGCACTTCGCCCTCAGGTACGCGCAGCTTGCGCGGCGTGATATCCCCGCAGAGGAAGGGCAGGTCATGCGTGTGCGGGCGGCCGGTCTGCCATTGCAGGCGTTCGCCATCGGGGCGCAGGCGGCCGCCATCCAGCGGGCCTTGCAGGTCCAGGCCGCGCGCCTTGGCCGCAGCAATCACCTCGGCGGTGCTGGGGGGCAGCAGCGCAAAGTCGATGATGCCTTCGCCATGCTGGTCCAGCAGTTGCCACCAGCGGTCTTGCGGTGCCGGGCTGCGCCAGGCGATCAGCTCGAAATAGGCGCCATCCTCAAACACCACCAGCGCATTGTGGGTGGGGCGGCCGGGGTGTTCGCCGCCGCGTACGACGGTAAAGCCCAGTGCAGCGTAGTCGTCAATGGTTTTGTCGAGGTCGTGGACCGCGATCACGATGTGGTCAAGTGTCAGTGCCATGGGATAGTTCCGTAAAAAAAGGAGGGAGGGACAGGTGTCAGGCCGCCTGCTTGTGCGTCTGGGCCAGCGAATTGCTGTGCTCGACGCTCGCGCGGATGGTCTGCGGCTGGCGCAGCAGGTTCAGGATCGGGCAGGTCCGCTCCACGGCGGCAAACAGCGCATCGATGTCGGCACGCGGTGCGGGCGAATCAATATGCACGGTGTATGCAATGTCGTGTGGCCAGATGGGCGTGGCCTCGTGGCCGGGCTTGCCGGCGCGCGGGTCGATCACGCCGCTCACCTCCACGTCCAGGCTGGTCAGCGGTACTTGCTGCGCCGATGCCTGGATCAGAAAGATATGGGTGACGCAGCTGCCCAGCACACCCAGCTGCAGCTCGGGCGAGCTGGGGCCCAGGTTGTAGCCGGCAAAGCTGGGTGGGCTGTCGCTGATGACCTGGTGCTCGCGGATACGGATGCGGCGCACGCCGCTGCGCCCTTCGGCGCTCACGTTGGCGCGCAGCGCCGTGGCCTGGGCGGTGCCGGCATCGATCTGGGCATCGCGCGCCAATACGGCGCCGCGCTTTTCAGCCAGGTAGTCATTCAAGGTAGCAGGGCTTGCACTCATGGAGTCATTGGGAAATGTGCTGCATCGGCGGGAGGTGATGCGTGCCTACGAACGAAAACACGTTCTCAGCCCATTGTTGGCACGCATGCCCCATCCGTGAACTGCGCAGATCGCATGTGCATATGCGGCTGCCGCGCATGTGCTTATGCGCAAACCCTCTATGCGGCGCCAGGCCTGGCGGCCGCTTGCTTCCTTGGTTTGCGCATATCGATGCTCTGAAAAATACCTTCTCGCCGGCCGCCGAATGCCTAGCATGACACACCCAGATGGCGGCACTTTCTGCAAGGGTGCCGCTGCCCGGCGGCCGAGGTTGGCGTGCCGGTGCAGGCAAGGTTGCCCGTGGCTAGCGAGGGTGGTGCGTGGTGTTGAAAGCGAATAAATTCAAAAAACTGGCGGTATGGAGCGCGGCAGTGCTGGCGCTGGGCGGGCTGCTGGCAGCCTGCTCCAAGAACGAGAGTGTGGCCGAGGCCAAGGCCGACACGGGCCCGGCCAACGGCGGCGCCCTGGTGTACCTGGAGCAGCAGGCGCATACCAATCTCTACCCGCCAGCCGGTGGCTTCTACCCCAATGGCGGCGTGCTCAACCAGATCACCGACAAGCTCACCTACCAGGACCCCAAGACGCTGGAGATCCAGCCCTGGATTGCCAAGAGCTGGACCATCAACGACCGCGCCACCGAGTTCACATTCGAGCTGCGCCCGGGCGTGACTTTCTCCGATGGCACGCCGCTGGATGCGGCAGCCGTGGCCAAGAACTTTGACACCTATGGGCGCGGCAACAAGGCACTCAAGCTGCCGGTGTCCGAAGTCATCAACAACTATGAGCGCAGTGAGGTGCTGGGCCCGTTGACGGTGAAGTTCTACTTCAGCAAGCCGTCACCGGGCTTCCTCCAAGGTACCTCGGTGATCGGCTCGGGCCTGGTGTCTTTGCAGACCCTGGAGCGCCCGTTTGATGAGCTGGGCGATGCCACCAAGATCATTGGCTCGGGCCCCTTCGTGGTGGCCAGCGAAACCCTGGGCAAAGAGCTGGTGTTGTCGGCCCGCAAGGACTACAACTGGGGCCCTGCGCAGCTGGCGCACCAGGGCCGCGCGCGCCTGGATGAAGTGCGCTTTATCGTCACCCCGGAAGACAGCGTGCGCATTGGTGCGCTGCTGTCGGGCCAGGCTGGTGTGATCCGCCAGGTGCAGGCCTATGACGAAAAGCGGGTGGAGGAGCAGAAGTTCGTCATCTATGCGCCGTCCACGCGGGGGGTGAACAACAGCATTGTTTTCCGGCCCGACAACGCGCTGGTCGCCGATCTGAAGGTGCGCCAGGCGCTGCTGCATGCCACCAATACCCAGGAGGTCGTGCAGACGCTGTTCTCGCACAACTACCCGCAGGCCACCTCGGTGATTGCGTCCAGCGCGCTGGGCTACGTCAACCTGGCCAGCAAGCTGGCCTATGACCCGCAAAAGGCGCAGCAGCTGCTGGAGAGCGCAGGCTGGACACCGGGGCCGGACGGCATCCGCCAAAAGGACGGCCGCGCGCTGGCGCTGGCCGCCTATGACTCGCTGCCCCAGCCGCAGAACAAGGAAACCCTGCAACTGGTGGCCCAGCAGTGGGCCAAGGTGGGGGTGAAGCTGCAGGTGCTCAGCGGTGATGCTGGCGTGCGCATTGTCGACAACCTCGATCCGGAGAAGACGCCGGTCGCCCCCGGCATGGTGGGCCGCGCCGATCCCGATGTGATCAAGAGCAACTACTACCCGACCAACCGCAACGTGCTGCTGCAGCAAGGTGGCGTGAGCCAGAAGGTCAAGGGCTTTGTCGATCCGCAGCTCAACGGTTTGCTGGAAGCGATTGCCGCGCAGACGGACGCCCAGAAGCGCCTGGCGTTGACCGCCGAGGTGCAGAACTACCTGATCGACCAGGCTTATGTGATCCCCATTTTTGAAGAGCCGCAGGCCTTCGCCGCTGCACCCTGGGTGCGCGAAGTGGGGTTTGAGGCCGTAGGGCGCCCGAGCTTCTACAGCACCTGGCTGGCCAAGCGCTGAGGCGCAGCCCTGCTGAGCGTCAAGGAGCACGTCGATGTCCTTCTATCCCTATCTGGCCCGGCGCAGTGCCCAGGCGCTGCTGGTGCTGTGGGCGGCGTTCACCGCGTCCTTCGTGCTGCTGCAGCTGCTGCCGGGCGATGCACTGCTGATCAAGTTCCTCAGCCCCGAGCTGGGCCTGGGCCCGCAGGAGGTGGCTGATATCCGCGCCGCCTATGACGCAGACCAGCCCGTGTGGCAGCAGTACTGGCACAGCCTGACCGGCTTTGTCAGCGGCAACTTTGGCTACTCGCTGCAGGCCGGCGTGCCGGTCAGCCAGGGGCTGGCCACCAGCCTGCCGCCCACCTTGCGGCTGGCCGGCCTGGGCTTTGCGCTGGCCGTGGTGCTGGCTCTGCTGCTGGCGCTGCTGGCCCAGCTGGCACCGTGGCGCTGGCTGCGCGGCGCGCTCTATGCGCTGCCGTCGGTATTTGTCTCGGTGCCGGTGTTCTGGCTGGGCATTGTGCTGATCCAGCTGGTGTCGTTCCGCCTGGGCTGGATCCCCGTGATCAACCCCGGCAAATGGCAAGGCCTGGTGCTGCCGACCCTGACCTTGGCGATACCGATTGCGGCGCCACTGGCGCAGATCCTGCTGCGCAATGTGGACGAGGTGCTGACCCAGCCCTTTGTGGCCGTGGCACGTGCCAAGGGCGCGCCGCGCCTGTGGCTGCTGCTGCGCCATGTGGCCGGCAATGCCGCACTGCCGATGCTGACGATGGCCGGCGTGCTGTTTGGCGAGCTGCTGGGCGGCGCTGTCGTGACCGAGGCCGTCTTTGGCCTCAACGGTCTGGGCAGCCTCACGCAGCAAGCCGTCGGCAACCAGGACAGCGCCGTGCTGCAGGCGGTCGTGGTCATCTCGGCCACCGCCTTTGTGCTGATCAATCTTGCGGTGGACCTGCTCTACCCGCTGTTCGATCCGCGTTTGCGCAACCGTTTGGGAGTTTGACCATGTCTGCAAGCACTTCTTCACCCGCCGGGCTGGGCGCCCTGGCCGCCGAGCCGGGCCTGCTGACCGGGGCCCGAGCCACGGACAGCGCTGCGGTGCAGGCGCCGCAGCAGCGGCTGGCTGCGCCAGGCCTGTCTGCCCTCTTTGCCAAGGCCCTGCAACGCCTGCGTGCCGCACCGCTGGGCCTGCTGCTGGCCTGGGGCGTGCTGGCGCTGGTGGCGCTGTGGGCCATTGCGCCGGGCTGGTTCACCAGCTACAACCCGGTGCTGGGCACGGCCGGCCAGCAGCTGCAGGCGCCCAGCGCCGCCCACTGGCTGGGGACGGACGCGCTGGGCCGTGACAGCTATGCGCGCCTGGTCTACGGCGCCGTCCATTCGCTCAGCGGCGCCTTTGTGGCGGTGAGCGTCGGCCTGGTACTGGGCACCTTGCTGGGCCTGGTTGCCGGCGCAGCAGGCGGCTGGGTGGAAGACGCGGTGATGCGCCTCGTCGACGTGCTGCTGTCGGTGCCCTCGTTGCTGCTGTCGCTGTCGGTGATCATCATCCTGGGCTTTGGCACCGTGAATGCGGCGCTGGCGGTGGGGATTGTCTCGGTCGCGAGCTTTGCGCGCCTGGTGCGCTCGGAAGTGGTGCGGGTGCGCCGCTCTGACTATGTGGAAGCGGCACTGGGCAGTGGCGGGCGCTTTGCGGCCGTGCTCTGGCGCCATGTGCTGCCCAATTCGCTGACCTCGGTGATCGCGCTGGCGGCACTGCAGTTTGGCTCGGCCATTCTGGCGATCTCGACGTTGGGCTTTCTCGGCTATGGTGCGCCGCCGCCGACGCCCGAATGGGGCCTGCTGATTGCCGAAGGCCGCAACTACATCTCCACCGCCTGGTGGCTGACCGCGGCGCCCGGCCTGCTGGTGGCAGCGGTGGTGCTGGCGGCCAACCATATCAGTGCCGATTTGACCCGGAGGCGCGCATGACCGGGGCCGCCATTCCCGTCTTGCAGGTCGAGAACCTGTCGATCGCCTACCACGACGGCCAGGCCGAGCAGCGCACCGTGCACGAGGTCTCGTTCTCCATTGCCGCTGGCGAGGTGCTGGCCCTGGTCGGCGAGTCCGGCTCGGGCAAGACGACGACCGCGCAATCCATCATTGGCCTGCTGGCCGACAACGGCCGGGTACAGGCCGGCAGCATCCGCATCAACGGCACCGACGTGGCGGGCTGGTCGCAGCGCCAGCTGGAGGCACTGCGCGGCAAGGTGGTGAGCCTGATTCCGCAGGATCCTACCACCTCGCTGAACCCGGTGCGCACCGTGGGTGACCAGGTCGGCGAGATGCTGCGCCTGCATGGCTGGCGCGACAAAAAGCAGATTGCCCAGCGTGTGCTGGAGCTGCTGCAAAAAGTGGGGCTGTCGCAGCCCGAGCTGCGCGCACGCCAGTTTCCGCATGAGCTCTCGGGCGGCATGAAGCAGCGCGTGCTGATCGCCATCGCGATTGCGCTGCAGCCTGCACTGATCATTGCCGATGAGCCCACCAGCGCGCTCGATGTGACGGTGCAGCGCCGCATTCTGGATCTGATTGACGACCTGCGCCGCGAGTTTGGCACCGCCGTGCTGCTGGTGACGCATGACCTGGGCGTGGCTGCCGACCGCGCCAACCGTCTGGTCGTGCTGCAGTCCGGCCGCATCCAGGAGCAGGGGCCCACGGCCGATGTGCTGCGCAACCCGCAAAGCCGCTACACGCGCCAGCTGCTGGCCGATGCGCCATCGCTGGGTACGGCGCCGGCGCGGGTGCCACGGACGGTGGCGGCAGAGCCAGCGATTGTGGTGCAGGGCCTGGTGCATGACTTTGCAGTGGCGGGCCAGCGCGGCCTGTTCCGCGCGGTCGATGGCATCTCGTTCGAAGTGCCTCGGGGCAGCACGCATGCGATCGTGGGCGAGTCCGGCTCGGGCAAGACCACGACCATCCGCGACGTGGTGGGCTTTGGCAAACCGACGGCGGGCCGCATCACGGTCGAAGGCGTCGATGTGACATCGCTGCGCGGCGAGGCGCTGCGCCAGTTCCGCAAAACGGTGCAGCTGGTCTACCAGAATCCGTTCAGCTCGCTCGATCCGCGCCAGAGCATCTACGCGATCATCGAAGAGCCGCTGCTGAACTTTGAGCGCCTGGCGCCGGCCGAGCGCGAGCGCCGCGTGCATGACATGCTGGCCCGCGTGGGCCTGCCGCCGGCGGTACTGACGCGCCGCCCGCGCGCGCTCTCGGGCGGCCAGCGCCAGCGGGTGGCCATTGCCCGGGCGCTGATCCTGCAGCCGCGTGTGCTGGTGCTGGACGAGGCCGTGTCTGCCCTCGATGTGACCGTGCAGGCGCAGATTCTGGCACTGCTCGACCAGCTGCAGCGCGAGTTGCAGCTGACCTATCTCTTCATCTCGCACGACCTGGCCGTGGTGCGCCAGATTGCCGATACCGTCTCGGTGCTGCAGGGCGGCCGCCAGGTCGATGCCGGGCCGGTGGACGAGGTGTTCTCGCGCCCCGGCAGTGCCTATACGCGCGAGCTGATCGCTGCCATTCCCGGACAAAAACACCACCATGAACCAGAGCCCATTCCTGCACTCGCCGCCTAGAAAACGCCTGGGCTTTTTCAGCCGCCTGCTGGACCAGGCCAGCGCTGCCGAGCGCTACCGCCTGGTGTCCGAGCAGATCCAGCATGCCGAGGCCCATGGCTTTGACACGGCCTGGGTGGCGCAGCACCACTTTCATGAAGCCGAAGGCGGCCTGCCTGCGCCGCTGGTGTTCCTGAGCCATGTGGCGGCGCGCACCCAGCGCATCCGCCTGGGCACGGGCATCGTGACCCTGCCGATGGAGAACCCGATCCGGGTCGCCGAAGACGCGGTGGTGCTGGATCTGCTGTCCGGTGGCCGCCTGGAGTTTGGCGTGGGCACCGGTGGCACGCCCGAATCCTTTACCGCCTTTGGCCTGCGCAGCGACGACCGCGCCCGCGTCTATGCGCAGCACCTGGCGGTGTTGCGCAATGCCTGGGCGGGGCTGCCATTGCCTGGCGGTGATCGCCTCTACCCTGCCGGGCCGCAGCTGTTGCCGCGCATCTGGCAGGCCACGTTCTCGGCCGCCGGGGCCGAGCGCGCCGGCCTGGCCGGTGATGGGCTGATGCTGTCGCGCACCCAGCCGCGCAGCGCCGAGGCGCCGGGTGCCAGCCTGGCCGACATCCAGAACCCCTTGATCGACACCTACCTGGCGGCGTTGCCGGCTGGCACGGCGCCGCGCATCCTGGGATCGCGCACCCTGTTTGTGGCCGAAGACCGCCAGCGTGCGTTGCAACTGGCCGATGTGGGCCTGCGCCGCAGCCTGGCGCGTGCCGCCGCTGCGAACCCGGGCGGCCCGGCCAGCCAATGGGGGCCGGATGCACCGCTGGCGCAGCTGCTGGCCGCCTACGACGTGCATGTGGGTACGCCCGATGAGGTGATTGCCTCGCTGCGTGCCGATACCGCGCTGGCGCGGGTGACCGACATCTCCTTCCAAGTGCATTCGATCGACCCGCCGCATGCCGACATCCTGCGCTCGATCGCGCTGACCGCGCAGTATGTGGCGCCGGCGCTGGGCTGGTGGCGCGACGACGCGCCGGTGCCGCCCGCAACCGCCTCTGCCCCCGTGCCCGCACCGGCGCTGGCCTGATTTTTTTGGAGTGATGCACTGATGACTTCTGCATGGAACCCATCGGAGACCGATGATGTGATTGACCAGCTCGCCGGCATACAGCCGGGCAGCCACCTGGATGCCGTGCGCCGCCACCGCCTGCAGGCGCGTGAGCAGGCCCAGCAAAGCTACCTGGCGCTGTTGGCGCCCCGCGCGCCGCTCAGCAGCCAGTGGCCGCTGAACGAGCGTTTGGCAGTGGCCGCCTTTGTGGCCGTTCTGCACCAGCAGCCGCAGGTGCAGCGTTTTTACCGCGATGCATTGGCCACCCAGGCGAGCCTGGCGCTGGGCAAAGCCATTGATGGCGAAGCGGCACAGGGCCTGGCCCGTGGGCCCTATGGCCACTACCCGCAAGGCCCTTTGAGCGCCGAAGACCAGGCCGGCCCGGTCTACGCGGTGGCTGCGCAGAACCGTGCCGTGCTGGGCGAGCGCTTGTCTGCCGGCCTGGCGCATGCGCATCTGCTCGCCTTCCACCCCCGCGACGCCAAGCCCGCGCATCTGCAAGCCTTGCTGGATGCGGGCTGGACGGCGACCGACATCGTGGTGCTGTCGCAGCTGGTGTCGTTCCTGGCCTTTCAGATCCGCGTGGTGGCGGGGCTGCGCCTGTTGCAGGCCCATCCTGCCCCATCCGCATCCGCCCCACAACCCACCGCCGAGGAGAACGCCGCATGAGCGAGCAGACCCTGCACTACCCGAACAGCACCGAACCCCAGGTCTTTACCCAGGCCCAGCTGGACTGGCTGCCCTGGATGGAGCCGCTGCCGGAGGCGGAGCTGACCCCCAGGCATTTTGACGGTCTGGTGGATGCGTCACGCGCCAAGTCGCCGTACTTTCGGCTGCTGGCCCGCGACCCCGACACCCTGGGTGCGCGCACCCGCACCGACAAGGACATCTTCTACAACCCCGATGGTGGCCTGCCCCGCGCCGAGCGCGAGCTGGCCGCTGCGGCCACATCCCGCCTCAACGGCTGCATTTACTGCGCCTCGGTGCATGCGCGCTTTGCGTCGCATTTCTCGCGCCGCGAAGAGGATGTGCAAAAGCTGCTGGACCAAGGCGTTCAGGCCGAGCTGGGCCCCCGCTGGAACGCAATCGTTGCCGCCTCGGTGGCATTGACCGAGACGCCCCTGGCGCTGGATGCCAGCCATATCGACGGCCTGCGCCAGAACGGGCTGGACGACTATGCGATTGCCGATGCGCTGCAAGGCGCGGCCTTCTTCAACTGGGCCAACCGGCTGATGCTGAGCCTGGGCGAGCCGGCGCTGGAGACTGCGCAGGCCTGAGCCGGCCAAGCCCTGGGCGCCGGCCCCCAGGGTTTTTGGGGGTGGGGCCTCTGCCAGGCCACCGCAGAAAAAGCGGATACTTTGGCGCTGTATCCCCTTCGGTCCATGGCCTCCATGCTCCTTCTTCTGCATCTCTCGCAGCGGCTCGCCGCAGCTGCCATCGGCGCCCAACGGGTCGGCCGGGGCCCCGGTATGAAAGCCCTGCAGCCTTTGCGCGCCTGGCTGGCGCTGCTGGCATGCTGCCTCGGCATGGCCAGCGCCCAGGCTGCGCCGCCTGACTACCAGGAGCTGTATGCCCACCCCGAGCGCGCGATGCCGATGCAGCCGCACTGGCAGCTGCGGCCCGTGTCGTCGTCTGCGCCGCCCTGGGCAGAGATTTTCATGTTCCAGATCGGCACTGATCCCCGACACATCGATCGCCTGCGCTGGCTGAGCCTGAACCCGGACCCGAACACGGGACTGGCGCCCGCCTTGTTCGATGCCTTGGAGGGGCACACGCTTTTTCTCGCGCCGTCCGCACGCAGCTTCTGTGATGGCCGCTGGCAGGTGGTGCGGGTGGATTCGCACCACAATTCCAAGGTAAACAACGTGCTGCAGCCCGCTACCAAGGTCTGGCTGGTGCAGCACAAGCCCAATGGCCGGCGAGAAGCAACCACCGCCTATGGGCACCTGGATGCGCAAGGCCATTGGGCCGTGCCACCGGTTACCTGCGATGGCGGCACCACGAACGGGGTGTACTCCCCCGATGCGGTCGCCTACCTGGTGCCGGGTGACGCCCAGCCCTTGCCGTCGGCGCTGCGCTTGGACCTGGTGTATGCGCAGCCGGGCCTGCGCGATGCCGGAGGCCGCTGGCTGGCGCCGGTGCCGCCCAGCGATATCACCACCGCACAGTGGATGGACTACAAAAAGCAGATCGTGACACCGGGCTCGCTGGGCGCCGGTCTGATTGATCCGCAGGGGCGCATGGTGATTCCGTTCACCTTTGGCCACCTGCCCGATGCGACGGCACAGCGCCGCATCCAGCTGTGCAGCAATGCCGGGCTGCGGCTGCAGCGGGACGCCGGCACGCCCCGGGTATGCCGCTGGCAGCGCCTGCAGCGCAGCCAGGGTGGCGAGGCGCTGCGCCCCGTCCAGGACACTGCCACCGGGCGCTGGGGTTACCAAAATGCAAAAGGCCAGTGGGTGATTGCGCCGCAGTTCCACGAGGCGCGCCGGTTTCGCCATGGCTACGCGGTGGTGTCGGCATTGTTTGCCGAGGACTGGCGGCCGCCCGGCTGGCGGGACGAGTGGCCGATGATTCGGCAGTACTGGCGCATGGGCCGCTACTGGGTGGCCGAGGCGCTGGTGCGCAATCCATCGACCGCCGGCCAGTGGGCCATCCGCTATGGCGTGATGAACGATGCCGGCCAGTGGCTGGCGCCGCAGGCGCAGCTGCCGCTGCAGATCACCGTGCCATCACCAGCTGGTGGCCGCAATGGCCACTATGCCCGGATGGTGGCCGCCCATTTGCCGCTGCTGCTGGGCCGCCATGTCGAGATCAGGCATGTGCCCGATGCCAGCGTGGCCGACTACGAGCGGCTGGCCGCCGACGGGGGCGACCGGCAACTGCTGTTCACAGCCATGACCCTGCCGCGCGGCGGAATCCCGGGCCTGCACCAAGGGCCTGCCATCGATACCGCGCTGCGATCGCTGCTGCCGGTGACCCTGGTCGCATCGCAGCCCTTGGTGCTGGCCATCGACAGTACGCAGGCCGATGCGCTGGGCATTGGCAACACCGACGACCTGCTGGCCTATGCGCGGGCCCACCCGGGCCGGCTGCGCGTAGGCACCGGGGACGATGGCTGGATCGGCCAGCTGGCATGGGCCGAGCTGCTGGCGCGCGGCGGTGTGGACATGCAGCGCCAGGTCTTCCGCGGCATGTACCCTGACTCCGATGTGGTGACGAAGGCGCATGCGGTGGAGCTGGTGCTGGCGCCCGTCAATGGCGTGGCCACGGCGGTGCGAGGTGGCCAGCTGCGGGTGCTGGGCACCACAGCGGACCCGGCCCATCCGCAAAGCCTCGATGGCGTTACCTGGCCCACCTTGGGCGCCCATGCCGCGCTGGCGGGTTTGGCGGTCTACGACCACTACATCCTCTGGGCAGCGGCCCACTCCGACCCTGCTGCCAACCGTGAACTGCAGCAGGCCGTGGCCCAGGTGCTCGCCCGGCCCGAGGTCCAGCAGCAGCTGCAGGATGTGCAGGCCGTCGGCGGGGGCGGCCCGCCCGAGAGCCTGCTGGCGCTGGAGGCGCAGATGCGCGAGCAATGGCTGCGCTGCTGTGGGAAGCACCTGCGCTCGGTCAAATAAGCCTATAAGGCAGTTGCGTTAGACTGCAGCATCCTCGCGCGGGGCCTGCCCGCGCTCCCACCATGACTTTTTGCCGGTCCGGCAACTGACCATGCGACGGATGCTTTCCATGCCCGCCCTCTGGTGGCCCGGCAATGGCTGCCATTGCGTTCATGTCAAAGGGGCCGCCGGCCTTGCACCATGCGCACCACCCCATACCCTTTGCTGACCGAGAGCGCGCGCGCCGACATCGCGCAGCGCGCCCATGCACTGGATACCCAGGCCGAGCTGGCCAGCACCGTGTTGCCGATGCTGGCCCACCATGACCTGCTGCGCATGGGCCTGCCTGCCGCGCAAGGCGGCCATGGCGGGGATGTGCGCGATGCGATGGCCGCGATCACCGAGGTCGCCAGCGTGTCGCTGACAACGGCCTTTGTGTTCTGGAGCCAGCGCGCCTTCATCCATTACCTGCAGGCCAGCGGCAATGAGGCCGCGCGTGAGCGCTGGTGGGATGCGTTGCTGCGTGGCGATATCGCGGGCGCGGTGGGCCTCTCCAATGTCATCAAGTTTCTGTCGCGCATCGAGGCCTTGCAGGTGCAGGCCAGGCCGGTGGCGCAGGGCTGGTGCCTGGATGGCCTGCTGCCCTGGGTGTCCAACGTGCGAACCCAGGGCTTTGTGGTGGCCGCTGCGGTGCAGCCCGAAGGCGGTGGCATGCCGATGGTGATGGCGCTGGAGAGCGGCCTGCCGGGCCTGGTGCGCTCGCCCGATCTGGACCTGCTGGGCATGCGTGCCAGCAATACTGCGGCGCTGCAGCTGAACCAGGTGACGGTGCCCGCCCAGGCGCTGCTGGCCCAGGCCGGGCCGCCGTATCTCAAAGCCGCGCGGCCCGGGTTTTTGGGCATGCAGTGTGCGTTGTCGATTGGCCTGGCGCGGGCAGCGTTGCAGGCTGCCGCCCAGGATGGCGGCGCGCGTGGCCCCTTGCACAGCCGCGTGACCGAGGCGCAGACGACACTGGGCCAGGTGGAGGCAGAGCTGCTGGGTGGTGTGCTGGGTGACCGCTGGGTCGCCGATGTCAGCCCTCTGTTTGCATTGCGCATGCGTCTGGCAGGCCTGGTGCAGCAAGCGCTGCAGCTGGAGCTGCAGGCCACCGGGGGCCGCGCCTACCTGCAGGACCGGCAGCCCGATTTTGGCCGCCGCTGGCGCGAGTCGGCCTTTATCCCCATCGTCACGCCCAGCCTGACCCAGCTGGAAGGTGAGCTGGCCCAGCATGCACCACAGGTGGCGGTATGACGGCAAGCCTTGCACCCCGCCAAGCCTTGCAGGGACGCGGCCTGGCCTATGGCTACCAGGCGGGCCGGCCGGTGTTTGCCGGCATCGACATCGATATCGACAGCCAGGAAATTGTGGCGCTGCTGGGCGGCAGTGGCTGCGGCAAATCGACCTTGCTGCGCACCCTGGCGGGACTGCAGCCGCCCGATGCCGGAACGCTGCAGTTTCTGGATGCGCCCTTGCGCGCGCCGCACCCGCGTGCGGCCGTGGTGTTCCAGCAGGCCAGCCTGCTGCCCTGGCTGAATGTGCAGGACAACGTGGCCTTTGGCCTGGACTTCAAACACCAGCCCAAGGCCATGCAGCAGGCGATTGCACAGCGCGTGCAGGCCAGCATCGGCGCGGTGGGCCTGGCCGGCAAGGAGCGGCTTTTTCCGGCGCAACTGTCGGGCGGCATGGCCCAGCGTGCGGCGCTGGCCCGGGCACTGGCGCGTGAGCCGCGCCTGCTGCTGGCCGATGAGCCGTTCTCGGCGCTCGATGTGCTGACCCGCAGCGACATGCAGGCGCTGCTGGTCGAGGTGGTGCACCGCTGGCATACCGCTGCACTGCTGGTCACCCACGACATTGACGAGGCGCTGCTGGTCGCAGACCGGGTGCTGCTGATGGGCAGCACGCCGGGTGTGCAGGCCGGTGCCGGCCGCATCGTGCAGAGCTGGCGCCTCGACATCGCCCACCCCCGGCGCATCGACGACGAGCGCATTGCCGCGATGCGGCTGGAGATTTTGCATGCGCTGCAAAGCCTGCGCGGCCAGGCGGCTGCCGTTTGACGCGTTGACAGACACCCCTAGATAACCCCGAAGAGAGAGAACCATGACCTACCAGCACATCTGCCCATCGAGCCATTGCGACTGCGGCATCAGCCGCCGCGACTGGCTGCGCATTGCCGCCATCAGCGGTGTGGCGGCCAGCCCCTTGCTGCGCGCGGGTGACGCGCTGGCGCAGAAGTTCAAGGGCGACGATGTACCCGTGCGCATTGGCTACCTGGCGATCACCGATGCCACCCCCTTCTTTGTGGCGCACAGCCGCAAGCTGTTTGAGGCCGAAGGCCTGCAGGCAGAAAAGCCCCGCCTGTTCCGCAGCTGGGCGCAGCTGATCGAGGCCTTTATTGCCGGCCAGGTGAATGTGGTGCATCTGCTCTCGCCCACCACCTTGTCGGTGCGCTATGGCTCCAAGTTTGGCGCCAAGGTGGTGGCCTGGAACCATATGAGCGGCTCGGCCATCACGGTGGCGCCGCACATCAACAGCGTGGCCGATCTGGCTGGCACGACGTTTGCGATTCCGTTCTGGTACTCGATCCACAACATCCTGATCCAGCAGGTGCTGCGCAAGAACGGGCTCACGCCGGTCAGCAAGCCCAAGGGCACGGCACTGGGCGCCAAGGAGGTGAACCTGGTCATCGTGCCGCCCGCCGAGATGGTGGCGGCGCTGGCCGCCAAATCGGTCTCGGGCTTTATCGTCGCCGACCCGTTCAATGCCGTGGCCGAGACCATGGGCGTGGGCAAGGTGGCGCGTTTTCTGGGCGATATCTGGAAGGACCATGCCTGCTGCCTGGTGACCCTGTCCGAGCGCAACATTGCCGAGCGCCCCGAATGGGCGCAGCGCGTGACCACGGCCATCGTCAAGGCGCAGCTGTGGACGCGTGAGCATATGGGCGAGACGGCCGAGCTGATGTCCAAGGACGGCGCCAACAAATACACGCCGCACCCGCTGCCGGTGCTGCAAAAGGTGTTTGACCTGAAGGACTTCGAACAGTACCACGCCAAGGGCGTGCTGCAGCACCCCGCGTGGAACCAGCGCCGCATCGACTTCCAGCCCTATCCCTTCCCCAGCTACACGCAGGAGCTGGTCAAGGCCATGCAGGGCACGTTGATGGAAGGCAATGTGGACTTCATCCGCGAGCTTGATCCGGCCTTTGCCGCCAGGGACCTGGTGGATGACCGCTTCGTCAAGCAGGCACTCAGCCAGGTGGGCGGGCTGAAAGCCTTTGGCCATGCGGAGGATTTCAGCCGCAAGGAAGTGATCGAAGCATGATGCACGGGGGACAACGCTGGGCGGCGCGCCTGGCCTGGCCGCTGCTGGGCATGGCCATCACGCTGGCGCTGTGGGCGCTGGCGGCCCGGCATATCTCGGATGTGGAGGCGATCCGTGCCGCCTTTGCGCCGCAGGCCGGGCTCAAGGCGCTGGTGCAGCTGCTGGGCAGTGGCGAGCTGTGGCCGCATATCCGCATGAGCCTGGAGCGGATGGCGATCGCGCTGGTCCTGGCCCTGGCCATTGGTGTGCCGCTGGGCCTGTGCCTGGGTCTGTCGCCGCTGTTTGCGCGCATCAGCGGGCCGACTTTTCAGTTTCTGCGCATGGTCTCGCCGCTGTCCTGGATGCCGCTGGCGGTGATGGCGCTGGGCGTGGGCGAGGCACCGGTGATCTTCCTGCTGGGCTTTGCCACGGTCTGGCCGATCATGCTGAACACCGCAGCCGGCGTGGCGGCGCTGGACCCGGCCTGGATGCGGCTGGCACACAGCCTGTCGGCCACGCGCTGGGAGACTATTGCCCGGGTAGTGCTGCCCGGCTGCACCAGCCATATCCTGACCGGCTTTCGGCTGGCGGTGGGCATTGGCTGGATCGTGCTGGTGCCCGCCGAGATGCTGGGCGTCTCCAGCGGCATGGGCTATTTTGTGCTGGACACGCGCGACCGCCTGGCCTATGACGAGCTGATGGCCGGCATCGTTGTCATCGGCTGCCTGGGCTTTGTGCTGGACTGGCTGGCCCGCACCGTGAGCAGCCGCTGGACGCAGCGCGGCAAGCCGGGCTGAGTGCGGCCCGGGCGGCCTTTCAGCGGCGGGTACTGCTGGTGCCGCGCCTGCTTTGCAGCGCCAGCTTGTGGATGCCGGCAAAGTCGAACTGCTCCAGACGGTCCAGCAGCTGAGCGGTGAATTGCGCATGCACGCCGTGATCGGTTTGGCGGCCGATCCAGCCTTCGATATCGGTCAAGCGGCCATGCAAGGCCAGCTCGGCCAGTTCATCCAGTGCCGCATCGGCGGGGGTTGCGATGGCTGCCACCAGCGCCGCCGCAGTGCGGTGGCGCGGTGCTGGCGAGGCTGGCCGGCTGCCCGGCGTCTCCCCGGCACCTTCCATGACCGGTACCGACAGCGCGAACGAAAAGGTGGTGCCCTGGCCCGCCGCGCTGCTGACTTCCAGGCTGGCGCCCATGGCCATCAGAATGCGCTGCGAGATGAACAGGCCCAGGCCCGTGCTGCCGCCCTCGGTCTGGATTTGCTGGAAGGCGTCGAAGATATCGGGCTTCTGCGCCAGGTCGATGCCAATGCCGGTGTCGCTGACGGAGATATGCAGTTCACAGAATTCTCCGGCATGCCGGGCGTTGACCGACAGGGTCACGACGCCATCGCGGGTGAACTTGGCGGCATTGGAGACCAGGTTCAGCAGCACCTGCTGCAGCCGCTTGCCGTCCATCGCCATGCGCCCGGGCAGGGTGCCGGTGATATGGCAGTGGAAGTGGTTGTGCTGCTGCGAGCACAGCGAGATGGCGTAGTCGGCGATATCGTCCAGCAGCGCCTGCAGATCGATGGGCGCCGGCCGCACGGCCAGCGGCTGCAACTCGGACTTGGCATATTCGAGCAACTCGTCGATCAGGTCGAGCTGGTATTTGACGCTGCGCTGGATGGTCTTGACCAGGCCCTGCTGCTTTTCCGGAGACTCGGTCAGCAGCATCTCGGAGTAGCCCTTGATGGTGGCCAGCGGCGCGCGCAGGTCATGGCCGATGTAGCCCAGTACCTCCACCTTCTGGCGCTCCTTGGTCTGGGCATCGCTCAGCGCCGTGCTCAGGTCGGCATTGAGTGCCGAGGTGACCATCGTGGCGTATTTCTCGTCCTGCCGGCGCACGACCATCTGGCCCAGAATATGGCAGGACAGCAGGATCAGCACGGTACCGACAGCGGCAATCAGCACCGCCGTCCACAGGTGCTGGTCACGCAGCTCTGCCAACGGCTCCAGCGACGCCAAGGTCAGCAGCTGGTACTGCCGGTTGTTCAGCGGCTGGCGCTTCATCACATACGGTATGCCGTCGATCAGCCACTGGTCGGCCACGCCATGGGCTTTGACAGCGCGGATATCCATCGCATCGCCCAGTTCCTCGCCATCTTCATCGTCCGGCGGATGCAGCTGACCAGGCGGCAGCAAGGCCGCCACATTGCGCAGCATGAAGGGCTCGGATGCGCTGGTGGTCACGCGCCCCTGGCGGTTGACGATCAAGGCGGTATGTCTGCCGGTCAGGTAGTGCGCCATATCGGGGGCATCGAACTTGACGGTGACGGAGCCCTGCACGACATCCTGGGCGTCTTCAATGCGGCTGGCCACAAAGTACGAAGGGGTCTTGTTGATGCGTGCTATGCCGAAGGAGTGGCCGCTGCCGTCGCGCAAGGCCGTGTTCAGGTAGATGCGCCCTGCGTAGATCATGCCGACGATGCTGTCGGGCGCGGCCCAGTTGCTGGCCGTGATGGTGTCGTCGGACAGGTTGTTCTGGTAGATGCGTGCATAGCGCAGGTCCGCCGCCAGCGCATCCATGAAGTCGCCCACCTTGCGCACCAACGGATCGGCGGTGAACTGCGCTGCGCGCTGCTGGCGGGTCAGCGCGTCCAGACCGGGCGGGTCCTCGCGGTAACGGGAGGCCAGCTGGATCACCTGGCTCTGGTTGGCGACCATGTTGGCCACGCTCACCATCTGGGTAAAGAGCCGGTCGACCACGCGGGCCGTGGTCTCGGCTTCATAAGCCGCGCTCGCAGCCTGGCTTTGTATCCATTGCGAAACCAGACGTTGCGACAGCCACCATCCCAGCGCAGCGACCACGCACCACCAGAACAGCACGAGCGCGAAGGTCGCTCTGCGCACCTGGGGAAGCATCTCTTTTCCCCGCTTCATCGCAATCGCATGTGGGCTGGCTGTATGGCGGTCGGTATACGGGGGTTGCGGGCCTTGTTCCGGGTGATCCATTCGTTGTTCTTCAGTCGCCCAAGGGGCCGCAGGGTGCAGGAGAGTGCAGTGGGGTGCAGGAGGTTACAGGCGGGCCGCCCGAGGGGCAGCCCGCACACAGAGGCAGGAGACCCGGTGTCAGTGGAACTTGGAGGCCACCAGGTTCTGCAGGACTTCAGGGTTGGCCTGGCATTCGGCGCGCAGCTGCGTCGGGGATTTCTGCCAGAACTTCTTGAACTCGGTGGAGAAGTTGGCCGAGTTCAAGTAGCCCACTTCAAGGGCCACATCGGCAATGCTCAACGTGCTTTGTGCCAGCATCAGCGCCGCCCGGCGCATGCGCTCCTGCCGGATGAATTCAAAGGCCGACAGGCCATCACAGGCCTCGAACACCATGTTCAGGCGTCTGATGGAAAGCCCCAGGCTGGCCGCCACGTCGGAGCTTTTCAACGCTGGATCCTGGATATGGCTGAGGATGAATTCCGTGGCCACCTGCTTGAGGGTCAGGTTGGCCGGAGACTGGCCCGGGGGGAGTGCCAGTGGCGCAGCCTGGCCCGGCTGTGCAGCCGGGGCGCCCTGCAGCACGGCGGGCTTTGACAGCGTCAGATGGATGCGGATCCGCTCCTGGATCTCTTCGACGAAAAAGGGCTTGGTGATGTAGTCCACACCGCCGGCGCGCAGCCCGGACAGCCGGTCGTCCTGGTCAACGAGCGCCGACAGGAAGATGATCGGAATATGCTGGGTCGCCGGGTTGGTCTTGAGCAGGCGCGCGATCGTGATGCCGTTGCGCCCCGGCATGCGCACGTCCAGCAAAATCAGATCGGGCAGCAGCACCGCTGCCCGTGCATAGCCCTGGTCCCCATTGAGTGCCACGCTGACCCGGTAGGCGCTATTGCGCAGTGCAGCGACCAGCAAACGCAACTGGTCGGGATCATCGTCCACGATCAATATATGTGGAGATTGCATATCACCGTGACTCATAGTTTTTGGAAGCCTTTAATCACCTGTTTTCGTTGTGAATTGTCACACATGGCGGTGCCAGCTTTTAATTTGTTGCGCTGCATCAATGTCAATTTACGTGAGCTTGGTATCCACCTGCTTGCAGCTGCAACGGGGCACTGCTAGCCGCTGCATCAGCGCGGCGGAAAGCCGCCTCATCCGCGCGTTGCCAGCAGATCGGACATGGCGCGAAACCCGCATGGCCTTTGGGTTTGAGGACTTACACAGCCACGCCATTTCGGTATCGCTGCGCGCCGGGGATGGCGCAAAAGCGGCCGTTTCGGCGGTGCGCGAGCGTCAGACAAATGCCGCCTGCGGCAGTGAAAACCGGACTGAAATGGCTGTGTAAAGCTTTAGGACGTATTTGTTATGAAGACATTCCTTTGGTAATGATAAAAATTCAAAAGATTTATAGAAATACCAAATAACGGATCTGATTGCGCAGGTCTATGGCCCGGGTTCGGACAGCGAACAAATGACGCTTTGGTCACTGCAGCGGCGAACGGCCGCATCTCCCGAAAGGTCGCCAGTGATCGATGGTGTTCAAGGCACTGCCGGCGGCTACCAGCGTCTGGACATGGGGTGGGCGGCAGGTCTCCGACATCAGCCAGCGCCGCAGCTGGGACACCACCAGGTTTTTGCCCGCCCATCGGCTGGTGCATACGGCTTGCGCTGCAAGGCTAGGCGTCGTAGGTATCCCAGAATGCGATTCCCAGGATCAGCGCCGTGGTCAGCCAGCCGAGCACCAGCAGATTGAAGAACTCGCTCAGCGGCACCAGCGCCAGCAGCAGCAGCGCGCCGATCCAGTGCGACGCGGGCAGGCTGCCGTAGACGACCTTCTTGTAGATGGCGCTGCCCAGCAGATAGATCGCAGGTCCGGCCAGCAGGATCGCAATCTGCGGAACAGCCGCCTGTGCATGGGGATGCGCCAATACCAGGTCGTTGCCGACGGCCGTGGCGATGACGCCCGCGATCAGGATGGCATGCACGTAGTGGAAATAGGCGCCGATGCGGCCCGGGTCTTCGGCATGGGTGATGGCTGCGGTGGCATCCTTGCTGGAGGTGCCAAAGTACAGCCACCACATCGCCAAGGTGCCGATAAAGGTGGCGGCCAGCGCCATCAGCACCTCCCAGTTCCAGATCCCGGTGTCGGCCAACGTGGCGCCGCTGGCCAGCAGGGTCTCGCCCAGTGCCACGATGACGAACAGCTGGCAGCGCTCGGCCAGGTGGCCGCCTTCGATGGTCCAGTCTTGCGTGTGGCTGCGGCCCAGGCCGGGCAGCGCAAAGCCAAACATCGGCGACACGTACTCGCAGAGCACAGCGACCAGCCACAGCAGCAGCCGCGTATCAGGCGCGGCCAGGGCGCCGGCTATCCAGAACACCGCAGAAATGCAGACCCAGCCGAGCATGCGGCGGTAGTTCAGCGCCAGCGGGTCACCTGCGGGCAGCTGGCGCCAGATAAATGCCGTGCGCCCCACCTGCATGGCGGCATAGGCCAGTGCAAAGACAAGTCCCCGCTCGGCAAAGGCCTCGGGAATGCTGGAAGCCATCAGCAGGCCCAGCAGCATCGTGCAAAACAGCATGCCTCGGATCTGGAAGGTTTCCGGGTCGAACCAGTTGGTCACCCAGCAGGTGTACTGCCAGCCCAGCCATACGGCAAACCACAGGACCAGGGTCTGCGCCACGCCGTTGAACGTCAGATGGTGCAGCAGCTGGTGGCTCAGCTGGGTCACGGCGAACACGTAGACCAGGTCGAAAAACAGTTCCTCATAGGTCACCCGCGCGTGGTGACCGTCGCGCTGGCGCAGCAACCCTTGTGAGATGGCGGGTGTGATGGGCATGGAATTCCTTTGAGCGGCGTTTCAGCTGGAGGCAAAGATGCGGGTGACAAAGACTGCCAGCAGCACCGGCACCATCAGCACGATGAGCAGGATCAGCGCCTCCTCGCGCACGCTGTACCCAGCCTGGGTGACACCCACCCACATATTGGTGCAGGCCAGGACCAGCCATACCGGCATGAACAGCTTGGCCGCCACAACCATGCCAACGGCGCTGGCCGACCACAGCCAGCCAAACAGCACAAACACCCCGAGCAGCAACAGACCGCCACCGGTCACCATCAGTACATGCATATCGAGACTTTCAAGCGTTGGAAGAAAGGGGACCCCGCGTGCACGGCAACGTGCGGATTACCGCCGGGGAGGCGCGGTCGCCCCCACGGCAGCCGGGTCTTACTTGGTCGTATAGCCGCCGTTGATCAGAATCGTCTGGCCGGTGATCCACCAGCCATCGGTGACCAGGTGGCGGATGAAGGGGACGACATCCTCGATATCGGTCAGGCCGGTCTTGCTGAAGCCCGACAGCGCGGCCGCAGTCTTGTGGTAGGCCACCGCATCGGACCCTTCGGCGGGGTAGAAGAAGGCGGTGTCCATCGGACCGGGACCCACGGCAGTGACCGAGATGCCACGCGCGCCAAACTCCTTGGCCGCAGCACGGGTGTAGTGCTCCACCGGCGCCTTGGTGCCGGCATAGGAGGAGTAGAACGGGGTAAAGGCCCCCAGCAGCGAGGTGACCAGCGTGACGATCTTGCCGTTGTCGTTGAGGTGCAGGCCCGCTTCCTTCAGAAAGAAGAATGCCGCCTTGCTGTTGGCATTGGACATCTCGTCGAATTCCGCCTCGGAGATCTCGACCATTGGCTTCTTGAGTACCTTGCCGACCGTGTTGATGGCGATATCGGGGCGGCCCAGCGCTGTCACCGTATCGGCAAACAGCTTTTGCACGGCCGCTGCGCTGCTCAGATTGCCTTGCAGTGCAACCGCCTTGGCGCCCAGCTTTTCGACGGCGGCCACGGTGGCCAGCGCCTCGTCACGGCTGGCGGCGCTGTTGTAGTGGATGGCAACCGCTTTCGCACCCTGGCCTGCCAGGTCGCGCGCGATCAGGCCGCCCAGGTTCTTTCCGCCGCCGGCAATCAATACAACCTTGTCTTGGACGGTGTGGGCTTTGCGCATGGTTCATCTCCAAAAAGTGATGTGGATCGGTGGTATCACAGTGGAGATTTTTATTGTCTTATTCAATCAATCGAATTTGCTAAACCGATAAAGTTTTTGCTAACTGGACGGAAAGCCATTGTTTTTTTGCATTCGACGCCTGCTGGTGCGGTTGGCGCCAGTCATTCCCATCAGTGGGCGGGCTCTTCGGCTACGCCGCCAGGGGGCCGCCGCGCTGGCTGGCGGACCATGCCGGCCAGGCTAAGCCGCCGCGCGCAGCCAGGTCAGCACATCAGCCTGCACGCTGCCCGGCGTCCATGGCTGCGGTGACAGCAGGCAGTACCGGGAGCCGTCGTCCACAAAGCCCATCGGGGCGACAAGCAGGCCGTTGGCGATGTCGTCCTGCACCAGATGCCAGGGACCGATGGCCACCCCCAGGCCCGCAACGGCGGCTTGCAGGCTGAAATAGAAATGCTCGAAGCTTTGCCCGCTTGCGGGGAGCAGCGGCTGTCCCGAAGCCTGTGCCCAATCCTGCCATGCGCCGGGCCGGGTGTGCGTATGCAGTAGCGGTGCCTGGGCATGAAGGCGGGGGCTGCCCTTGCCGGTGCGGAACCATGCCGCTTGCCGGTCGGGGCGGCAGACCGGGCCCGTGCGTTCTGCAAACAGGGGCTCGGCATGGCAGCCTGCGGGCCAGGCAAAGTCGTCGCGGCGAATTGCCAGATCGATGCCACTGGCAAAGGAGAAAGGGCCACCGCCAGCCACCAGGTGCAGCTCCAGCCCGGGGTGGCGGGCCTGGAAATCCGGCCAGCGCGGGATCAGCCAGCGCATCAGCAGCGTGGGCTCGCAGGACAGCACCCAGCGCTGGTTCTGTCGCGCGCGGGCACGCAGCTCAGCCACGGCATCGCGCATCAGGTCCAGCCCCTGGCTGACGGCATGGGCCAGCATGCGCCCGTCGGCGGTGAGGTAGACGCGGCGGCTGCGCCGCTCGAACAGCGCCCGGCCCAGGTCCTCTTCCAGCAGGCGCACGGCCCGGCTGACGGCGCCATGGGTCACATGCAGCTCGTCGGCAGCGCGGCTGAAGTTCTCCAGCCGGGCGGCCGCTTCAAAGCAGCGCAGCGCCAGCAGCGACGGCAGGCGGCGTTGCTGGGTATGTGATCCAGATTCACCAAACTTGTCAGAAATCATCGTTTTTCATCGCGCGCCATTGCAGGCACCATGCGGCCTGTTTTTTGATTTTGTACAGGATACGCGATGACTGAACTGTTAGCTGTTATCACCATCACCTTGCTCGCGGTGATCAGCCCGGGGCCGGATTTTGCGATGGTGTCACGCAACAGCCTGCTGCTGTCGCGCCGCGCAGGCGTGCTGACAGCCGTGGGCATCGGGCTGGGCGTGCTGGTCCATGTGGGCTACACCTTGCTGGGCCTGGGGCTGCTGATCCAGCAGTCGTTGTGGTTGTTCCATGCGATCAAGCTTGCCGGGGCCGCCTATCTGGTCTATCTCGGTGTCAAGATGCTGCGCACCCGGCCTTCGAACGGGGTGCCCGAGGCCGCAAGTGCGCCGTTGTCCGATGGGGCGGTTTTGCGTACCGGTTTTCTGACCAATGCGTTGAACCCCAAGACCACGGTCTTCATCGTGAGCCTGTTTTTGCAGGTGGTGCGGCCCGGCACGCCGCTGTCGCTGCAACTGGGCTATGGCGCGTTCATCTCGGCCGCACATGTCGCCTGGTTCAGCCTGGTGGCACTGTGCTTTTCTGCCGGTGCGGTGCGCAGCCACCTGCTGGCGGCGCGCCACTGGATCGACCGCGCATTTGGCGGCTTGCTGGTGGGATTTGGGGTGCTGCTGGCGCTCTCGGGCGGCACCCGTTGAGCGCCGCGCACCGCGCCATCACTGCGCGCTGGACCGGCGGCTCTGGCGTATTCCCAGCAGGCCCAGCAGCACGGCCAGCAGCGAGAGGGCATACGCCCCGGTCGCCGGCACAGGGGTGGGCGTTGCCGGCTGGGCATTGGGCTGTGCCGCCGACACGCGCACCGTGGCCGTCGCGCAGATAGTCTGGTTGGGCGCTGCGAGACAAATGTTGTACTGGTAGCTCACGGGGCTGGCCAGTCCGCCTGCGGGCGGTACATAGGTGCAAATGCCCGACGCGCAACTGACCGTGCCCGCAGCCGGGGGCGTGACGACGGTGACGGTGGCCGGGTCCACCGCCCCACCGCTGCTGGTGTCATTGCTGGCCACGGGCGTGGTAGCGCTGGCGGTGTTCGTGCCCAGGGTCACCACATCGTCCACCGCCGTGATGGTGGGTGGCACCAGCGACAGCTCAGCCGCATTGTTGGTGCTGATGGGGTCCGTGGGGCTGCCTGCTTCCGGTTGCGCAGTCACCGTATGCGTGCTTGCGGTGGTGACACCCGGGCCGGTCCAGGTTACGGTGTAAAGCGCGGTTTCGCCGGAGTTCAACGCTTGGACCACCGCGCTGATGGGGCCATTGCCCGAGGGTGTGGCGCAGGGCGAGCCCGATGGCTGCAACGTGCATGACCAGGTCGCCGAGGCCCCGTTTGCCGTCGCCGGCAAGGGGTCGGATACGACGGCCCGGGTCGCGTCGGGGCCATGGTTGTAGACGTTGAAACTGTAGCTGTAGTGGTTCTGGGTGCCAGCGGGCGCGGCCGTGATGGCGCTGGCGCCCACGATGATTTCTGCCAGGGTCTGGCGGCTCATCGTGAACAAGGTGTCATCCCAGGATGCCTTGCCATCGGTGTTGGCGGCCGTGCGGTACAGGTAGAAGCGCAACGCATAGGCCGACCCCGGCTGCAGGGTGATACCGGGGCCCGGGCCGTCGGGGGCACGGACAAATTGAAAGTCGTCTCCCGCTACCGTGCTGACATCGTCGGTCTGCTGCAGCAGCGCGCTGACGGCATTGCCGTCACCATCGACGAGGTAGGCGGCGTAGCCGAAGGCGCGAGGATGCGTATTGCCGTTGAGGTTCCAGCGTTTGGCCGTGAAGGCCCCATTCACATAGAACAGCGCAGCCGATGGGCTGGTGTCCGCATACCGCATGGTGCCGGTCACAAAGGGAAACTCTATCTACTGCTGGGCGAGCTTTGCGCCGTCGGCCGTATCCGTGGTCAGGCCGGAGATCACCTGGAAATCGGGGTAGGTGGGGTCCGGGCTGGCGCTCAGACCGGTGCCAAAGCGCTGTGGGCCGGTGCTGGACAGAAACACCACGTCATGTGTCGGGCCTGATACGGGCCCCGCCCCTGTGCTGGCTTCACCGGAGCCCGGATACCAGTCCTGGGTCAGGGTTCCCGGTGGGCGATTGCTCATCCAGCCTGCCACCAACCCGTCCACGCCCAGGTAGCTGCTCGGGGCATTGACATACGACTGCGCCAGGCTGGGCCCGGCTGCGCCCGCCAGCAGCAAGGCGCCCATGCACCCGCGAAAGTAACCCTGTCCCACACCCCAAGCTGCATGCATTGTTGGACCCATTTCCATCAGGATTCGGCCCGGGGCCGGGGGTCGAATCCCCGCCGGAACCGCGTTAACAGAAACCACTTATGTGGCTAAACGTAATAATTATCACCAGGCCCACCCGGTTCAAACCGGCGCTTAAAAGTTTTCATCCATCTGTCGCAGAAATAAAACGGGGCGCCGCTGGCTCGCGGACCTCCGGACAGAGGCCATCCTCCCGTGCCCATTGAATAAAGCGGAGCTGTGACGGCGTAAAGGCTGCGGGCAAACAGGCGGCGGAAGCGATCATGCGGTGGCCGTGGATGGCGCGGCCGAGCCATTCTGGATATAGATCTCGATGGGCCCGACGGTGACGCGATCTCCTGCGTACAGCACCTGGCGCTTGACCCGCACGCCGTTGACAAAGATGCCGTTGGTGCTGTCATGGTCCTCGACCATCAGCAATCCGATGTAGTAGGTGAAGGCACCATGGTCCCGGCTGACCCCCTGGTACTGCAGCCGCAGCCCGCAACCGGCACCCCGCCCGATCTGGGTGCGGCCCTTGCCGAGCTGCAGCAGGCTGGACGCTGAGGTCCTCGACGACCGAAGTTGAATAACCGGCTGCATGGTGCACCTCCTCTCCCCAAAGACTCCCCCCGGGAACGGGGCGAAACGGTATCTCTATAGAAGAATTCTCTATGAATTTATTCAAATGGATTGTCAGCAATTTCTAATCGGCATACGGGCAAAAAAATGCCGGAGGCGCTGCGCGAGCCCACGCGGCCTATGCAGGGATGGCCTGCGGACCCGGGCTCGCGCCACGCGTTGCAACCAGCCGATTTTTGGGGGCGGTGAACGGGACACCGTACCGCCGGGCACGCTCCTTGCCGGGGTTGGGCGGCTGCAACCGTATGGCGGCAGCGACGCGGTTTGAGATGGGGTGGTACGCAGAGCAGGGCGGCTGGTTTGCAATTAATTACAACCAAGCGCGCCACGATGGCCGGGGACTTCTTGACTTTGCGCAACCAAGGCTTACATTCTTAAATCATTGACTGAATCGATGAATAAGTCCTTTGTGAAAGGAGTTGGGTATGCAAAACCAGCCCTCATTTCCGATGCTGACCATGCCGACGCGGCCGCTGGTGGCCCATCGCGGCGAGAAAGCGAAGCGCTATGTGCCTTCGGTCTCCACCGACATCAGCAAGACTTTCGAGAAGTACCGCCGGCTGGCGGCGATGCAGCACCCCAAGCCGTTGGGCGGTTGATTCGGTTTCATGCCGGGCGCATGCGGCTCACTCCCAGTCCCACAGACCTCTTGCATGCGCCGCCCACGCGGGCAACGGCTTTATTACAACGGTTGCTGCGCCGCGTGGCACAGCAGCGTGACGCGGCCCGGCGCACCTGGCGCAGTCCGGGCGCGGCCCTGACCGCGCTGGAGGTTCTGCGGCGCCTGGGTCAATCCTGCTGCAAATGCTGGTAGACCGCTTGTGACACGCGCATCAGCTCGGTCCGGTCTGCCTCGGCCGCAATGGCGTAACCCAGGTGGTTCTCCACCCAGTAAAAGACATTGACCGGTCCCTCCTGGCCAAACCTGAACTGTGCGTCGTTCTGCAGCGCCACTTCGCGCGTCACATACAGCGTCAGGCGCAGACCTGACCCACTCTCGTACATGAACTGCGCGACCGGGCCGCTGCCGCCGGGCAGCAGACGGCCACCCATCAGGTGGTAGCCCAGCGCCTGAAGCGCAGGAGGGCGTACGTTCGCGCCGGTGCGCTTGGTCAGCCAGGTCACCAGCGACTGCTCTTGCTCGGCCCCGATTTCCACCGGCCGCCGCACATCCGGGCTGTAGACGCTATGGGCAATCGCGGCGCGCTGGGCGAAGCCGCTCAAGGCCGTGCCGCTGGCCGGCAGCAGCTGGGGCTGGGCGGATTCCGGGGTGGGGGCTGCGGGCCGGCCAGCGATGGCGAGCTGGATGGCCTTGGCATCGACGGCGCCCCGGACCGACCAGGCAGCGCCGGCACTGATGACCGCCACCAGCAAGCCGGCGGCCAGGCTGCGCCAGGGCATTGCGCTGTGCGCAGCGCGCAAGGGCAGGCCCATCGGCAAGGGCTCGTCCATCACGGGTGCCAGCATGTCGCGCAGCCGCGCATTCTGCTGCTGCCAATCCTCCACACGGGCGCGTTCTTCCGGGTGCTCGTGCAGGTAGTGCTCGACCTGAAGGCGGCGTGCGCTGGGCAATTGCCGGTCCACATAGGCATGCAGATCGGCTTCGGTCACCGGCGGTAGGGGACTGGCGTCCAGGGCTTGAAGAGGGTTCTTGTCCATGGTCACTTCACCCGTTGGATTCTTTGCGCTGCATGGCTGACTTTGTCCTGCTCCTTGCTCTGGCCCTGGCTGGCCATTTCGTCGCGCAGCCGGGCGCGTGCCCGCGAGAGCCGCGACATCACCGTGCCCAGCGGCACGCCGGTGATCTGTGCCACTTCCTGGTAGCTCATCTCCTCGACACTGATGAGCAGCAGCACTTCGCGCTGCTCGGGCGGCAGGCGCTGCAGCAGGCGGTCCAGGTCACGCACTTCCAGCGCATCGGCCTGCTGGGGCCGCTGGGGCAGCTCGGGCAGGTCGTCGCCCGCGCTGTCCTCGGGCCGGCTGCGCTGGGCGCGCAGGCGGTCGATGAAATGGTTGTGCATGATGCCGAACATCCAGGCGCGCACCTCATTGCGCTTTTGCCACATGGAAAAGCGCGACCAGGCGCGCTCCAATGTGTCCTGCACCAGGTCGTCGGCCCGGTCGGGGTCGGAGACCAGGCCGCGCGCATAGCGCCGCAGGCTGGGGATGCAGGCGACGATCTCCGCTTCGTCCTGTGCGCGCATGGGTGCTGTAGCTTTGGGGGCGTGGGTGGGTGGCCGGCAGCAGCGGGCGCTTACCTGACGACGTGCCAGACGTCCTTGAAGTTGTCGCCGGTGGCGTCGCCTGCCTTCTTGTCCGCAGTATAGGTATAGAGCGGCTTGCCCTTGTACGCCCACTGCAGGCTGCCGTCATCGCGGGTGATGATGCTGTAGTCGCCTTCTGGCTTGGCACTGGCCGCTGCCGCCACTGCGGGCCACAGCGCGATGCAGGGGCCGTTGCACATGCTCTTGTTGCTGCCGGCAACGTCCTTGTCGAAGGTGTAGAGCGTCATGCCGCTGGCATTGACCAGCAGGCCATTGGCCATCCTGGCCACCGGCTCGGCCTGTGCGATAGGCGCCAGCAGTGCAGCCAAAGACAGGGCGACCAGGGAGACTTGGAGGTTTTTCATCGCAAAGATTTTTCAAGTGGGGGTGGAAGAACACTGCTATGGACGAATGGCAGTGCCGCTTTATTCCCGCCCCTTGAAAATTCTTTGCGCGCTCTGCAGGCGCTGAGGGGCAGTGCCCGCCCATGCAGCGCTGGATGGCTGCCAATGTGGTGCGCAATCTTTCTCTGATACTGTATATTTATACAGTTTAAAGACCAGCCATGGCCTGCGCCGTGCGCGCTGGCATCCGATAAGAAGAGAGGAGTTTGCATGATTGAACTGGCACATGACAACCTGAGCGATGCCGGAGGGGACGGTGGTGCAGCACTGCCGCAACTGGCTGCCGCCTCGGTGTTCCGGCAACTGGCGCACAAGCATGGCTTGCTGGCGCCTGGCGAAGAGGCGAGCCCGCAGATGCAGGCGTTTCTGGCGGAACTGGCCTTGCTCACCGATCTTTTCTGAGCGCTGTGCAGCGGTGCTGCCCGCATCGCTTGTGCGGCCGGCGCAGCGAAGCGGTGACACCCGCGCGAGCTTGCAAGCGCCCGATGCACGGTGCAAAGCTGCGCTCCTAGGCCAAACCCGGATTTCTCCGAAATTACATTACACACATAATGTATTTCAGGAGACCCGTTGTGCCGAACCTGCACCAAATCAAAAGCGAACAGACGCGTGAGCGCCTGATGGATGCTGCACTCGATGTGATGCAGGCCAAAGGCATTGCCAGCCTGTCGATGCATGAGGTGGCCCGCATGGCGGGGATGACCACCGGGGCGGTGCAGCACCACTTCTCGTCGAAGGCCGAGCTGATGCTGCAGATCATCCGGCGGCTGGTGCAGAAGATCGATACCGACGACAGCTTCTGGCCATCGCCGCGCTGGTCCATGCGGCGGCGTGCCGACCATTTTGTGCACGAGGCCTGGCACCGGCTCTATGGCCAGCCGCGCTTTGCGGTGGCCTGGGAGGCTTACCTGGCCGTGCGTGCTGACGAGGACATCGTCGCCCATATCCGCGCCGAGCGCGCCCTCATCAATGAGCAGCTGCAGCAGCGCCTGTGCGGTAGCTTTCCCGAATGGGCAGCGGCGCCCGATGGCGCAGCGCGCTGCCAGCTGGTGCTGTCCTGTCTGCGCGGCCTGGGTGTCGTCGCGCCGTTTTCCAGCCCGGCTGCCATTGACCAGCAACTGCAGCAGCTGTCCCTGCTACTTCAATCATTTTCCAGCGAGGTGTCCCCTTGATCAGAGCATCCCTTCTTGCCTGCGGCCTGTCAGCCTGGGCGCTCGGTGCCGCCGCACAAAGCCCCCTGCAGGTGATCGCGCAGCAGCCGCCAGGCAGCGGCTCGGACGCCATGACGCGCGCCTGGGGCGAATGCGCCGGGCGGCTGATGGGGCGCCCGGTGGTGGTCCAGAACAAGCCCGGTGCCAACGGCATCCTGGCCATCAACTACCTCAAGGGCCAGGCGGCCGATGGCTCGTTTGCAATGACGATCGGCATGTCGCAGATGACGATCACCCCTTATGTGCACACGCAGATGCCCTATGACCCGCTGAAGGACTTTGCCGGCGTGGCGATGATTGGCTCGTCGCCGCTGGTGCTGGTGGTGCCGGCGGGGGCGGGCATCAGCAAGCTGGCTGATCTGGAAAAGGTGGCCCGGTCCCAGGCCGGCGGGCTCAACTTTGGCTCGCCCGGCAAGGGCAGCCCCGCGCATCTGCTGACCACCGCATTGACCGATGCGATGCACTGGCCCGCCACCCATGTGCCCTTTGTCGGCGAGAGCGCTGGCCTGACAGCGCTGATGGGCCAGCAGATCCAGGCGATGACCTTGGTGCTGAACACGGCAGCGCCCCAGGTCAAGGCCGGCAAGCTGGTACCGCTGGCGGTGTTTGCCAGCCAGCGCTCGGCCGTATTGCCCGAGGTGCCGACGATTGCCGAGGCCGGTGGGCCGGCCGTGCTGGCGCGGCCGTCCTGGATTGCGGTGGTGGCCAAGAAGGGCACGCCGCCAGAGGTGATCAAGACCTTGAACGACGCCACCAACCAGTGCTACAGCGACCCGGTCTATGCCAACAGCATGGACAAGATGGGCGTGACCCTGATGCGCAGCCAGCCTGCCGATGTGCTGGGCTTTGCCGAGCGCGACATCGCCGTCTGGAAGCCTTTGATCGACAAACTGGGATTGGCCACGCAATGAGTCTGGTAGAACACAGCGCCGTTGAGTTGCGCAGTCTGATCCAGAGCCGGCAGATCTCGCCGGTCGAACTGCTCGATGATTGCATCGCCCGCATGCAGGCCATCAACCCGGCGGTGAATGCGCTCTGCGCGACCGATTTCGAGCGGGCCCGCAGCGCTGCCCAGCTGGCAGAAGCGCAGGTGGGGCGGCGCAGCCAGCTGCCGCTGCTCCATGGCCTGCCGTTGGGCGTGAAGGACTTGCAGGCTACCGAAGGCCTGCTGACGACCAGCGGCAATGTGCGGCTGCGAGGCCATGTGCCCGTCAAAGACAATGCCTTCGTGGCCCGGCTGCGTGCCCAGGGCGCGATCGTGACGGCCAAGACCAATACGCCAGACATGGGCGCCGGTGCCAACAGCCGCAACCCGGTCTGGGGCGCTACCGGCAACCCCTTCAACCCGGATCTGAATGCCGGTGGCTCATCGGGCGGCTCGGCCGCAGCGCTGGCGACCGGCATGTTTCCGCTCTGCACCGGCTCGGACACCGGCGGCTCACTGCGCATTCCGGCGGCGCTGTGTGGCGTGGTCGGCCTGCGCCCGTCGCCGGGCCTGATTGCCAATGATGACCGCCCGCTGGGCTGGTCGGCGATCTCGGTGCTCGGCCCCATGGGCCGTGATGTGGCCGATACCGCGCTGATGATGCAGGCCAGCATGGGCCCGCACCCGATGGATCCGCTGAGCATGGGCGTGCGCCATGCACCCGTCTGGCCTGTGCCCGAGATGGACCTGCGCGGCCTGCGCGTGGCCTACACCGAGGACTTTGGCACCTGCGCGGTGGACCCTGTGGTGCGCCGCGCCTTTCGCCAGCGGGTGCAGGCCTTGGCTGGCGAGGTGGCCTGCATGGACGCCTTGCCCTGGAATCTGGAAGAGGCGCACCGCTGCTTTGACATCATCCGCGCCGAGAGCTTTGTCGCCGCGTTTGCCGATACCTACCGAACGGCCCCCGAAACCCTGGGCCCCAATGTGCTGGCCAATGTGGAGATGGCCGCCAGCATCAGCCTGGGCGACCGGGCCTGGGCGCACCTGGCGCAGACCCGCATCCAGCGTTTGTTCCAGCGCACGTTTGAGCAATACGACCTGGTGCTGGCGCCGGTGACGCCGCTGTCGCCCTTCCCCTGGACGCAGCTCTATGCGCAGGAGGTGGATGGCCACACCCAGCGCAACTACTACGAATGGCTGAGCCTGACCTATGTGGTGACCCTGGCGACCAACCCGGCGCTGTCGTTGCCCTGCGGCCGTGACGAGGCGGGCATGCCTTTTGGCCTGCAGATGATCGGCCCGCTGCACCAGGACGGCCGCCTGCTGGCGATGGCCGCTGCGGTCGAGAAGCTGGGCCTGCACAACACCGGCTTTGCCCGCCCCCGACCCGACCTGGCTGCGTTGGCCCAGCCCCGGCCCGCGCTGCGCAGCATCGTCACCCACCCGCCAGAGCTGGGTGGCGCCGCGCAGGCCCCTGTGGGCCAGGCCGTGTAAGCACAGAAGTCTTTCCGCTGAAGGCAAGCCTGCCATGGCGGTGGCAGGCTTTTTTCTTTCTGGCAGGGAGCCTCCTCAATCTTTGTTTAAATAGCGGCATGAACAAGGCCTTTACCAAAGAGACGGACAACGACGACGATGACGATCTGCCGCAACTGCCGACAATCGCTGGCGGCAAGAACTACATCACGCCCGGGGGCTACCGCGCGCTGGAGCAGGAGCTGCTGCAGCTGATCGATGACGAACGGCCCAAGGTGGTGGAGGTGGTGCACTGGGCCGCCAGCAATGGAGACCGCTCGGAAAATGGCGACTACCTGTATGGCAAGAAGCGCCTGCGCGAGATTGACCGGCGCATCCGCTTTCTGACCAAGCGCATGGAAGCGGCCGAGGTGGTGGACCCGGGCGTGCACCATGGCAGCGACCAGGTGTACTTCGGAGCGACGGTGCACTACTGCGACGAGCAAGGCAGCGAGGAGGCGATTACCATCATGGGCATTGACGAGGCCGACGCCAGCCGGGGCCAGGTCAGCTGGGTGGCGCCCATTGCGCGCGCGCTGCTCAAGGCCCGCATTGGCGACGAGGTGCAGTTGCCCACGCCGGGCGGTGTGCGGGTGCTAGAAGTGCTGGATGTGCAGTACCCGGAACCGGGGACTTCCTGAAAGAGCGGAGCCCCAAAACAACAGCGCGCCATCAAGGCGCGCTGTTGTGGCGAGAGCGTCCCGAACGTTGCCGGGCCTCCATCAGGCGGCCGGCAGCACCCGGTGTGCCCGCAGCACATACGGCAGCTTGACCAGCTGGCGCAGCAGCAGCTCCACCTGCGCGCGGTCCCTGACGGTCAACACAAAGCGCAGCGCCATCGTGTCCATCGCCACTTCGTCGTCCATCGTGATGTGGGTGATGTCCGAGCCCATCGCCGCGATCTCTGCCGCAATCTTGCCCAGCACTCCCTTGCCATTGTTGATCGTGACCACGACGCCGGTATCGAACTCGCTGGCCGGTTCATCGGCCCACTCCACATCGACAAAATGCTCGGCATCCTTGGCCAGCAGGCGCTTGCAGACGGCGCATTGCGCGTTGTGCACCACGAGGCCGGCATTGCGGTCGAGGTGGGCGGCAATCGGGTCTCCCGGCACCGGGCGGCAGCATTTGGCGTACTTGACCGCAGCATTGGGCGAGCCGTCTAGCACCAGGGCAGTGGTGGTCGTGCTGGTACCGGTTTTGAAACGCTCCTGGCTCAGCAGCACCGCATCGGGGCGCTGGCCTTGCTCGGCCAGCAGGTCCACCACCTGCTTGGCGGCAAACACCGCAATGCGCTTGCCTTGGCCGATGTCGTTGAACAACTCCACCTTGTTGCGTGCCTCCAGGCGCGTCAGCAGACGTTCCCAGACGGCCTTGTCCTCGGGAAGCTGGGGGATGCCTTCGGCGCGCAGCGCTTGCAGCAGCAGGCGCTCGCCCAGCGCAGCGGTTTCATTCTGGCCCTGGGTCTTGAGGTAATAGCGGATCTTGGATTTGGCCCGGCCGGTGCGCACGATGGACAGCCACGAAGGGTGGGGCGCTGCATCGGGCGAGGTCGATACCTCCACCACATCGCCGCTCTTGAGCACCGTGCTCAGCGGCACCTGTTCGTTGTTGATGCGTGCGCCCTGTGTGCGCTCGCCGACATTGCTGTGGATGGCATAGGCAAAGTCCAGCACGGTCGCGCCCCGGGGCAGGGTGAGCATCTGGTTCTTCGGCGTGAACACATAGACCGAGTCGGGGAACAGGTCCACCCGCACGTTGTCCCAGAACTCATGGGCGTCGCGGGTCTCGTCCTGGATGTCGAGCAGCGATTGCACCCATTTGTTGCCCGGTTGCTCGCCATTGGGCATGGCCCGCGCCTGGATCATCCAGTGGGTGAGCACGCCGTATTCGTCGACCAGGTTCATGTCCTCGGTGCGGATCTGGAAATCCATGCTCACGCCCGAGGGGCCGACCAGGGTGGTGTGCAGCGACTGGTAGCCGTTCGATTTGGGGTTGGCGATGTAGTCGCGGAATTTGGAAGGCACCGGGCGGAAGACCTGGTGCAGCACGCCCAGCGCGGTATAGCAGTCGATGAGGTTGGGCACGATGACGCGCACCGCGTAGGAGTCGGTCACCTGTGCGAACGACAGGCGCTTGCCATCCATCTTCTTGTAGATGGCGTAAAGCGTTTTTTCCTGGTTGCCCAGGCGGATCTTGATACCGGACTTGGCAAAGGCCGAATCGACCTCGGCATGGATCTTCTGGACCACATCCTTGCGCCGGTTGCGCGAGCGGCCCTGCGCCTTGACCAGGGTGTCATGGCGCCAGGGGTAGAGGTGCTTGAAGGCCAGGTCCTGCAGCTCGCGGTAGACCCGGTTGATGCCCAGGCGGTTGGCGATCGGCACATGGATTTCCATGGTCTCGGTCGAGATGCGGCCCCACTTGCTGCGCGGCATGTCGGACATCGTGCGCATGTTGTGCGTGCGGTCGGCGAGCTTGACGAGAATGACGCGCACATCGCGCGCCATCGCCAGCAGCATCTTGCGGAACGATTCGGCCTGGTTCTCTTCGCGCGAGTTGAACTGGAGCTTGTCCAGCTTGGTCAGTCCATCGACCAGCTCGGCCACCGTGTCGCCAAACTGGCGGGCAATGTCATCGCGGGTGACGCCGCAGTCTTCCATCGCGTCATGCATCAGCGCCGCCATCAGCGCCTGGGCGTCGAGTTTCCAGCTCGCGCAGATTTCCGCCACCGCAATCGGGTGGGTGATGTAGGGATCACCGCTGCTGCGGAACTGGCCGGTATGGGCCTGGGCGGCAAACTCGAATGCTTCCTCGACCAGGGCCAGGTCGGCCTCACCGAGGTAGTCGAGCTTCTCCAAAAATTCGGCGTAGGCACTCACCACGACCGGATACGACATGGCAGGCTTGGCTGCGGCGGTAGCGATGACGCCAGAGACTTGGGCAGGTGCGGAGGGGATGGTCACGGACTTCACGCCTTAACTGTAGCGTGCGATGACAAATTTGTGTGAATACCAAGAAAAATGGCACCGACATTCGGTGCCATTTGGCGCAAGGTGCAGGGACTTAGCCCGGAACCTTCTTCAGCATTTCCAGGCCCACCTTGCCGGCGGCAATTTCGCGCAGCGCGGTGACGGCTGGCTTGTTGCGGCTTTCAATCTTGGGGGTGTGGCCCTGGCTCAGCATGCGCGCACGGTAGGTAGCGGCCAGAACCAGTTGGAAGCGGTTGGGGACTTTATCGAGGCAGTCTTCTACGGTGATGCGGGCCATCAGGAGTTCTCCAGGGTAACAGGGATGTCGAGTGACGAGAAAATTTCGCTGCGAACGCGCTTTTGGGCCGAATAGCGCAAGCGTTGTGAATGTACAACGGCCTTCAAATCGAACAGCGCGCGTTCGAACAATTCATTAATTATAACGAAGTCGAATTTGTGGACCTGGGCCATCTCCTCTTTGGCGTTCGTGAGGCGCTTTTCGATGACGTCGGAGGCATCCTCGCCGCGGTTCTCAAGCCGCGAGCGCAGCTCTTCCCAGCTGGGCGGCAGGATGAAGATTAACACGGCATGGGGAAAGCTTTGCTTGATCTGCAAAGCGCCCTGGTAGTCGATCTCCAGCACGATATCGGTGCCCTTGGCCAGGCGCTCTTCGATCGCTTTCTTGGAGGTGCCGTACAGGTTGCCATGCACATTGGCCCACTCGACAAATGCGTTGGAGGCAATCATCCGCTCGAAATCGTCGCGTGAGGCGAAGTAGTACTCGCGGCCGTGCTTTTCCTGGCCGCGCGGCGAGCGCGTGGTGTGGGAGATGGAGCGAAAGACCTGGGAGTCGAGCTCCAGCAGGGCCTTGACGAGGGACGACTTGCCTGCACCGCTGGGGGCAGAGACGACAAAGAGGTTTCCGGGGTATTCCATGGGAGTTCTGGCTTCTTATTCGATGTTTTGCACTTGTTCGCGCATCTGCTCGATCAGCACCTTCATGTCGACGCTGATGCGGGTCAGGTCCAGCGCTGCAGATTTGGAGCCCAAGGTGTTGGCCTCGCGGTGCAGCTCCTGGATCAGGAAGTCGAGGCGCTTGCCGATATCACCACCCTTGGTCAGCAGACGGCTGATCTCTTCCAGGTGCGAGCGCAGGCGTGTCACTTCTTCTGCCACATCGATGCGGATCGCAAAAGACGTGGCCTCGGTCAGCGCACGATCCTGGGCTGCTTCTGGTGAGACGCTGCCGGCGCTCAGCGCCATCGCTTCTTGCCAGCGCTCCAAAAAGCGCTGCTTTTGCTGCTTGACCAGTTCGGGAATCAGCGGCTCGGCCTGGTCGGCCAGCTGGCGCAGCTGCTTGATGCGGTCTTGGAGCATGTCGGCGAGCCGCTTGCCTTCGCGCTGGCGGGCGTCGAGCAGGGTCTTGAGGCCTTGCTGGCACAGCGCGGCCACGTTCTCAGCCCAGTTCTCGGGCAACTCGATGCTGCCGCTGCCGCTCAGGCGTAGCACTTCTGCGACAGAGAAGGGCTGGGCTGCCGGCATCCAGGCCTTGACGGTGTCCTGGAAGCTGCCCAGCTGCTGCAGCAGGCGGGGCGATGCGACCGGCACGCTGGACGCGTGTTCACTGTTGATCAGTACCCGCACTTCCACCTTGCCACGCTTCAGACTATTATCTACCAGAGAGCGTAACTGAGGTTCGCAGCTTCTGAGGTCTTCCGGAAGCTTAAAAGATAAATCGAGAAAACGGCTGTTAACCGAGCGAATTTCCAGTCCGACGCGCCAGAGGGAGGGAGCATTGTTGTCACCGTCAGGTGGGATGCTTTGCTGGACAGAGGCATAGCCTGTCATGCTGTAAACTGGCATAGGACTGTATGAGGTTGCTTGCAATCGCGCTCATTATCAGGCTTCTCATATACCTGCGTTGTTCATCAAACTATGTCAAAAGTAAAGCCAGCGCCGCTGCCAGCCAATACCGTCATCGGTGGCTACCGTATCGTGCGGCGCATATCGGCAGGGGGGTTCGGGGTGGTCTATCTGGCGCTGGCGCCCGATGGCCAGCAGGTCGCCATCAAGGAGTATTTGCCGTCCAGCCTGGCCACCCGTGCGCCGGGTTCGCTGTCCCCGAGCATCGAGCCCGACAAGCTGTCTCTGTACCGATTGGGCCTCAAGAGTTTCTTTGAAGAGGGCCGCGCGCTCGCCCAGATCTCGCACTCCTCGGTCGTCAGTGTCTACAACTTCTTCCGCGAGAACGACACCGTCTACATGGTGATGAACTACCTGCAAGGGGCCACCTTGCAGGATTTCGTCGTGACCGCCCGCGATCTGAAGGAAGCCAAGGTCTTCCGCGAGTCCACGATCCGCTCGCTGTTCGACGAGGTGCTGCGCGGTCTGCGCATCGTGCACCAGCACAAGATGCTGCACCTCGATATCAAACCGGCCAACATCTTCATCACCGACGACAACAAGGCGGTGATGATCGATTTTGGCGCGGCCCGCGAAGTGCTGAGCAAGGAAGGCAACTTTGTCCGTCCGATGTACACGCCCGGCTTTGCCGCCCCCGAGATGTACCGCCGTGACATGGCGCTGGGCCCCTGGACCGATATCTATGCGATTGGCGCCTGCATCTATGCCTGCATGCAGGGCATTCCGCCCAACGACGCACCCAAGCGCCAGGAAAAGGACCGCCTGAGCCTGGCCATGTCCAAGGTGCGCGGCGTTTACTCGGACAACCTGATCGAACTGGTGGAGTGGTGCATGGCACTGGATCCCCAGGCCCGGCCTCAGTCGGTGTTCCTGTTGCAAAAAGAGCTGGCGCGCGAAGATGAGCGCCGCTATACCAAACTGACTGTCTCCGAGAAGGTTCGTATGTCGATTGATTCGCTGGTCAGCGATACCAAAAAGCGCGTGGGCGGAGGCCAAACCAAATGAAGTTCTCGGTCTTCCAGCTCAGCCGCAAGGGCGGGCGGGAAAAAAACGAAGACAGGATGGGGTATAGCTATACCAAGGAAGCCTGTCTGTTTGTCGTGGCCGATGGCATGGGAGGGCATCCGGAAGGGGAAGTGGCCGCGCAACTGGCGTTGCAGACCGTGTCGCTCGATTTTCAGCGACTGGCGCGCCCCAAGCTGGAGGACCCGGCCGAATTCCTCGAGAATGCGCTGCTGTCGGCGCACCACAATATCCTGAAATACGCGATCGCCAACCAGATGGAAGACCCGCCCCGCACCACGTTGGTGGCCTCGGTGGTGCAGGATGGCAATATCTGGTGGGTGCATTGTGGCGACTCGCGCCTGTACCTGGTGCGCAGCGGCAAGGTACTGGCGCGCACCCGTGACCATTCCTACATGGAGTTGCGTGGTTCCGGGGTGACCAGCATCAACCCCGACCGCTTCAACCGCAATGTGCTGTTCACCTGCCTGGGCAGCCCTTCGCGCCCGTTCTTTGATGTGGCCGGTCCCACCGAGATGCACCGCAGCGACCGCATCATGCTGTGCTCTGACGGGCTGTGGAGCAGCGTCTCCGAGACGGTGATTGCGCGCGAGCTGGCCAACAAGTCGGTCTCCCGCGCCATCCCCGACCTGATCGATGCGGCCCTGCGCAAGGCCGGCGCCACCAGCGACAACGTCACGGCGGTAGCGATGGAGTGGGAAATGCCCGGTGCCGAGCGCTTCGAGTCGGACGAGCCGGTGAGTGACACCTTGCCGCCACCGGTCGAGCCCGATGCCGGTGGCAAGGCCGAGCCTCGGCCGGATGCGCCCGCCGCATAAGCCCGGCATGCACTGCGTTTTGTCGCTCCGCCGATAATTCAGCCTGTCCTGCATGGCGGCGCAAGGCCGCCATGCCTGTTTTTACTTTTCTCCAAAAAGCAGCGGGCTGCGCAGGTGAGCCTGCCGCGGCCGCTGGTGTCGATCCATGAAAATCGTTCTCGCTTCCAACAACCCGGGCAAACTCGCCGAACTGCAGGCCATGTTCGAGCCGCTGGGCGTCACCCTGGTCCCCCAGGGCGATTTGATGCAGGGCGAAGCGCCCGAGCCTTATGGCACCTTTCTGGAAAATGCGTTGACCAAGGCCCGCTTTGCGTCCGAGCACACCGGCCTGCCCGCCATTGCCGATGATGCCGGTCTGTGCGTGGCGGCCTTCGGCGGTCTGCCGGGGGTGGATACCGCCTACTACTGCACCCAGTTCGGTTACCAGAAAAGCGATGCCAACAATGTGCGCGCGCTGCTGGAACAGATGCAGGGCGTGACCGACCGCCGTGCGGCCATGGTCAGCACCTTGGTGGCGGTGCGCCACCCCAAGGATCCGGAGCCGCTGGTCGCGGTGGGCCGGGTGGCTGCCGAAATCACCACCGCGCCGCTGGGCGAGGGCGGCTTCGGCTTCGACCCGGTGCTGCTGATCCCCGAGCTGGGCATGACCTTTGGGCAAATGGCCACCGAGGTCAAGCATGCGCACAGCCACCGTGGCCGCTCGTCGCGCCAGATGATGGCATTGCTGCGCGACAGCTGGTTGGCCGGCTCGCCGCTGGTGGCGGCGGCGCCCAAGGACTGAGATGGCGGTGCATATTCCGCTGCAATCGGCGCAAGCGCCAGAGCAGGTGGTGCAGCGCGATATCCAGCACTACATGCGCCCGGGCACCTTGCAGCTGCCCAGCCTGCCGCCGCTGTCGCTGTATGTGCATCTGCCCTGGTGCATCAAGAAATGCCCGTACTGCGATTTCAATTCGCATGAGGCGCGCGACGGCCGCCATGCGGTGCCCGAAGAGCGCTACATCGATGCGCTGATTGCCGACCTGGAGCAGGCCTTGCCGCTCATCTGGGGGCGCAGCATCCACAGCATTTTTCTGGGGGGCGGCACCCCCAGCCTGTTTTCGCCGGAATCGATTGACCGGCTGATCTCGGCCATCCGTGCGCGTCTGCGTGTGGAGGCCGGTTGCGAGATCACGATGGAGGCCAACCCCGGCACCTTCGAGAAGGACCGCTTTCGGGCGTTTCGCGGTGCGGGCATCACCCGTCTGTCGATTGGCGTGCAGAGCTTTGACGACCGCTTTCTGGAAGCCATCGGCCGCGTGCACAACGGTGCGCAGGCAATGGCAGCGGTTGAAGAGGCCGCCAGCAGCTTCGAGACCTTCAACCTGGACATCATGTATGCGCTGCCGGGCCAGACTGCCCAGGACCTGGCGCGGGACCTGGATACGGCGCTGGGCTTTGCGCCGCCGCACATCTCGATCTACCACCTGACCATCGAGCCCAACACCTTTTTTGCCAAGTACCCGCCGGCCGTTCCGGAGGACGATGTGGCCTATGCGATGCTGGACCAGATCACGGCGCGCACCGCGCAGGCCGGCATGCAGCGCTACGAGGTGTCGGCCTATGCCAAGCCGGGCCATGCCTGCGTGCACAACAGCAACTACTGGCTGTTTGGGGATTACCTGGGCATTGGAGCGGGCGCCCACAGCAAGCTGAGCTTTGCCCACCGCGTGGTGCGCCAGGTGCGGCTGCGTGATCCGGCCCGCTACATGGCCCAGGCGCTGCAGGGGAATGCGCTGGCGCAGGACGACGAGGTCAAGCGCGCCGATCTGCCGTTCGAGTTCATGCTCAATGCGCTGCGCCTGCGCGAGGGCTTTGCGCTGCAGGACTACCTGGACCGCACGGGCCTGCCGCTCAGCGCCATCGCCAAGGCCTTGCACGAGGCCGAGGCCAAGGGGCTGATCAAGCTGGATTTCCAGAAAGTCACCCCCACAGAGCGTGGATTCGACTTTCTGAGCGATCTGCAGGAGCTGTTCCTGGCCTGAAGGTGGGGCGCCCAACGCCCCATTTTTTACCGACTAGTCAATATGTGGACTGCGCAGGCCCTACGCAGAGCGTATAGATATCGCGCACAATAGCGCCCGCTGCTGAGCAACCATGCCGCCATCCGTGCGGCATTTTTGTGTGCGCAGCGGTCATAAAACCTACTACAAAGCGCATTTCATGTCTTCATCCGCTGCCGGGTCTGCCGCTACAGGCACTGCCTCCTCCTCTTCCGATACCGTCAACCGCTATGGCTGGAAGGCCTTGGCTGGTTCGGCCGTGGGCTACGCCATGGACGGTTTTGACCTGCTGATCCTGGGCTTCATGCTCAGCGCCATCCGTGAGGATCTGGGGCTGACGACGGCGCAGGCCGGATCGCTGGTCACCTGGACCTTGATCGGCGCTGTCGTGGGCGGCATCGTGTTTGGCATGCTCAGCGACCGCTATGGCCGCATCCGCGTGCTGACCTGGACCATCGTGCTGTTTGCCGTGTTTACCGGGCTGTGTGCGTTTGCGCAGGGTTACTGGGACCTGCTGGTCTACCGCACCATCGCCGGTATCGGCCTGGGCGGCGAGTTCGGCATTGGCATGGCGCTGGCAGCGGAGGCCTGGCCGGCGCGCTACCGGGCGCGTGTCTCATCCTATGTGGCGCTGGGCTGGCAGGTGGGGGTATTGGGCGCCGCCTTGCTGACGCCATTGCTGCTGCCCCATATCGGCTGGCGCGGCATGTTCCTGGTGGGCGTGATTCCGGCCTTTGTGGCCTGGTTCATCCGCAACCGTCTGCATGAGCCCGAGGTGTTTGTGCGCAGCCAGGAGAAAAAGCAGTCCGTGCTGCAGTGCTTCAAGCTGCTGGTCAAGGACCGCGCCACCACCCGCATCAGTGCCGGCATTGCCGTGCTCACCTCGGTGCAGAACTTTGGCTACTACGGCATCATGATCTGGATGCCCGCCTTCCTGGCCAACAAGCTGGGCTTCAACCTGACCAAGTCCGCGCTGTGGACCGCCGTCACCATCCTGGGCATGATGGCCGGCATCTGGATCTTTGGCCAACTGGCCGACCGCATTGGCCGCAAGCCGAGCTTTCTGCTGTTCCAGGCGGGGGCGGCGCTGATGGTGCTGTTCTACTCGCAGCTCAACGACCCCATCACCATGCTCTGGGCCGGTGCCGTGATGGGCATGTTCGTCAACGGCATGATGGGCGGCTTTGGCGCCTTGATGAGCGAGGCCTACCCGACCGAGGCCCGGGCCACCGCCCAGAATGTGCTGTTCAACATTGGCCGCGCCGTCGGTGGCGCAGGTCCGGTGGTGATCGGCGCCATTGCGGCCCAGTATTCGTTCCAGATGGCCATTGGCCTGCTGGCTGCCATCTATGTGCTCGATGCGCTGGCGACGGTGTGGCTGATCCCGGAACTCCGGGGCAAAGAACTGCACTGAGCCCAGGCCCCAGGCCCCAAGCGGCTAGGACTGCGGCTGCTGCACGCCTGGGTAGGTGGCCGGCGCCTTCGGAATGTGCAGGCTGAAGCACGAGCCCTCGTTGACCCCGCTGGTGACGCTGACAAAACCCTGGTGGCGCAGCACCACCGTCTGCACAAAGCTCAGGCCCAGGCCGATGCCCGAGATTTGCGGCTGGCTGTTCTGGTGGAAGCGCTGGAACGGCTGAAAGAGCTTGTCCAGCTGCTCCTGCGTCATGCCAAAGCCCTGGTCGCGCACTTCCACCTGCCAGTACTCGCCATCATCGGCAATGCTGGCCTCCACCACCGTGCCGCTGGGGCTGTACTTGATCGCGTTGCCCAGCAGGTTGACAAAGCAGCGCTGCAGCAAGGACCGGTCTCCGACGCAGACGATGTCGGTCTCGGCGGCCTCCAGCGCTCCGGGCAGGTAGCGTGCCTGGATTTTCTTCTCCGAGGCCTTGGCCCAGCAGTCGTCAACGGCTTCTTGCAGCAATACATCGAGGTTGAGCAGCTGCGGCTGCATGGCCTGCGACTGGGCCGAGGCGAGCTGGACAAAGCTCTCTGCCATCTCCAGCGACTGGTGCGCCAGGCGGTTGATCTTGCGGTGCAGCTCGGCCTCGCTCATCTGGCCGGGGAATTCCTTGTACATCTCCAGCAAGGTGATGATCGAGGACTGGGGTGAGCGGAAATCATGCGAGATGAAACGCAGCGCCTGGTCGCGCTGCTGCTGCGCCTTGTGCAGCTCGGTCAGGTCCACCAGCATCAACAGCCAGCCCGCAGGCGCCGGCGCACGAAAGGCCTCGGCCAGCAGCAGCCAGGGGTGGTCCTCGCGGTCGAGCACCTCGCACTCGGGCGGCAGGGCGCGCAGCTGCTCGGCGCTGGCAAACGACAGCACCTGGCCCGAGTCCTTGGTGCGCATGCCCTGCAGCGCCGACTGGATCGCGATCAACCCCTGGCTGGGCACGCCCAGGTTCTGCAGGTAGCGCACGGCGGCGGCATTGTGCAGGCTGACCATGCCCAACGGATCGACCACAAAGGTGGGCGAGGGGATCTGGCGCAGCGTATCGCGCACAAAGCCGTGCATCTGGCGCAGGGTGTCGGTGGCGGTCTCCACCGCCTTGATGCGCCGCTCCAGAAAGTCGTCCATCAGCAGGCCATTGCGCTGCGGGGCGCTGGTGGTGTCCAGCGCAGCGCGCAGGTTGTGCATCTCCTGCTGCAGGAAACGCGCGGCCGCGCTGAGGCGCCGCCAGCTCCAGATCGGGTAGATGACCAGCAGGCCCACCAGTGCCGCCCCGGGCGCCAGCTGCAAGCCGGCCCAGCTGCGCAGTGCCAGGCACAGCGCCAGCAGGCCCGCAGCCACGGTCATCTGCGCCAGCAGGCCGGCCATCGGCCCCAGCAGTGCAATGGCCAGCAGCGCCAGCACAATCGCGGCCAGGTTGACGGCCATATTGCTCCTCAGCGATACGGCATGCACATGCTGGTTGGACAGCTGGGAGTCGAGCGCATGGGCGATCAGCTCCACGCCCGCGATATGCCGCGATGCGGGCCGCGCGGGGCTGGCAAAGTAATCGCCCAGGCCCGAGGCGGTGGCGCCCAGCAGCACATACTTGCCGCGAAAGCTGTCGGCAGGTATGCGTCCCGTGAGCACATCTTCGGCCGAGTACATGGTGTAGGGCCGGTCTCCTCGGGCAAAGTTGAAGATCTCGGGCGAGCGCTGCACCCACTGCTCTCCGGGCTCGGGGGGGCGCGTGCCCTGGCACAGCGCATGGCTCTGGCCGCTGGCACACAGCATGGCAATGCTGAAATGGGGCCAGGGCCCGGTGTCTTCGCCTTGCGCGCCGGAGTAGCGGCGTATCACTCCGTCGTCATCGACGGTGACGTTCACATGCCCGAGCTGGCGCGCCGCCTCGCGCAGGCGAGCGAGCGGCAGTTCGGCGCCGATGTCCACATTGGCCATGCGCCAGTCCACCGGCAGCACGACATGGCCTGCCTGCGCAATCGCCTGTGCCAGCTGGACATCGTCCTCAGGGTGCTGCAGGTCGGGTTCGCTGAACAGCACGTCCACGCCCAGGGCCTTGGGGTGCTGGGCGGCGATGCGATCTATCAGCTGCGCATGCACGGAGCGGCGCCACGGCCAGCGGCCCACGCTTTGCAGGCTCGCATCGTCAATCGCAACGATGACGATGTCATCGCGGGGCACAGGCGCGCTGAGCCAGCCGGTGAGGTCCTGCACAAAGGTGTTGATGACACGGGGCTGCTCGCGCAGGCTGGCCCAGGCCACCAGGCCCAGCAGCAGCGCAGACAGCGTCAGCCACTCCAGCCAGCGCAGCTGGGTCCGGCTTAATGAAAAAGAGGGAGCGGCCATGGGCGGTTCAGTGAACGCGGACAGCGCACCGTCAGGGGCGCTGTCCAGGTCGGCGTACCCTTAGCGCGGGCTGAGAACAGCTTTGCCTTCACCGGTTCTGAGGACGGTACCCGCGCCGGTGACGACCGAGGGCTCGACAGTGAGCTTGCGCGGATCGGAGTAGCGGCTCTTGAGGCCCGAAGGGTCCAGCACCTGGATGCGCACATAGTAGTTGCCCGCGACCAGGGGGTCCGATGTCCACTGCGGCTGGTCGAGCTGCGTGCTGGCCAGCGGGCTGGCAAAGGATTCGTCTTTGGCCAGCTGCAGGTTGAAACGCTGGTTGGGCTCGGCCGGCCAGGACAGCTGCAGCAGGTTCGGGGCGCTGGGCTCTGCCGCATTCAGCGCATCGGCGCCCAGTGCCGCTGGGTTGCTGCCGGTCTTGAAAGCCTGTGGCTGCGCAAACGGGCCTTGGTCCAGGCTGCCGTCCGCCAGCCGGCGCACGCTGGCCGCACGCCAGAAATAGTGGCCCTCGCCCAGGCCGGTCACGCTGGCCTGGCAGTTGTCCACCACGCCGGAGTCCTGCAAGGGTTGCGAGAAATCCCGGCTGGCAGAGACCTGGATGCGGTAGCCCGCAATGCCCGAGCCGCCCTCGGTGCAGAGCAGCTCGCCATCGGACAAGCCGATCAAGCCATCCGGGGCAGGGCTGGAATAGAGCGGCGGGATGGGAGTCGCCTTGACCTTGATGGTCTGCACCGCCGGCTTGCCTGGTATGTCCTGCGCGTCGATGGCGCGTGCACTCAGGTAGTAGGTGCCGTCCGGTACGGCCTCGAATCGGAAGCTGGGGCTGGCATGGCTTTGGCGCAGGATCACGCGGGACAGATCCGCGTCGAGTGCCAGCAGCACGGCATACTGCCGAGCACCCGGCACCTCGCCCACTTGCAGCGTCAGAAAATTGGCGTCTTCAAAAACGGCGGGGTTGCGCTCCAGGCTGGGTGCCTCCAGCAGGGCCACCGGCGTGCCCACCTGGCCGCTTGCCTGCACTGCCACACCCGTTCCCGCCGGTACCAGGGCCTGCTGCGCCGGCTGGCGCTTTGCCGTGTAACCTTGCACCTGCACCACGCCCTTGTCGACGGCGGTGATGGCCTTGCCGGAATCGGTCACGTTGACCGAGAACACCGTGCCGCGCACGCTGGTGGTGGCCATCGGCGTCTTGATCTCGAACTTGCGCTTGCGGCGCTGGTCCACCACGGGCGTCACATGGGATTCCAGACCGCCCTGGCTCAGATCGAGCACCGATTGCTGCTCGTCGGTGCGGCTGTTCTTGCGCAGCTCGCTGAGCTTGAGCTGCGAGTTCTCATTGATGCGCACCGAGCTGCCATCGGCAAAGCGCAGGCTCACATAGCTGCCCGCAGGCACCTGCAGCTCATCGCCCTCGGTCAGGATCGTGCCCGACGCTGCGCTCTGCCAGTCGCTGCCGGACTGCGGCGAGCGCACGCGTGCAACACCCTTGACATGGGTGATCGTCACTTCCTGGTAGCCCACCATGTGGGCAGGAATGACGATGACCGAGCCCACCCGCAGCCGCAATGGATCCTTGACGCCATTGAGCGTGCCGACGGCGCGCCACTGCTGCGGGTCCTTCAGATAGCGCTGGGCCACGCCTTCAAGCGTGTCGCCGCTGACGACCGTATGGCGGATATCGGGCAACTGGTCTGCCGACGCCGCCAGCGCGAGACCAGGGGCGGCCACGCCAATGGCCAGCCAGATGGCAGTAGACAACGGCAGACGGGAACGAAACAAGATGGCTCTCCTTCAAGCCCGGCGGCCAGGCCGGGCAGGTGGTCGGGATGCATCAGCGTAAATACGGCCAACACGTGTGGCGTGTTGGCCGTATGACGCGCTGCATTTCCCTGCAGACATTCAGTCGGGCTGCGTCTCGGACAGCGGTTTGACGGCCTCAAACCGATAGCCCACTCCATACACTGCGGTGATGATGAACCCGTTCTCCGGACGCAGATCCAGCAAGGTGCGCAGCCGCGATACATGGGTATCGAGCGAGCGCGAGATGACATCGGAATTCTGGCCCCAGATGATTTCGCGCAAATGGTCACGCGACAGCAGGCGCCCCATGTTCTGAAACAGGAACAGCGCCAGATCGTACTCGCGGTTCTTCAACTCCACCAGCTTGCCGTCCACTTCCAAGGCCCGCGAATCGGACAGGAACTTGTAGCGGCCAAACTCCAGCGTACCCTTGGTGGCCGCAGGGTAGGCGCGGCGCAGCAGCGCACGCACGCGCGCGACCAGCTCGGCCACCCGCAGCGGTTTGATCATGAAATCGTCCGCTCCAGCCTCCAGTCCCTCGACGATGTCCGCCTCACCATGGCGGCTGGTGATGAAGAGCACCGGCAACTCCTGGTTGACGTTCTCCCGTATCCAGCGCACGACCTGCGGTCCCGTGGTGTCCGGCAATTGCCAGTCCAGGATCAGCAGGTCGTAGGTTTCGCGGCGCATGTCCTTGATCAGCGAGGCGCCAGAGGAATGGGTCGTACAGGCGTGGCCCTCCGCCTCCATGGTCTTGGAGAGCATATCCAACACCACCAGATCATCATCCAGTGCCACAATTCTCATAACAGCTCACTCCCACAAAGCTCAATAGCTTGCTTTTATTCGATGGCTCAATAATAAAAGCAAATTGAATCACTCGCTCCACACTGCGTTAAACGGGTAAGTTGCCACGGCGGTGACAGCTTCAACAATTAGTTGCAAATGCAGTATAGGCAGTCTCTTAACTCTCGGCTATCTCTTTGAGCGCCAACTGCACATCCGACAGGGAGCAGCTGTCACCCAATTGCAGGTTGTCCATGGCCTCGGGGAGGCTCTGTGGCTGCGCCTGCAATTGTGCAATCATCGCACCCGCGTCCCTGGGCGCATCGAATCCCAGGCTTTGCAGCAGCACGGCGCCATCGGCCCGCACCAGCTTGAAGTAGAACTTGCCGTCCTTGTCGCGGTACTGCTTGAATGCAGCGCCCGCCTGCCGGGTTGCCGCCTTCGGCGTATCGGCATGGCTGGCCGCGGTCAGTGGCCGCAGGCCAACAGCGGCACGTAACTTATGTAGTAAAGGGCCTGAATATGTTCGTGCTTTTTCTGCACCTTGGCGCAAAATGGCCTCCACTTCCTGGGGGTGCGCCATCAGGTAGTTGTAGCGCTCACGCAACGGAGCGAGCTCACGGTCAATGCATTCGAACAGCAAGGCCTTCGCATCTCCCCAGGCAATGCCGTCTGCATAGGCCTGGCGCAAGGCCGCTGTTTCCTCGGGGGCGGCAAACGCCTGGTACATCTGAAACAGTGCCGAGCCTTCCACTTCCTTGGGCTCGCCGGGGGCGCGCGAGTCGGTCACGATGCTGCCGATCAACTTCTTGAGCTGGGCCTGCGTGGAGAACAGCGGAATCGTGTTGTCGTAGCTCTTGCTCATCTTGCGGCCATCGAGGCCGGCCAGGGTCGCCACATGGTCGTCCACTGCTGCCTCGGGCAGCACGAAATGCTCGCCATACAGGTGGTTGAAGCTCGAGGCCATGTCACGGGCCATCTCGATATGCTGGATCTGGTCACGGCCCACTGGCACCTTGTTCGCGTTGAACACCAGAATGTCTGCGCCCATCAGCACCGGGTACATGAAAAGCCCTGCGGTGACGCCGTCATCGCCTTCCTTGCCGGATTCGGCATTCTTGTCCTGCGCGGCCTTGTAGGCATGGGCGCGGTTGAGCACGCCCTTGCCGGTCACGCAGGTCAGAAACCAGGTCAGCTCGGGAATCTCCGGGATATCCGACTGGCGGTAGAAGGTCACGTGCTCGGGGTTCAGGCCAGCGGCCAGCCAGCTCGCTGCGATTTCCAAGGTCGAGCGGTTGACGCGCTCGGGATCCTGGCACTTGATCAGCGCGTGGTAGTCGGCGAGGAAATAGAAGTTCTCGACATCGCCGGCACGGCTGGCGGCGATGGCCGGGCGCATCATGCCGGCGTAGTTGCCCAGGTGGGGCGTTCCAGAGGGGGTGATACCCGTGAGATAACGTGTCTTAGTCATAACGATCCATCAATATGCGTTGCTGCGCAGGGCGGGCGGTGCAGGCGGTCAGCTGAAGGGCATCAGCACCACGCTGACAACGGCGTAGCCCAGGCTCATCAGGGGGCGCATCCAGAAGGTGCTGACGACCCCTGCAATGACAAGACCCATGACGATGAAAAATCCATAAGGTTCAATCTTGGAGACGGCCACCGCCTGCTTGTAGGGCAGCAGCCCCACCAGCACACGCCCGCCATCCAGCGGAGGCAGTGGAAACAGGTTGAAGGCCCACATCACCAGGTTCACCAGCACACCGGCCTGCGCCATCTTCAGGAAGAAGCGCTCATCGACGCCGGAGGCGACCAGAATGCCGTAGACCACAGCCCAGAGCAGGGCCTGCACAAAATTGGTCGCAGGGCCGGCCAGCGCCACCCAGATCATGTCGCGTTTGGGGTTGCGCAGGTTGCCAAAGGCCACGGGCACGGGTTTGGCGTAGCCAAACACAAAGGCGCCCGAGGTCATGAAATACAGCATCAGCGGCATCAGGATGGTGCCGATGGGGTCGATGTGCTTGAGCGGGTTCAGCGTCAGGCGGCCCAGCATGGCCGCCGTGTTGTCCCCGAAATGGCGCGCAGCATAGCCATGCGCTGCCTCGTGCACGGTGATGGAGAACAGCACCGGCAGTGCATAGATCAGAACGGTTTGTATCAGGTCAGCGTTCACGGAGAAGGCGGGTCATCAGTAAAGTGGGAAAGGGCGCGCCACAGCGCACCAGGCAGTGGCGAGCCTATCAGATTTGCCGGTGGCCTCTGCGCAGCGATGGCAATGGCCGTGGCAAACGTTTGCGCAGGCCGCCTCAGCAGGGCCCGCCCCAGTACGCCAGCCGTGTGTGGCGGCCCGCTTACAGACCCAGTTGCGCCAGTGGCCCGCGGCCTTCGCGCACCACCACGGGCGCACCCCCGGTGCCCATCGGCGTCAGGTCGACGATCGTCGTCGGCTCCAGCGGGCAGGGCCCCGCATTGACCACCAGTTCGATCTGCGATTCAAAGCGCTCGCGGATTTCTTCGGGGTCATTCAGCGGCTCGGTCTCGCCCGGCGGAATCAAGGTGGTGGACAGCAGCGGCTCCCCATGCAACTCCAGCAGCATCAACAGGCCCTTGTTGTCGGGCACGCGCAGACCAATGGTCTTGCGCGAAGGGTGGCTGATGCGGCGGGGCACCTCTTTGGTGGCGGCCAGAATAAAGGTGAACGGTCCGGGCGTGCCCAGCTTGAGCATGCGGAACTGGTGGTTGTCCACCATCGCATAGCTCGACAGCTGGGACAGATCGCAGCACAGCAACGTGAGCATGCGTTTGTCATCGATCTGGCGGATGCGGCGCAGCCGGTCTACCACTTGCTTGTTGTCTAGCGCGCAGACAAAGGCGTAGCTGGAGTCGGTGGGCACTGCCAGGATGCCGCCGTCCTTGAGCATGGCGGCGGCCTGCTTGAGCAGGCGGGGTTGGGGATTGTCGGGGTGAACCTCGAAGTATTGGGCCATGGATGTGTTGGTGGTGCGCTGGTTATCGTGGGTGTGGCGGTTGGGGCTGGCTCAATGAACAGCGGTGTGCTGCGGCGCGCTCGGGTGCAGGATGCGCCCCTCCAGTGCCTGCCACACGGGTGGGACGCCGCTGGGCAGCGGGGGCAGGGCACCGAAATCGGTCCCCGATTCGCCCGGGCTGTGGAAATCGCAGCCCCGTGAGGCATACAGGCCAAAGCTGTTGGCCAGGTCTGCGTAGATGGCGTATTCGTGCGGAAAGTGGCTGCCGGTGACCACTTCCACCCCTTGGCCGCCATAGTCCTTGAACGAGGAGAACAGCGCATGCTCTTCCCCGCCATTGAGGTGGTAGCGCGCAGGGTGGGCGATGACGGCCAGCCCGCCCGCTTGCACGATCCACTGCACGGCATCCTGCAGCCGCGCCCAGCGGTGGGGCACAAAGCCGGGCTTGCCCTCGACCAAGTAATGGCGGAACACCTCCGCCGGATCGCGGCAGACCCGGGTTTCGACCAGAAAGCGGGCAAAATGCGTGCGCGAAATCAAATCCGGGTTGCCCACATAGCGCAGCGCACCTTCATAGGCGCCGCCGATACCGACCTTCTCCAGGCCGGCGGCCATCTCGCGGGCGCGCTGCTCGCGGCCGCCCCGCGTGCGGGCCAGACCTGCGCGCAGGCCGGCGTGGTGCCAGTCAAAACCCAGGCCGACGATATGCACGGTGGTTTCGCCAAAGCTCACTGACACCTCCACACCGCTCAGAAATGCCAGGCCCTGCTGCGCGGCCGCAGCGCTCGCCCGGTCCAGACCGCTGACTTCGTCATGGTCGGTCAGCGCCCACAGCTGCACCCCCCGCTCGCGGGCACGCTGGGCCAGCGCTTCCGGGCTCAGAGTGCCATCGGAAAACGTGGAGTGGCAGTGCAGATCGGCGTTCAGCATGTCTGGCATGAATTTGGCTAGTGGCAAGGAAGGGGCAGGCAATTTACAGCGCAGCAGCGCGGCAATACCTGCTTTCATTGTAGGCCGCGTGGTGTGCGCAGCGTGTCAGACCCGGCGCAGCATCCGGGCTATCCCCGCCGCTGCCGGGCGTAGTGTCTCTGAAATGTCAGTATTAACCCTTAAATTGTCATTGTTTCGCCGATTTGACGAAAATAACAGTGCATCTCGACGTTTTGTGTTTTTTACTAGGGTTTTTAACAGGAATACACTGTCGGTTTTTCACGGTCGCGCAGCCCGTTTTCGCTGCGTCTAGAGGATACGTAGATGTTTTCTGTCAAAAAGTTGATGGGTGCAGCCGCCTTGGTGGTCGCAGGGGTATCGGTGACTGGTGCGGCACTGGCGCAAGGCGCTGAGTCGACGATGGACCGCGTCAAGCGCACCAAGGAACTGCGCGTGGGCACCGTCGCCGGTGCCATTCCCTATTTCAACAAGGACCTGGTCACGCAGAAGTGGGAAGGCTTTGGCCCCGATTTTGGCGAGAGCCTGGCCAAGAAGCTCGGCGTGAACGTGAAATTCGTCGAGACCACCTGGGGCAATGCCGTGCTGGACCTGCAGGCCAACAAGATCGACCTGATGTTCGCGATGGCGCCCACCCCCCAGCGCATGGAAGTGGTGAACTTCTCCAAGCCCTTGCTCAACAACACCTTCACGGCCGTCTGCAAAAAAGGCCATGCGCCGGTGCAGACCTGGGAACAGCTGAATACGCCCGATGCCAAGGTGGTGGTCGATATCGGCTCCAACCAGGACCAGTTTGCCACCCGCGCACTGCCCAAGGCCAATATCTCGCGCCTGGAAAGCTCGGGCGCGGCCACGATGTCGGTGCAGACCGGCCGCTCCGACTGCCAGGTGCTGGTGGTGCTGCTGTCGCAGCCGCTGGTGGCCAAGCGCCCGGACGTGGGCACGGTCTATGTGCCGACCCCGGTCGAGACGGCAAACACCAATGTAGGTCTGCGCAAGGAGCCCAACAAGGACTTCGAGAACGCCGTCAATGCCTGGCTGGATGAGGCCCGCGCCAAGGGCGAGATCCAGTCCGTGGTGCTCAAGAACATGGAAAAGCTCGCCGGCGTGAAGGCCGATTCTTTCCCCAAGGAAGTCAAGTTCTGATGGTGGGTCCACATGGGCGCCTGGATCGTAAACACGCTCTTATCCCATGTGAAACACCCCGGTTGCAGCCGCGTGCTGCATCCGGGGTGTATGCGTTAAAGGTAGATTGATTTATGTACGAGTGGGACTTTAGCTTCCTGTGGAAGTACCGCATGCTGCTGGTCGGCGGTGTGGGCTACACCTTGCTGTTCACGGTGATCTGTATCCTGGGCGGCCTTGCGGTCGGCCTGGTCGCGGGCCTGGGACGTCTGTCCAGCAACAAGATCGTGACCGCGCCGCTGCGCGCCTTTGTTGAGGTCTTCCGCTGCACGCCGGTGCTGGTGCAGCTGGTGTGGTTCTACTACGCGCTGCCGGTGCTCACCGGCATCGAGATGAGTGCGCCCGTGGCGGCTGCGTTGTGCCTGTCCTTGTACGGCGGTGCCTTCTATTCCGAAATCATCCGGGGCGGCATCATCTCCACCGATATCGGCCAGACCGAAGCGGGCCAGGCCATTGGCATGACGCGCGGCCAGGTGATGCGCCGCGTGATCCTGCCCCAGGCCTTCCGCAAGATGATTCCGCCACTGGTCAACCAGTCGATCCTGCAGCTTAAGAACACCTCCTTGCTGATGGTGCTGGCCGTGCCCGATCTGCTCTACCAGGGCCAGGTCATTGCGCATGACACCTACCGCCCGCTGGAGGTCTACACCTTCATCGCCATCACCTATTTCGTGATTCTTTTCCCTGTGACCTTGTGGGCCAAGCGCCTGGAGCATGGCACATCGGCCACCAAGGAGGCCTGAGATGCAAGACCAACCGCTCATTTGTATTCGTGGCCTGAAGAAGTCGTTTGGCAAGCTCGATGTCCTCAAGGACATTTGCCTCGACGTGAACCGGGGCCAGGTGGTGGCGCTGATCGGGCCTTCGGGCTCGGGCAAGTCCACCCTGCTGCGCTGCATCAACCTGCTGACCGTGCCCGATGGCGGCGACATCCGCGTCGATGCACAGTCGCTGGCCTTCAGCGGCAAGCAGACCCAGCTGCCCAAGGACAAGGTGCTGGCGGGCTTTCGCGCGCGCACCGGCATGGTGTTCCAGCATTTCAACCTGTTCCCGCACATGACGGTGCTGCAAAACGTCATGGAGGGCCCGGTCACCGTGCTGCGCATTGGCAAGGCCGAGGCCGAGGCCCGCGCCACGGCCCTGCTGCAGAAGGTGGGCCTGGCCGAGCGTGCGCAGATGATGCCCGACCAGCTCTCGGGCGGCCAGAAGCAACGTGTGGCCATCGCCCGCGCGCTGGCCATGCAGCCCAGTGTGATGCTGTTTGACGAGGCGACCTCTGCGCTGGACCCCGAGCTGGTCGGCGAGGTGCTGCAGGTCATCCAGTCGCTGGCGCGCGACGGCATGACGATGATCCTGGTGACCCACGAGATCGCCTTTGCCCGCGAGGTGGCTGACAAGGTCGTCTTCATGCGCGACGGCGTGGTGGTGGAGGAGGGCCCACCGTCGCAGGTGATCGACAACCCGCAGCACGAGGCCACACGCAGCTTTCTGGGCCGCATCATCGGCCACGCCGTATAACCAGCAGGGAGGACAACCATGGATTTTCGACTCGACGATATTGACCGCAAGCTGCTGGCGCTGTTGCAGGCCGACGCCCGCGAGTCCACGGCCAAGCTGGCGCGCAAGCTCAACCTGGCGCGCACCACCGTCGTGGCCCGCATTGCGCGGCTGGAGAAGGAAGGCGTCATTGCCGGCTACGGCGTGCGCCTGGGCTCCAAGCTGGAGCAATCGGCTGTGCGCGCCTACTGCGGCATCAGCGTGATGCCCAAGACTGCCCAGGCCGTCATGCAGGTGCTCGAAAGCATTCCCGAGGTCGAAGAGGTCTCGGCCGTCTCCGGCCAACATGACTACATGATCTTTCTGCGCTGCGACTCCAACGAGAAGCTCGATGCCTTGCTGGACCGCATCGGCCTGATCGAAGGCATTCGCCAGACCTACACCTCGGTGGTGCTGAGCCGCAAGATCGACCGCCGTGGCGCGCTGCCTGCGCTGCCCCTGCTCGACTGAGTCTCTGCGATGCCGCCCAACGTTGCTGTTACTGCTGCTGATGCGTCCCCGCCGTTTATCGGCATCCTGATGCTGGACACCCAGTTTCCGCGCCCGCCCGGCGACATCGGCAACCTGCAGACCTGGGCAGCGCTGGGCATCCCCGTGCGGATGCACAAGGTGCAAGGCGCGTCGCCGGCCAAGATCGTGCGCGAGGCCGATCCCCGTTTTGTGCAGCCTTTTGTGGATGCCGCCCGTGCGATGCAGGCGCAGGGGGCCGCGTTGATCACCACCAGCTGCGGCTTTCTGGCCGCCTACCAGGAGCTGCTGGCCAGCAGTGTTGATGTACCGGTGGTCAGCTCCAGCCTGCTGCAGTGCGCACAGTTGCCGCAGCCTGGCATCGTCACCATCGCCGCGGCCAGCCTGACGCCGCGCATTCTGGCCGCCGCCGGCGTGCCTGAAGGCACCCCCGTGCAAGGCGTGGCGCCGGACGGAGAATTTGCCACGCGCATCCTCGGCAATGAACGGGAGATGGACATCGCCCAGGCCGAGCGCGATGTGGTCGCCGCCGCTGTTGCGCTGCGCCAGGCCCATCCGCAGCTGAAATCGATCGTGCTGGAGTGCACCAACATGCCCGTTTACCGCGATGCGGTGGCACGCGCGACGGGCCTCCCGGTGCACGATGTCGTGAGCCTGCTGGCGCAGCGCTGGGCCGCACTGCCGGCCTGATCCCCATCACGCCTGACAAGCCCGGCCATGCGGCCCGGGGGTGGGCGCATCAGGGCGTCAGCCTTTGTTTCAACCCTTGAGGAAACGCTCGGCGCGGAATGGCCGCGCATCCACGGGTGCATCGTCGCCGCGCATCAGCGCTGCCAGAATCGCGCCGGTGCCCGGCCCGGTGCTGAAGCCGATGTGCTGGTGGCCAAAGGCCAGCCAGAGATTGCGCTGGCCCGGCATCGCGCCAATGATGGGGCGGCTGTCAGGCAGGGTGGGGCGGCTGCCCATCCAGGGTGCGGGCTCCAGCGCCTGGCCCATGTCAATCGCCTGGCGTGCTGCGGCTTCGGCCAGGCCCAGTTGCACCGGGTTGGCGGGGGCGTCAATATCGGTCAGCTCCACGCCACTGGTCAGGCGCAGGCCTTGCTCCATCGGGCTCAGCACATAGGCGCCAGCGGTGTCGTAGACCGGGCGCGAGATATTGCAGGACGCGGGTGGCGCAAAGTGCATGTGGTAGCCGCGCTCATAGGCCATCGGCACCTTCACACCCAAGGTCGCCATGAACTGGCGGCTCCAGGGGCCCAGCGCCACCACCACGCGGTCGGCCTCCAGGCCATCCTGCGCGCCGTCGGCGCGGATGCGCCAGCGGCTGCCGGCCAGTGGCTCCACGGTCTTGATGCGGGCCTGCGCATACTGGCCGCCTTGCTTGCGGAACAGCTCGGCATAGGCCTTGACGACATCGCCGGGGCTGTCCACCGACCAGGTGTCCTTGATCCACAGCGCGCGCTCGAAGATGGGGTTGAGTGCCGGCTCCAGCTGGCGGATATGGTCACGCTCCAGCACCTCGGTGGCGACCTCGAAGTGGGCCATGCGTTCGCGCGCCAGCGCGCCACCGGCAAAGGCGCCGGACTGGCGGTAGAGAAACATCCAGCCGTTGTCGCGCATGCGGTGGGCCGCGCCACTGGCGCGCAGCAACTGCGCATGCTCGTTCATCGACAGGCGGATGAGGCTGTCCAGCGCCGTCGTGGTCTCCTCAAACACCGGGCTGCGGGCCCGGGCGACAAAGCGCGCGGCCCAGCCCAGGTTCTGCAGCAGAAACCGGGCCTGGTAGCGAAAGCCGGCGCTCTGGTTCTTCAGCAGCACCGGCAGATTGGCCCAGAGGCTGGGGTTGTTGAAGGGCATCAGCGAGCTGCGCGCGATCACCCCCGCGTTGCCGTACGAGGTCTCTTCACCAGGGGCCAACCGGTCCAGCAAGGTCACGCGGAAGCCCTTTTTCTGCAGCGCCAACGCGCTGGCGACGCCCACCATGCCGGCGCCCAGCACGGCCACGGAAATATTGCTCATGGAATGTTCAGGTGCATCACAGCTATTTGGAGAATATCTAGCTTGTGACTGATATTAAATTAACGATCAAAACCACCGACGTCTGAAAGCGCCGGCGCCGGGGCCGTTAGGCCCGGGCAAGCCTGCCAGCGCCATCCGCCAGCGGTGGCCAGGACGCCTGGGCAGAAAGGAGATTTTGCCCTCGGCTTCTCTGGAAATCCTCTGCAAAATCCTCGCCCAAGGGGGATGCGCGCGGATTGCCCGACCCCGCGTTCAGACCGCAGCAGGGCGTTTTGCAAAGAGCCCCTGGCGCATATTTTAGAAAATTGCGGGGCCCCGGCGCATCCGTTTTCCCGCTATTTCCTTAACTTTTCGTAAAGTCTTGTGGTCCCTCAAGCGCTGGACCCTGCTCCGCCGGGCAACTGCGCGCCTTCGACCAGGAACTGCAGCTTGCGCTGGCCCTGCCATTCGTTGATGTCCAGCCGGTAGGCCAGCAGCACCTTGGCCGGCAAGGGCTCGGTGTGGCCAAACCAGATGCCGTCCACCATCTCGCCATGGTGGCGCAGCTTCAGCGACAAATGCTTTTCACCGACCAGGCGCTGGCTGACGATCTCCAGCTCTTCGCTGAAGGTCGGTGGCGCAAAGCCCTGGCCCCAGACCTGGCTGTTGAGCGTGTCCACGGTCTCGGCATGGCGGAACTGTACGGGCAGCGGACCGTCGGTCTCCAGCTGGCGCGTGAGCGTGCGCTCATCCAGCCATTCCTGCGCGACCTGGGCCAGCGCTTGCTCAAACACCTCAAAATCGTCCAGCGCAATCGTGCAGCCCGCTGCCATCGCATGGCCACCGAACTTGATGAGAACGCCCGGGTGGCGCTTGGCCACCAGGTCCAGCGCATCGCGCAGATGGAAACCGGGTATCGAACGGCCCGAACCCTTCAGCTCATGCTCATGGCCCGGTGCGCTGCTGGCAGCAAACACAAAGGTCGGGCGGTGCAGCTTGTCCTTGATGCGCGAGGCGACAATGCCGACCACGCCCTCGTGGAAGTCCGGGTCAAACACGCTGACGGCCGGTGGCGGCTCGGTGCCTTCTTCAAACAGGGCCTCGGCCAGCAGCATCGCGTGTTCGCGCATTCCGGTTTCGATATCGCGGCGCTCGCGGTTGATGGCATCGAGCTGGCGCGCCAGGGTGTCGGCCAGCAAGGTGTCGTCGGTCAGCAGGCATTCGATGCCGATGGTCATATCGGCCAGGCGGCCGGCCGCATTGATGCGCGGGCCCAAGGCGAAGCCAAAGTCAAAGGTGCTGGCGGTGGCGGCACGCCGGCTGGCGGCCGAGAACAGCGCGCCCAAACCGGGCGGCATATGGCCGGCGCGGATGCGGCGCAGGCCCTGGGCCACGAGCCGGCGGTTGTTGGCATCGAGCTTGACCACATCGGCGACCGTGCCCAGCGCCACCAGCGGCAGCAGGCTGTCCAGGCGCGGCTGGGCCATATCGGCAAAGGCACCGCGCTCGCGCAGCTCGGCACGCAGCGCCATCAGCACATAGAACATCACACCGACACCGGCCATCGCCTTGCTGGCGAAGCCGCAGCCGGGCTGGTTGGGGTTGACGATGGCATCGGCCGCCGGCAAGGTGGCCGCAGGCAGGTGGTGGTCGGTGACGATCACGGTCATCCCCAGCGCCTTGGCGCGCGCCACGCCGTCCACGCTGGCGATGCCGTTGTCCACGGTGACCAGCACCTGCGCGCCTTGCTGGTGCACGCGCTCGGCAATCGCCGGGGTCAGGCCATAGCCATCGACGACACGATCGGGCACCAGGTAGCTGACCTGCCGGGCGCCCAGCATGCGCAGGCCGCGCAAGGCCACGGCGCAAGCGGTGGCGCCGTCGCAGTCGTAGTCGGCGACCACGCAGATGCGCAGCTGCTGGCCAATGGCATCGGCCAGCAGCAGGGCCGCTTCGCGCGTGCCCAGCAAGCCTGCAGGCGGCAGCAACTGCCCCAGGCCGTCGTCGAGCTCGTCCGCCGCCTGCACGCCCCGCGCCGCAAACAGCCGGGCCAGCAGCGGGTGCACACCCGCCTGCTCCAGCGCCCAGACGGTACGCGGGGGAATATCTCTCGCCAGAATTTTCATAAGGAACTCAGAAGCGCAGCTGGCTGGGGATTGCCCAGCCATTGCTTGATGGTCGATAACCAGCCCCGGGCCTGCGGCTCCAGGGTGATGGCATTTTTTTCGCCGCACAGCGTTAGCTTGGCCAGGCCGGCCGTTGCGAGCGTTGCGTCCAGCTGCTGCCAGTGTTGCTTCCAGCGGGCCCAGTCGCCCTCCAGCGCGCTGTCGCGCAGCGTGGTGTTCAGCACGGGGCGGTCCGCTGGGAGCTGGTAGCCGGCAGGCAGGGCACCCGCGCCATGCACCCAGAACGAATTGATGGGCGCGCGGCCGCTGGCCTCGCGGGCATCGCTGAAAGCATGGGTGTAGAGCAGCATCTGCATTTCGGTCTGCAGGCGCTGCAACGCGGCGGCTTGCGCCTTGTTGGGCAGCCAGGGGCGCACATCGCGCAGTGCAATGCGATCCAGTGCCGCGGTGTCGAGCTGCGCAAACACCGGGCCGCGCGCCAGCCAGCGGTCGGGCCGGTCGTAGACCAGTTCGATCCCGTCTTCGGTAAACCAGGGCGCCATGATCGCCAGCAGGCTGCGCGATTCCTCATCGCTCATCTGCGCGGCCGACAGCGCGCTCATGCGCACCTGGTCGGGTGAGATCTGCCAGTGGCAGGGAGTGAGAAAGGCCCAGGCGTCACCGCCCGGAGCCTGGCCGTTTTGCAGCTGATGCAGGGCTGCCCACGGTGTCGCCTGGCGGGGCAGGCCCAGCGCCTGGGCCAGGGCCCGTTCATGCGGCGGGGCAAAATCTTCCAGCGCGCCGCTGTCGGTGGTGCGCGCAGACCATTGCTTGAGCAGGCGTTGCAGCTGCGGCAGCGCCAGGGTCTGCAGGGCTTGCTGGCAGCCCGGCTCGTCCGTGGCTGCGTAGGAGATGATCAAATGCTGGTTTTCCGACATGGGTCTATTGTCGGCGATGCCACAATGCGGTTTGCGGTGCAGTGGTTTATGGCGCTGTATGGGCGGTGACCAAGCACCGAATATATTTTTAGAACGATTTATGCAGATTCCCTATGAATTGGCGCTGGGCTGGCGCTACACCCGTGCGGGCCGGGCAACCCGGCGCAATGGGTTTATTTCGTTCATCTCGGGCGTGTCCATGCTAGGCATTGCGTTGGGGGTGGCGGCGCTGATCATCGTGCTGTCGGTGATGAACGGTTTTCAAAAGGAGGTGCGCGACCGCATGCTCAGCGTGGTCTCGCATATCGAGATCTTCACGCCTGGCGGCGATGCCTTGCCCGATCCGGCCCGCACCATTGCCGAGGCCAAGGCCAACCCCCATGTGATTGGCGCGGCGCCTTTTGTCTCGGCCCAGGCGCTGGTTGCCCGGGGCGAAGACATGCGCGGCGCCTTGCTGCGCGGCATTGACCCGGCGCTGGAGCCCGAGGTCACCGACATGACCACCGGCATCGACCAAAGCAGTCTGCAGGCGCTCACACCGGGCAGCTTCAATGTCGTGCTGGGCTCCGAGCTGGCGCGCATTCTGGGTGTGGGCCAGGGCGACCAGGTCACCCTGATCGTGCCCAGCGGCCAGGTCACCCCGGCCGGCACCGTGCCCCGCCTCAAGCAGATGCAGGTCGTGGGCACCTTCAACTCCGGCCACTACGAGTACGACTCCACCCTGGTGCTGATGCACCATGAGGATGCCGAGCGCCTGTTCCGCCTCGAAGGCCCGACCGGCGTGCGTCTGAAGCTCAAGGACTTGCACCAGGCCCCTGAGGTGACCCAGCAGCTGGCCCACAGCCTGAGCGGCCACCTGCTGATCCGCGACTGGACGCAGCAGAACAAGACCTGGTTTGCCGCCGTCCAGGTGGAAAAACGCATGATGTTCATCATCCTGACCCTGATCGTCGCGGTGGCGGCTTTCAACCTGGTGACCACCTTGGTGATGACGGTGACCGACAAGCGCGCCGACATCGCGATCCTGCGCACCCTGGGCGCCAGCCCGCGCAGCATCATGGGCGTGTTCGTGGTGCAGGGCGCGCTGGTGGGCGTGATCGGCACCCTGGCCGGTCTGGCTCTGGGCCTGCTGGTGGCCTGCAATATCGATGTGATCGTGCCGGCCATCGAGCGCGCGCTGCACACCAGCTTCCTGCCCAAGGATATCTACCTGATCAGCCAGATGCCCAGCGAGCCCCAGCGCAGCGACATCGTGCCGATCACCATCATTTCCCTGATCCTGGCCTTTGTGGCCACCCTGTATCCCAGCTGGCGCGCCAGCCGCGTGAACCCCGCCGAGGCGCTGCGTTATGAATGATTCGTCCATCGTCCTGGAGGCCTCGGGCCTGACCAAGCGCTTTTCCGAAGGCCTGCTCGATGTGCAGGTGCTCCATGGCATCGACCTGCAGGTGCGGGCAGGCGAAACCCTGGCCATCGTTGGCGCCTCGGGCTCGGGCAAATCCACGTTGCTGCATCTGCTCGGCGGGCTGGATGCGCCCAGCAGCGGCACCGTCAGCCTCCTGGGCCAGCGGCTCGATACGCTCAGTGCCGCGCGCCAGGGCGAGCTGCGCAACCAGCACCTGGGCTTCATCTACCAGTTCCACCATCTGCTGCCCGAGTTCAGCGCGCTGGACAATGTGGCCATGCCGCTGCGCATCCGCCGCATGCCTTATGCCGAATGCACCGAGCGTGCCCGGGAGGTGCTGGCCTCGGTGGGCCTGAAGGACCGCGTGCTGCACCGCCCCGCCGAGCTCTCGGGTGGCGAGCGCCAGCGGGTGGCCATTGCGCGCGCGCTGGTCACCCAGCCCGCCTGCGTGCTGGCCGACGAGCCCACCGGCAACCTGGACCGCGCCACCGCCGACACCGTGTTTGCGCTGATGCTGCAACTGGCGCGCGACCGGGGCACGGCCTTCGTCATGGTCACCCATGATGGTGAGCTGGCCCAGCGCTGCGACCGCGCGGTGCGCATGGTGAACGGGCAGTTTGAGCGGTAAAAGCGCGCTGGAGCCGCATGCCCTTCTGGATTGACACCCACTGCCACTGGGACGCGCCGGAGTTCGACGCAGACCGCGATGCACTGCGCGCCGCTGCGCAGGCGGCCGGCGTGGCGCACTGCGTGATTCCTGCCGTGGAGCGCAGCAACTGGGCCACCGTGCGTGACCTCGCCCACCGCTGGGGCGACAGCTATGCGCTGGGCATCCATCCGCTCTACACCGGACGTGCTGCCGAAGGCGACATCGAGGCCCTGGCCACCATGCTCGAAGACTGCCGCGATGACCCGCGTCTGGTCGCGATCGGCGAGATCGGCCTGGATTTTTTCGTGTCCGGGCTGGATGCCGAACGGCAGACCTGGTTTTACGAGCAGCAGCTGCAGCTGGCGCGGCGCTTTGACCTGCCCGTCATCCTGCATGTGCGCCGCTCGTCGGACCAGTTGCTGCGTGCCCTGCGCCGCTGGCCGGTCCAGGGCGGCATAGCGCACGCCTTCAACGGCAGCCTGCAGCAGGCGCAGCAGTTTGTCGAGCGCGGTTTTGCACTGGGCTTTGGCGGTGCCGTCACCTATGACCGCGCGCTGCACCTGCGCCGCCTGCTCCAGCAGCTGCCGATGGAGGCCCTCGTCGTCGAAACCGATGCCCCCGATATTCCGCCGCACTGGCTCTACACCACGGCCGAGCAGCGCGCCGCCGGCCAGGCCCAGGGCCGCAACCAGCCGGCCGAGATTCCGCGCATCGCGCAGGTGATGGTGGCGCTGCGGGCCCAGGCCCCTGCCGATGAGGCCTTGACCGCGACAGACTGGCAACGGATCACCAGTGCCAATGCCGCCCGGGTGCTGCCCCGTCTGCAGCCTTTGCTGCCGCATGGAAAAAAGGAGCCGCAACATGGCTGATGCGCTGCTGTGCGGGCTCGCCCCCGTCGTGGGCCCGGACACCAAGGTATTGATACTGGGCAGTTTTCCGGGTGTGCAATCACTGCAGCTGCAGCAGTACTATGCCCATCCGCGCAACCACATGTGGCCGCTGCTGGCGGCCTTGTGGCCCAAGCATCCGCAGCCCAGCACCTATGCCGGGCGCTGCGCCTGGCTGCTGGAGCGCGGTCTGGGCCTGTGGGACGTCTATGCCGCCTGCGAGCGCGAAGGCAGCCTGGACACCAGCATCCGCAATGCCCAGCTCAACGATTTTGGGGCGCTCAAAAAGCAGTGTCCGCAATTGGTGGCCGCTGCACATAACGGCGGCGAGAGCTTCCGCCATGCGGCCCGGGTGCAGGCCGTGCTGGGCCTGCCCAGCTACCGGCTGCCCTCCAGCAGCCCGGCCAATGCGTCATGGAGCTTTGAGCGCAAGCTCGCTGGCTGGCGCGATGTGATGCGTCAGAGCGGATTGCTGGCCTGAGCCTCTGCCGCTGGCATGCCCGCCTGGGCAGCGCGGGGCGCGCCGGGGCTGCCGCCGAGCATGCGCCAGGACAGGCTTTGCACCGCAGGGGCCAGCAGCACCACAATGGTGAATGCGGCAGGCCAGGCCAGCAGATAGGCATGCAGCCAGCGGGAGACGAATTCCCCGACCAGCCCGAGGTTCAGCCAGGTGACCCAGGCGCTCATCAGCCCCGAAAGCAGCAAGGACATGATGAAGGATGACAACAGACGTTGTTTGATGGCATGAGACATGGAGGCTCCAGAAAAATCAATCGCGCAGTCTAAAGCCAGGCATCCCCGGCCCGGCTTCTCTGCGTCGTCTGCATGCTACAGATGGCTATCAACGATCATTTTAAATATTCAAAAACTATCAATTACCCAGGCAACGCGGCGGCGCGCTGCGCTGAATCCGCGCCCCGCTGGCTGCAACAGGCAAACGCACAGAACCGCAGTGGACAACGGCAGATAATCCCCCGCATGACGACTAGAAAAAAATCTTCGCAGCTGGCGCAGCCGCTGCCTGAAGTCACGATCTCCGATTTTGACGGCACCCGCTACCTGCACCTGGGCACGCCGTGGGTGCAAGGCTCGATGCGCATCAAGAAGCCGTTCGACATCGACCTGGAATATGTGCAGCGCATGATGGCCTGGCTGCTGCTGATGGACTGGGCCACGGTGCCCGAGCGCCGCGCGATGCAACTGGGTCTGGGCGCTGCCGCTGCCACCAAGTTCTGTGCGCAGAAGCTGGGCATGGCCAGCACCACCGCGATCGAGCTCAATCCCCAGGTGATCACGGTCTGCCGCCAGTGGTTCAAACTGCCGCCGGATAGCGACAAGCTCCAGGTCGTGCTGGGCGATGCGGGGGTGGAAATCCAGAAGCCCCAGTACCTGCAGACCGTCGATGCGCTGCAGGTCGATCTGTACGACCACGAGGCGGCAGCCCCCGTGCTCGACAGCCCCGACTTCTACCAGCACTGCCGCAACCTGCTGACCGAGGACGGCTGCATGACCGTCAACCTGTTTGGCCGCACCAACAGCTTTGCCCGCAGCCTTGCCCATATCCAGGAAGCCTTTGGGCCTGAGGCCGTCTGGCGCTTTGCGGCGACCAAGGAGGGCAATACCGTCGTGCTGGCCCAGCGCAGCGCCAGCCGCCCCAGCCGCGAGCTGCTCAGCCAGCGTGCCGACCTGGTGCAGCAGCAGACCGGCTTGCCGGCGCTCAAGTGGTTAAAGGTTTTTAAACCTGTGCAGCCGCTGCTGGACTGACTTTACCTGGCGTCCATGGAGCGATCAGGTATAAAGCCAGAAGATAAAAAGACAGAGGGAATCGACCATGGCAGCGCCTGACCAGCCCAGCAAACACCACCAGAGCCGGGGCGATGCCTCGCCCGGCGATACCGCCACCCGGAGCCGTTCATCCAGCAGTGCGGGTGGCAGCGGCATGCCCGGCGCTGCGACACCGATCCGGCGCTCGGCGGTCTTTGTGCCCGGCCATGTCGAAGACGGTCCTGCGCCGTCCAGGTCCAGTGGCCCGGCCTCGGTGCCCGCCACGCCTGGCGCACCCGCGCCGGCATCGGCGCCCACTGCGCGCAGCGGCCTGCCCGCGCTGATGCAGCGTCCGCTGGAACTCACCCAGGTCATCCACTGGTTGCAGACCGATGGCTGGATCAGCCCCGAGCTGGCCCAGGCGACCATTGACCGTTGCAGCCATGCGGCCAGCAGCCAGCACCCGATCGTGCGCCTGGCCAGCGTGGTCGTGCCACGCTTGCAAGACGGCAAGGCGCTCGATGTGGAGCTGCTCACCGAGTTCGTCGCCAAGCACTGTGGCCTGCCGTATTACAAGATCGACCCGCTCAAGGTCGATGCCGCCAAGGTGGCTGAAACCATGGGTGCGCCGTATGCGCAGCGCCACGGCATTCTGCCGGTGCAGGTGACGCCGCACGAGGTGGTGATTGCGGTCAAGGAGCCCTGGATTGACGAGTGGGTCGGCGAGGTCGAGCGCCAGGCGCGGCGCAAGGTGCGCCGGGTGCTGGCCAACCCCAAGGACATCGACCGCTACCGCAGCGAGTTCTTTGCACTGGCCAAATCGGTCAAGGCCGCCAGCAAGCTGGGCGGCTCGCTCAGTTCGCTCGGCAACTTCGAGCAGCTGGTCGACCTCAGCAACAGCAACCAACAGTTCGATGCCAACGACCAGGGCATCATTCGCCTGGTGGACTGGCTGTGGCAGTTTGCCTTTGCGCAGCGCGCCAGCGATATCCATCTGGAGCCGCGCCGCGACCAGTCGGTGATCCGCTTCCGCATTGACGGGGTGCTGCACAAGGTCTACCAGATGCCACTCGGGGTGCACAACGCCATCGTCTCGCGCGTCAAGCTGCTTGGCCGCATCGACGTGGTCGAAAAGCGCCGCCCGCAGGACGGCCGCATCAAGACCCGCAACACCTTGGGCGACGAGGTGGAAATGCGCCTGTCCACGTTGCCCACCGCCTTTGGCGAAAAGATGGTGATGCGTATCTTTGACCCGGAAAACACCGTCAAGGACCTGTCGGCGCTGGGCTTTACCCCGCACGATGCGCAGCGCTGGGAGACACTGGTCGAGCGCCCGCACGGCATCATTCTGGTCACCGGCCCGACCGGCTCGGGCAAGACCACCACCTTGTACTCCACGTTGAAGCGCCTGGCCACCGAAGAGGTCAATGTCTCGACCGTCGAGGACCCGATCGAAATGATCGAGCCGGCCTTCAACCAGACCCAGGTGCAGCCGGCGCTCGATTTCAGCTTTGTCGAAGGCCTGCGCGCGCTGATGCGCCAGGACCCGGACATCATCATGGTCGGCGAAATCCGCGATCTGGAAACCGCCGAAATGGCGGTGCAGTCCGCGCTGACCGGCCACTTGGTGTTCTCGACCCTGCACACCAACGATGCGCCCAGCGCCATCAGCCGCTTGATGGAACTGGGTGTGCCGCCATACCTCATCAATGCCACCTTGCTGGGCGTGCTGGCCCAGCGCCTGGTGCGCACCCTGTGCCCGCAGTGCAAGCAGCCCGATGAGGAGGCATCGACTGAGGCGCTGACCAGCGCCATCCAGCCCTGGAAGATCAAGCGTGACTACCGCCCCTACAAACCGGTGGGCTGCGAGGAGTGCCGTGACACCGGCTTTCGTGGGCGCATGGGCTTGTACGAACTGCTCACCGTATCCGAGGCGCTCAAGGACCAGGTGCACGCCTCGCCATCGATGTCGGTGCTGCGCCGCCAGGCAGTGAAGGACGGCATGCACCCGCTGCGCCTGGCGGGTGCGCTGCGCGTGTCCGAAGGCCTGACCACCATCGAAGAGGTGATGGCCAACACGCCGCCCATCGAAATGGGCGACCGCTAAAAAGCGGCTGCGCCGCCCGCTGCCCCAACGCCAGGGCGCGGGCGAGGCGCCTCCAGACTAAGGGATCACCCTGTCCAGTCTTCAGCAGTGACAGGGCTGGCACCGGGCTGCAAGCCGCGCCCAGCTTGGGTTTCGGCGCTGCAGGGCCCACTGTCACCATAGGGGTTTTCCTGTGTGGAATCGTAAGTGGAATCCACATGCGTCAGCTGCCCGTCAGCGTTGACAATGCGCTGCATCCCTAAAATTGTTTGGAGACAAAGGTAATGAAGCTCAAAAGCCAGAAAGACTTCTGGGCGGGCATCATGTACATGGCAGTGGGTATTGGGTTCGCCGTTGGCGCCCAGAACTACTCGATCGGTACAGGTGCTCGCATGGGTCCGGGGTACTTCCCGTTGATTCTCGGCGTCCTGCTGACGCTGATCGGTGCAGCCGTGGCCTTCAAGGGCCTGACGGCAGGCCCTGCAGATGGGGACCCGATCGGCAAATGGGCCTGGAAGCAGGTGTTCTTCATCTTGCTGGCCAACTTTTCCTTCGGCATCCTGCTCGTGGGCGTGCCCAGCATCGGCATCCCGGCCATGGGCCTGATCGTCGCCATCTACGCACTGGTCTTCATCGCCAGCATGGCGGGTTCGGAGTTCCGTGCCAAGTCGGTCTTCATTCTGGCCACCATCCTGGCCGTTGGCAGTTACGTCGCTTTCGTCTGGGCACTGAACCTTCAGTTCCCCGTGTGGCCTAGCTTTATTACCGGTTAAGAGGGGCCAGGACCATGGAATTGTTTGACAACCTGGCCACCGGTTTCGGTGTTGCCTTCACCTTTCAAAACCTGATTTACTGCTTTGTCGGCTGTCTGTTGGGTACCCTGATCGGCGTGTTGCCTGGTATCGGCCCGGTGGCCACCATCGCCATGCTGCTGCCTGCCACCTACGCGCTGCCTCCCGTGGCCGCGCTGATCATGCTGGCCGGTATTTACTACGGCGCCCAGTACGGCGGCTCTACCACGGCGATTCTGGTGAATCTCCCGGGGGAATCATCATCGGTTGTGACCGTGATCGACGGCTACCAGATGGCCCGCAAGGGACGCGCCGGTCCGGCACTGGCGGCAGCGGGCATTGGCTCGTTCTTTGCCGGCTGCGTGGGCACCGTGATTCTGGCTGCGTTCGCACCTCCGCTGACCGAAGTGGCCTTCATGTTCGGCCCTGCCGAGTACTTCTCGCTGATGACCCTGGGCCTGATTGGCGCCGTGGTGCTGGCTTCGGGCTCGCTGCTCAAGGCTGTGGGCATGATTGTGCTGGGTCTGCTGCTGGGCCTGGTGGGTACCGACGTGAACTCCGGCGTGGCCCGTTACTCGTTCGACATTCCTGAGCTGACCGACGGTATCGACTTCGTCGTGATCGCCATGGGTGTGTTCGGCTACGGTGAAATCATCGCCAACCTGTCCAAGCCTGACGATGAGCGCGAAGTGTTTGCTGCCAAGGTGACCGGCCTGTTGCCCACCAAGGAAGACTTCAAGCTGATGTTCCCCGCGATGCTGCGTGGTACGGCGCTGGGTTCGGCCCTGGGTATCCTGCCTGGTGGCGGTGCGATGCTGTCGGCTTTTGCGGCCTACACGATCGAGAAGAAGACCAAGCTGCGTCCTGGTGAAGTTCCTTTCGGCCAAGGCAATATCCGTGGTGTGTGCTCGCCTGAATCGGCCAACAACGCCGGCTCGCAGACCTCGTTCATTCCGCTGCTGACCCTGGGTATTCCACCCAACGCCGTGATGGCACTGATGGTGGGTGCGATGACCATCCACAACATCCAGCCTGGTCCCCAGGTGATGACCAGCAACCCGGAACTGTTCTGGGGTCTGATTGCCTCGATGTGGATCGGCAACCTGATGCTGATCATCCTGAACCTGCCGCTGATCGGCGTCTGGATCAAGCTGCTGACCGTGCCTTACCGCTGGTTGTTCCCATCGATCGTGCTGTTCTGCGCTGTCGGTGTGTACGGTACCAACAACAACAGCTGGGATGTGTGGATGGTGGGTATCTTCGGTTTCGTGGGCTATGTGTTCCACAAGCTGGGTACCGAACCTGCTCCGTTGCTGCTGGGCTTCATCCTGGGCCCGATGATGGAAGAAAACCTGCGCCGTGCGCTGCTGCTCTCGCGGGGTGACTGGTCGGTGTTCGTCACCCGTCCGATCTCTGCCGGCCTGCTGATCGCAGCTGCCATCCTGCTGGTGGTGGTCTGCCTGCCAGCGGTGAGCAAGAAGCGCGAGGAAGCCTTCGTCGAGGAAGACTGATCGCCCGCAGCCCCGCTGCACCCTGCAAAAGGCATCTTCGGATGCCTTTTTCTATGTCTGCGGCCCAGGAGGGCAAGGGCTTGTCGGTGATAATGAGAGTTATTCCCATCTGAGGCGCGAAAGCTGGACCGCCGATGGAGACCCTGGCCAGGATGGCATCGATGCGGGCCAGGTGCGGGTGGAGGTGCAGGAGGGGCGGGTGCGCGTGGCCGCCGTGCAAACGCCAGCGGCCGCGCAGTTGCTGACCGCTGGCCAAGCCACCCAGGTGGCGGCCAATGGTCTGCTGTCGCCGGTGGGCCAGGTTGCCCCCGACAGCGTGGGCCTGTGGCGCAAGGGCCTGCTGCGCTTTGACCACACCCCCCTTGCCCAGGCCTTGCAGGAGATGGAGCGTTACGGCCCTACCGGCCTGGTGGTGCACGACCCGGCCGTCGCCGCACTGCCGATGGGCGGCAGCTACGCGACCGCCAAGCCGGCCGAGTTCGCCCATATGCTGACCCTGGTGCTGCCGGTGCGCCTGGTGCCGAGCGCCGATGGCCGGGCCGAGATTGTGGCCAGACATTAGGCCGGCTGAACTCGGGCCTGGGTGAGGGTGGCAGAGCCTGCCTGGAAAAATAATTCCAGAAAATGCGACAAGCGGGGTGCAGTTCTGCGCCTACGGTGCGTCATAGAAGGTAATGAGATTTATTTACTGCTTTGCCTGACCATGTCCCCAACCCGTTTGTCCTTCTCTTTGCGCTCAGCGTTGCACACTCGCGCGGTATCCCGAATCGCCCGCTTCCACCCCGCACCGCTGGCGCTGGCCGCCGCGCTGGTGCTGGCGATGCCGCAGGCTGCCTATGCCCAATCGGCCACACCGGCCCATCAGGCCAACGAGGCCAGCAGCCTGTCGATTGCGTCCCAGCCGCTGGGGCCGGCGCTGCAGGCGCTGTCGGCAGCCACCGGCGTGTCCATCGGCTTTGCCCCCGCGTTGGTGGAGGGCAAGACAGCCCCCGCCGTCTCCGGTACGCTCACCGCGCAGCAGGCGGCCGACCGCCTGCTGGCCGGCAGCGGCCTGATGGCAGTGCGCCAAGGCGAGGCCATGGTCATCAAGGCAATGCCCTCGGCATCCGACACCAGCACCTTGCCGACCGTGACGGTCACCGCGCAAGGCGAGCGCAACGCGACCAGCGAAGGTTCGGGCTCGCTGGCGGCCTCGGCCGTGAGCCTCAACAAGGGCGACCAGTCGCTCAAGGACATTCCGCAGTCCATCAGCGTGATGACGCGCAAGCAGCTCGATGAGCAGGGCGTGAGCGACTTGCGCGATGCGATGAACAAGGTGACCGGCACGATGGGAGTGCAGGGCGTGGGCCAGGGCATGGTGCTGTCCGCGCGCGGCTTCCAGATCGATGCCTGGCAGTACGATGGCGCGGCCATTCCGCGCAACCATTACTCGCTGGGCAACTGGGGAACCGAGGGCATGGTCTTTTATGACCGGCTGGAGGTGCTGCGCGGTGCCTCGGGCCTGCTGCAGGGCACCGGCAGCCCCGGGGGCGCCGTCAACCTGGTGCGCAAGCGCGGCCAGCGTGAGAAGACCATCACTGTCACCGCCCGTGCCGGCTCCTGGGACCGCTACGGCCTGCAGCTCGATGCCGGCGGCCCACTGAACGACGAGGGCAGTTTGCGGGGCCGGCTGGTGGTGGACGAGTCGCGTGGCCACTCCTTTGTCGACTATGTGAATGAGCGCACACGCTCGCTCTATGCCGCGTTGGATTACGACATCAGCCCTGACACAACGGTCGGCTTGGGCGTGAGCCAGCTCGACAGCAAGGGCCGCCCCTTCATCATGGGCCTGCCGCTGTACGCCGATGGCAGCATGCCCGACCTGCCGCGCTCGACCTTCACCGGCTCCGACTGGAACCGCTCGAACGTGAAGCAGACGACGGTCTATGCCGACCTGAACCACCGCATCAACAACGACTGGAAGCTCAAGGTCTCGGCGCTGCAGGTGCGCGAGCAAAATGCCTCCTTGCACCAGCGCATGACCGGCACGGTGGCAGCCGGTGGTGGCGATGTGACCTATGACGACTGGTACACCGATTTCGACCTGAAGAAGGTCGCCTTCGATGCCTTCGTCAACGGCCGCTTTGAGCTGGCGGGCTTGCACCACGATGTGACAGTGGGCGCCAACTATTCCAAATACCGCTCCAACGATGTCTATGCCCGCACCTTCACGGCCGGGGCCGATATTTTCAACATCGACCACCACCGGCCCGAGCCCAGCCTGGCCAGCCTGCTGGCCGCCGGTGGCCGGCAGTGGAAGTCTGCCTACGATGTGCGGCAAAAGGGCATCTATGGCAGCCTGCGCACCCGCCTGACCGAGCCGCTCACGGCGATTGTGGGCGCTCGCTCCAGCTGGTATGACTCGCTCTACACCAATGCGCTCAACGACGAGCGCCAGCTCACCACCACCTCCGGTGAGATCACGCCCTATGCGGGCCTGGTGTATGCACTCACCCCCGAATGGTCGCTGTACGGCAGCTATACCAGCGTGTTCGAGCCCCAATCCGAGCGCACGGTGGAGGGCAAGGTGCTCGATCCGATCACCGGCACCAACTACGAGTTGGGCATCAAGGGCGCGCTGATGAACGGCAAGCTCAACACCTCGCTGGCGCTGTTCCGTTACGACCACAAGAACCGCGCCGTCAACGACCTGGCCTCCGGCTATGCCTGCGACGGCTGGTACTGCTCCACCTCGGCCGGCAAGGTGCGCAGCCAGGGGGTGGAGGCCGAAGTCAGCGGCGAAGTGGCACGCGGCCTGCAAGCCATGGTGGGCTACACCTTCAACACCAGCAAGTTCCTGAACGACCCGACCAACCAGGGCCAGGTCTTCAGCACCTGGACGCCCAAGCACATGCTGCGTGCCTGGCTGTCCTACCAGCTGCCTGGCGATTGGCACCGCATGAGTGTGGGCGCTGGCGTCGTCGCGCAAAGCCATACCTTGAGCTATGACCGCTCCTTCCAGGTTGCCGGCAACACCATCACCAGCCTGCGGCTGGCCTACCAGGCGACGCCCGAGGTCAGTGTTGCCCTCAACGTGAACAACGTGTTTGACAAGCACTACATCCTGCCGGGCTTTGTCGGCTACACCGGCGGCACCTATGGCGATCCGCGCAATGCGATGCTGACCCTGAAGTACACGCCCAAGCTCTAATTGCAGGCTGAGCTGCCAACGCACCTTGGCAGCGCCCGGCCTTGTCCAAAAACGGCAGTGTTCGGGTTTTGCAGCGCACAAACTGCGTTAGGCTGCGCGTTGCGATCCGCAAGCGGATGGGCGGGCCTTGCATGGCTAGTCCCCATCCTGTTTGCATCGGGGCCTGCCCGCAGCGCCCCGCGATGGCCAACCCCAGAGCCAGCTTTCCCCGCGCGTGCCATGGCGCATACCGATGTGCACGCCGCTGCGCACGCCGCCGCCGGGAACCCGCCAGCCATCCCATCCAGCCCAAGAGGAGGAGCTTATGTCCAATAAAACCCAACCATCCACCCTGTTTCGCCCATTGCTGGCAGCGGCCTTGGCCGTGTCTGCCAGCATCGGCGCTGTCTTGCCCGCCCATGCCGATTACCTGTGGCTGCAAACTGAGAACGGCCAGACGCGCGCCCAAGTGGGCGAGCTGCACAAGACGCCAGGACAACTCAGCGAACTGAGCGAGCCGCGCCAGGTGGTGGCAGAGGGCAAGACCGTGCCTGCATCGGCCGACCCCTATGTCCTGGCCAAGGAAGAGGGTGCCCCGGCCGACCAGCGCTTTGCGGCCACCCGTGCCGGCAGCGATGGTGTGCTGACCTACTACCAGGCCCGCTTTGGCCGCCAGGAGACCCGGGCCGTCCATGACCTGGAACTGGTGCCGACAACGCCCCAGGGCAACACCTACCAGCTGATGTTCAAGGGCCGGCCGGTGGCAGCCAGCCAGGTGAATGTGGACACCAGCGAAGGCTGGCGCCGCGTGCTGGCCCCCGCCAAGGATGGCACGGTGAGCTTTATGCCATCCTTCCCCGGCCTCTATGTGATGGAGGTCACGGCCCGGGTCAACAACGGCAGCGTGAAGCTGGGCGACAAGCAGTACGACGAGGTGCGCCACACCGCCACCTTGAGCTTTGAGGTGCCGCAGTAAGGCTATAAAGCGGCCCTTGCCCGCAGCGGCAGGTGCGCCGCTTTTGCGCTGGCGCCTGCACAAGTATTGGCTTGGCACGACAATTGCGGCAGTTCGACGGCTTGCCGTCTGGTGATTGCCGCATTTTGTCCTTCATGAAAAACCTGCCCCTGCTGCAGCAGCACGACCTGCGCCGTGCGCTGCACAACGAAGTCCATTCCCGCCCGCCTGAAGCGCTGCCCGACCACACCGCCGTGTTCTGCACGGTGATGTGGGCCGATGCCGCCGAGCGCGCAGCCAGCCGCCAGTGGCTGCACCAGCTGCTGCGCGATCTGCAGCTGCCCGTGCCCGATGCCGAGGCCAACCACCTGCGCCTGGACCTGGGCAATGGCCGGTTGCGCTGGGAGCTGCACACCGAGTTTGTCTCCTGGACCTGGATGGTGCCCATCCGCCCTGAGGCGCTCGATGAGGCCGAGCTGCCGTCTGCCAGCGACCTGGTGCCCGCCCAGTGGCTGGCCGGGCTGCCGGGCCGCTGCCTGCTGGCGATGAACGCCTGGGTGCTGCCCGCATCGCCCGCGCTGGAGAAAAAGGTCGAGCAGCGCTGGCTGTATGAGGACAAGCTCGTGGCATCCAAGGCCTCCGACCAAAAGGCGCAGATTTATACCGATTTCTCCATCCACTCGGATGGCGCATCGCGCCTGTTTGTGCTGAACCAGGGCCTGTCGGCGGCGCGCAATGGCCGCCTGGTGCAGCGCCTGCTCGAGATTGAGACCTACCGCATGGCCGCCTTGCTGGGCCTGCCTGCGGCGCGGGAGACCATGGAAAAGCTCGCCAGCACCGAGTCCGAGCTGGCCGAGCTGTCATCGGCCATCCGCAGCGCCGGTGCCGCCAGCGAGCCGCAACTGCTCGACCAGCTCACGCGCCTGGCCGCCCAGGTCGAGAGCCAGTACGCCGCCCACCACTCGCGCTTCTCAGCCAGCAGCGCCTACTTTGCACTGGTGCGCCAGCGGGTGGGCGATATCCAGGAAACGCGCCTGGGCAGCTACCAGACCATTGGCGATTTCATGGACCGGCGCCTGACCCCCGCGCGCAATACCTGCGTGTCGGCGCACCAGCGGCTGGAGGCCCTGTCCCAGCGCGTCTCGCGCATCAGCAACCTGCTGCAGACGCGGGTCGACATCAGCCAGAAGCAGGGCCGCCAGGCGGTGCTCAAAGCGATGAATGAGCGCCAGGGTCTGCAGCTCAAGATGCAGTCCACCGTCGAGGGCCTGTCGGTGGCGGCCATCACCTACTACTTCACCGGCCTCATCAGCTATCTCGCCAAGGGCCTGCAGAAATGGGGGTGGCCACTGTCGCCAGAAACGACGGCGGCGCTGGCCATCCCGGTGATAGGCTTGGGCGTCTGGTGGTCGATTCGCCGCATGCACCATCGCTTGTTCCACGGCGCGGCGGACCCGCACTGATTGTTGGAGAGTTATCTTGTCTGTTTCTGTTGCACCGGCTGCGGTGCTCACGCCCAGCGTGCGCCGCGCCGGCATGGTCTGCGCCGTCGTCGGCGCCATCGCCTTCAGCGGCAAGGCCATCATCGTCAAGCTGGCCTACCGCCATGGGGTCGATGCGGTCACCTTGATCATGTACCGCATGCTGTTTGCGCTGCCGCTGTTTGTCATCATGGCCTGGTGGGCCGGGCGGGGCAAACCGGCGCTGTCGCTGCGTGACTGGCTCGCCGTCATCGCGCTGGGCTTTTGCGGCTACTACCTCTCCAGCTACCTCGATTTCGCCGGGCTGAGCTATATCAGCGCGGGGCTGGAGCGGCTGATCCTCTACCTCAACCCCACTTTGGTGCTGGCGCTGGGCTGGCTGCTGTACCGCAAGGTGGCCAGCGGCCGCCAGCTGCTGGGCCTGGCTATCAGCTATGCCGGCGTGATGCTGGTGTTCGGCATGGAGTTGTACACCCACGGCGCCGGCCAGCAGGTCGGCTGGGGCGCCACCTTGGTGTTCCTGAGCGCCGTGAGCTATGCCGTCTACCTGGTCTACAGCGCCCAGTATGTGAAGCGCCTGGGTGCCCTGCGCCTGGTGGGCCTGGCCACCAGCTTTGCCTGCCTGTTCTGCATTGCGCAGTTTCTGCTGACCAGGCCGCTGCAGGCCGCCCAGGTGGATGCGGCCGTCATCTGGCTGTCCGTCTTGAACGCCACGTTGTGTACTGCCGTGCCCGTGTTGCTGGTGATGCTGGCGGTCGAACGCCTGGGTGCGGCCACGGTCGCCCAGACCGGCATGATTGGCCCCTTGTCCACCATCCTGATGGGCGTGTGGCTGCTCGGCGAGCCGCTGACCCCGGTGATGGTGGGCGGCACAGCCTTGGTGCTGACCGGCATCTACGTATTCACCCACCAAGTCAAGAGGCCATAAAGGGCATGGGCATGTGCCCCAACGCCATTGCCATTTGTCGCATAGCATCGGTACCCACAAGGAGATTTGAATATGGATTTTGGAATTGCCAACAAATGGGCCCTGGTCTGCGCGGCCAGCAAAGGCCTGGGCCGTGGTTGCGCGCAGGCGCTGGTCAATGAAGGCGTCAACGTGGTCATCAACTCCCGCGGCGAAGAAGCGCTGAAGGACACCGCCCGCCAGCTCAAGGTGATGGCCGCCATGTGGGCAGCCGCCGCCCCGGGCCGCGTGGCCCCCCAGGTGATCGCCGTGGCCGCAGACATCACCACCGAAGCCGGCCGTGCCGCCGTGCTGAGTGCCGAAGGCGGCCCTGGCCAGCGCTTTGACATTCTGGTGAACAACGCCGGCGGCCCACCTCCCGGCGATTTCCGCGACTGGGACCGTGAAGCCTGGGTCAAGGCACTGGACGCCAACATGCTCACCCCCATTGCGCTGATCCAGACCTTGATCGACGGCATGGCCGAGCGCGGTTTTGGCCGCATCGTCAACATCACCTCCAGCTCCGTGAAGGCGCCCATCGACATCCTGGGCCTGTCCAACGGCGCGCGCAGCGGCCTGACCGGCTTTGTGGCCGGTGTGGCACGCAGCGCCATTGCCGCCAAGGGCGTGACCATCAACAACATCCTGCCCGGCAAGTTCGATACCGACCGCATTGCGGCCACCATCTCCGCCACTGCCAGCAAGACCGGCAAGAGCGAAGCCGATATCCGCGAGGCGCAGCAAAAGCAGATTCCTGCCGGCCGCTACGGCACCGCCGATGAGTTTGGCGCGATCTGCGCGTTCCTGTGCAGCCAGCAGGCCGCCTATATCACCGGCCAGAACATCCTGCCGGATGGCGGCTCCTACACAGGTACTTTCTAAGCACCTGTCACCCAAAGCAGAACCGCCCGGGCAGATGCCCGGGCGGTTTTTTTACGTCTGACATGGAGGCTGGCAGTGATCAAGCCTGGTCGTCGTCCAAGAAGTCAAAGCCATCGTCGCCGCTGTCATAGTCGGCGATGTCCTGGCTGTTGCTGTCGCTGCTGTTGTTGCGGCTGTCCTGCTCGGGCATCCAGCGGTTGACGGAGGAGTCCACATGGTCGCGCCCGGCTTGCTGGGCGAGCTGGTCCAGGCCGCTGTTATCGCCGCTGCCGGTGGAACTGGCGCTGGCCGTGCTGGCGCTGTCTGCGGCCGGGCCGCTGCTGCCGGCCGCGTGGCTGGGGGTGGTTGCTGCCTGGGCGGGGTTGCTCCAGAGGTGGCTCAGGCCATTGAACAGCAGCATGCCGCCCGCCACACCGGCGGCCGAAGCAGCAGCTTGGCCCAGAAAGCCGCCTGCTGCCGATCCAGCACTGGGCTGCGCAGGCATCGGGGCGGGAATGGGCGCAGGCGCTGCCGGGGCTGCACCAAACCAGCGCCCACTGCTGGCCGGGGCGGGCGTATCGGCATAGCCAGCAGGGGCAGCGCTGTTGGGCGGATAACTCGGCGCATAGCCCGCTGGGCTGCGGCTGGCCAGATTGGCATCGGGGGTACGGCCAAAATGCGTGTCCAGCCCGGCACCTAAAAAGCTGCCACCACTGCCGCTGGCCGGTGGGGCGGCAGCAGCCCGGGCCTCGACCAGTTGTGCCTGCAACTGCGCCTCTTGCTGCTGCGCCTGCTGCAACGCCTGCTCCAGCAGCAGACCACGCTGGGTCAGCCAATAGAGCGCATCCGGGGTTTGCTGGGCCTGCTGGCGTACCCAGGCTTCTGCCTGGCCATCCTTGGGCTGGCCATCGCGCTGGCGCAGTTGCTGGAAGAGGTTCTCGATCAGGGTTTGTTCTTGCGCATTCATCTCGGCATCCTTGCGATGGTGGTGTCACCGCATATGGGATGCACTGTGCGCCTGCACAAGGGCGCCAGTGTGAAGCCTGCGTTCTATCGGTAGCAGGTTGTAAGCGGCGCGGCGGGCCCGCATCACGCCCGGCGCGACGAGATCACAATGCCGGCGACGACCAGCACAAAGGCCACACCGTGGTAGAGCCGGGGCGGCTCGCCCAGAAATGCGGCCGACAGCACGGCGGCAAACAGCGGCGTCAGGTTGGTGAAAAAGCCCGCCACCGTCGGGCCCACCCGCTGCACGCCGATGCCCCAGCAGCGGTAGGCCAGGATCGCCGGGCCGATGACGATATAGGCAATCGCCCAGAGCAGGGTGCTGTTCATCTGCAGCTGGCTGGCGCCAACCGCCCATTCGGTGCCGGCAAACAGGCCCGACCACAGCAGGCCAAACGCCAGCTGGGCCATCAGCAGCAGCGCCCACTGGCTTTTGATGCCGGCGGGCTCATGGGTGCGCACCAGCAGCCAGCTGTAGAGCGACCAGCAGGCGGTGGACAGCAGCATGAACAGATCCCCCGGCACCAGGCGCAGCTGGCTCAGCTGCTGCCAGTCGCCATGGCTGAGCACCAGCAGCACGCCGCTGACCGAAAACAGCGCGCCCAGCATCTGCGGCCGGGTGATGCGGGTCTGGAAGAACAGCGCGCCAAAAGCCATCATCCACAGCGGCATGCTGGATGCGACCAAGGTCACATTGATGGGCCCCGAGGTCTTCAGTGCCATGTACTGGAAGGCGTTGTAGCAGCCAATGCCCAGCAGGCCGATGACGGACCAGCGCTTCCAGTGCGGCCACAGCGGGCTGCCCCGGCGCAGCAGCGGGTAGGCCAGCGGCAGCATGATCGCAAAGGCCAGCAGCCAGCGCACAAAGTTCAGCAGCATCGGGGAGACCAGCTCATGCACCAGCCGGCCGACCACGGCATTGCCGGCCCACATCAGTGGCGCGGTGGTCAGCAGCGCCATCGTCGAAGGTGTCAGTTTTTGTTGCATCGCCAGACTGTACATCCCCGTGACAGCGGTCCGCCTGAAAGCGTGGCAGCATGGTGACTGACGGCACCAGGAGCCTGGCCAGACCCTATCCCAGTTCACACAGGAGAATTTCCATGTCTTTGGCAGTACAGATTGCCCGCAATGGCGGACCCGAGGAGATGAAGCTGGTCGACGTGGACGTCGGCGCGCCCGGCCCGGGCGAGGTGCGCATCCGCCACCATGCGATCGGGCTCAATTTCATCGACGTCTACCAGCGCACCGGCCTCTACACCTTGCCGATGCCGCTGAACCTGGGCATGGAAGGCGCTGGTGTCGTCGAGGCCGTGGGCGATGGCGTGCAGCACCTGCAGCCGGGCGACCGGGTCGCCTATGCCAGCAACCCGCCGGGCAGCTACAGCGAAGTGCGCGTGATGCCCGCCACCTATGTCTGCCAGCTGCCCGACAGCATTGATTTTGAAACCGGCGCGGCGATGATGCTCAAAGGCCTGACGGCCCAGTACCTGCTGCGCCAGGCCAAGCCGGCCGAAGGCCTGCATTCGGGCGACTTTGTGCTGTTCCATGCCGCCGCTGGCGGGGTGGGGCTGATCGCCTGCCAATGGGCCAAGGCGCTGGGCCTGCGCCTGATTGCCACGGCCGGTTCCGATGAAAAATGCCAGCTGGCGCTGGCCAATGGCGCCGAGGTGGCCATCAACTACCGCACGGAAAACTTTGCCGAGCGGGTCAAGGACATCACTGGGGGCAAGGGCGTCAAGGTCGTCTATGACTCGGTCGGCAAGGACACCTGGGATGGCTCGCTGCAATGCCTGCGCGCCTTTGGCCTGATGGTCTCGTTTGGCAACGCCTCCGGCCCGGTGCCGCCTTTTGCGCCGGCCATCCTGGCGGCCAAGAGCCTCTATGTTACCCGCCAGGGGCTGTTCACCCACCTGCGCTCGCGCGAGGCCTGCCAGGCGATGGCCAATGACCTGTTCGCCGTCGTCGGCTCGGGCCAGGTCAAGATCCACATCGCGCAGCGCTTTGCGCTGTCCGAAGTGCAGGCCGCGCACCGCGCGCTGGAGGCGCGCAAGACCACGGGCAGCAGCATCCTGCTGCCTTGATAGTCCCGTAGCCGATGCCCGCATCGGGTTTTGGGGCGGGGCTTGGTGGCCCACAGGTGCAGATGGACTAACATCCATCTGCTTTTATTTTGATAGTGCCCCATGTCCCCTGTTTCTCCCCCGCCGTTTGCGCCCCAGCCGCCCGCCTGGCTGGCTGCTGCGCGCACGGCCATGCAGTCGCCACCGCGCAAGGCCAGGCTGCCGCTCTGGGTCAACGGCCAGGCGGTCGGCTCGCTGGTCGAGCATTTCTTGATCGAGACCGGTATCGCAGGGCGCCTGGGCGGCGATGCACTGCTGTCCAAGCGCGAGCGCTCGGGCATGGCGGTGTGGCTGCTGGAATCGCCCACGCAAGATGCCACCACCTTGATGGGGCGCCTGGCCGATGCGTTGCGCGATGCGGGCCGCAGCGGCCCCTGGCGCAATGAGCAGCTGGCTGTGCAGGCGGTCGATGGCAGCCGCATTGGTACGGTGGAGCGCGGGGCAGTGCGCGTGCTGGGCATTGCCACCCTGGCGGTGCACCTGGTGGGCATGGCCCCGGATGGGCGCCTGTGGGTGCAGCAGCGCGCGGCCAACAAGGCCAACTACCCGCTGCACTGGGACACCTTGATGGGCGGCATGGTCTCGGCCCAGGACAGCCTGGAGCAAGCGCTGGCCCGCGAGACCTGGGAAGAGGCCGGTCTGCAGATCGCCGACCTGCAAGGCCTGCGCCATGGCGGCGTGCTGCGCTTTCGCCAGCCCGACAGCGATGGCGGCGGCGACCTGGGCTATATGTACGAAGACATCCACTGGTATGCCGCCACCGTGCCTGACGGCATGGCACCCCGCAACCAGGATGGCGAAGTGGCGCAGTTTGCGCTGTGGCAGGCCGGCGAGGTCGAGCAGCAGCTGGCGCAGGCACGATTCACGCCCGAGGCCGCCTTGGTCTGGGCCGGTTTTGCAGATTGGATGACATGACAGAGACAGCGAACAAGCAGGGCGCCCCGGTGCAGGCGCCCAAGCAGGTGGTGGTGGTGGGTGCCGGTGTGGTCGGCGTGGCCACGGCCTTGGCGCTGCAAAGCTATGGCGTGGCAGTCACCCTGATCGACCGGGGCGAGCCTGGCATGGAATGCAGCTACGGCAACTCGGGCGCGATCAGCCCCGGCTCGGTCGCGCCGCTGGCCCTGCCCGGCATCTTGAAGACCGTGCCCGGCATGCTGATGGACCAGGACGGCCCGCTGTCGATTGGCTGGAAGCACCTGCCCAAGGCGGCATCCTGGCTGGTGGCCTTTGCGCAATCGGCCGAGCCCAAGCGCGTGGCCGCTGCGGCCGAGCGCCTCAACGACCTGTACCAGGGCGCCGTCGATGCGCATGCGGCGCTGGCGCAGAACCTGGGCGTGTCCGAGCTCTTCATGCGGCGCGGCCATCTGCACCTCTACCCCGATGCCGGTTATGCGCAAAAGGATGCCACTGGCTGGCAGCTGCGCGCCCAATACGGCTACCAGGTCGAGGAGCTGGACCGCGCCGGCATCGAGGCGCTGGAGCCCCATGCGCCCCAGGGCTATGCCCATGGCCGCTACCTGGCGGATCACGGCACCATCCTGAACCCGCTGCGCTATGTGCAAAGCATGTTACATGCCTTTGTGCAGCGCGGCGGCAAGCTGGTGCAGGCGGAGGTCAAAGCCATCCGCCCCGATGACAAGGGCTGGGCCGTGCGCACCGGCGAAGCCGCGCTGGATGCGCAGCGCTGGCCACATGTGGTGGTGGCCGCTGGCGCCTGGGCACCCGCGCTGCTCAAGCCGCTGGGCATGCTGCTGCCGATCGAATCACAGCGTGGCTACCACGCCCAGTTTGGCGGTGCCCAGCATCTGGTGGAACGCACCGTGGTGCTGGCCGACAAGAAAGTGTTTATCGCGCCGATGGAAGGCGGGCTGCGCGTCGGCGGCACGGTCGAGATCGCTGGCCTGACGGCGCCCCCCAACCCGCGCCGCGTCGCTGGCATCGAGCGCATTGCCCGCGAGGCCTTCCCTGCCCTGGCCGGCCTGGAAGCCCAGCACTGGATGGGCCACCGCCCCTGCCTGCCGGGCTCCGTGCCGGTGGTGGGCCATATCGATGCGATCCAGGGCCTGTGGCTGGCCGTGGGCCATGGCCATCTGGGGCTGACCGGCTCGCTGCCCACGGCCCAGCGCATTGCAACCGGCATGTGCGGGCCGCAGGCGCTGCCGTTCTGGCAACTGCGTACTGCGGGCTAATGAACCAATTAGCAGGCGCTTGGCAGATCGCAGGCGCGCTCAGCCCATCAGCTGCGCGAGCCTGCGCACCGCCGCCGGTATCGGCGCAATCACCGGCAGGTGCAGGCGCTCGGCCAGCGCAATGGCGGCCTGGCCCAGCGGGCCGCCGCCAATGATCACGGCCTGCGCGCCATCCTCGTCCACACAGCGCTGCACTGCTTGTGCCAATGCGGCTTCCAGTGCCGGGGCATCGCCACTCAGGGCGCGCGGGTCGCCCTCGGTCAGGCGGATGCCGGTGTAAAGATGGGTCAAACCCACCGCAGCCACCCGCCCGGCAATCGGCTCCACCAGGTCCGGCGTCACGGTGGCTACGCCAAAGCGCCGGCAGCCGCTGGCCGCTTCCAGCATCGATGCCTCGGCAATGCCCACCACCGGCACGGCGCTCAAGGCCCGCAGCCGCTCCAGCCCCGGGTCGCCAAAGGCGCTGATGATGGTGCCAGCGCAGTCGCTGGGCGCCTCGCGCCAGCAGTCTTCCACTTCCAGCGCGGCTTGCGCCAGCTCGGTCGCATTGACGATCATTGGCGGCCCCTTGCCGGCGGTGCGGGGCAGAATCTGCCACTGCGCAGGCGCCGAGCGCTGGGCAATGTCGGCCATCATCGAGGTGGTGGCCTCGGAGGCATTGGGGTTGATCAGCAGGATTTTGGGCATGCAGCAAAACTAGGATTGGGCCGCGGCAGACGTGCCAGCCAGGGGCTCGGCATCGGGGGAGCGGCCATAGGTTTCGGGTACGCATTGCACACTGATGATGAACACCAGGTACATCGCAGCGGCCAGGCCAAACACGCCGCCCAGGCCAAAGCCATCAAACAGACGGCCTGCTACCAGCGGCATCAGCGCACCGGCTGCCGTACCGGTGGCCAGAATGAAGGCAGTGCCAAAGGCGCGCACACGGGTGGGGTAGAGCTCGGGCGCATAGATCCAGATGGTGGTGTTGAGCAGCAGCACAAAGAACTGGAAGGTAGCCCCGGCCATCAGCAGCACCACAATGCTCTTGGCCGCAAAGCCAATCGTCAGTGCTGCCAGGCAGGCGCAGATGGCGCCGGCGGTCAGCACCCGTTTGCGCGGAAAGTGAAAGCCCAGCGCCGAGGCCGCAATCGCGCCCAGCAGGCTGCCGCTTTGCATCACCATCGTGAACAGCAGGCTCTTGGACATGCTGTAGCCCAGGCCCACCAGAATCGTCGGCATCAAGGTCAGCACCGAAATCTGCGCGCCATAGGTCATCCAGATGGTGATGCACAGCGGCACGGTGCGGCGGCCCAGCGCGCCCCGGAAAATCTCGGTGATGCGCACCTTGATCTTGGCCGCCGTGGTGCTGCTGCCGTCATCGCTGATATAGGGGTGGCTGGCTTGCGCAGCGCCCGCCAGCTTGCCCGATGCCAGGCGCGTCAGCACCGCATTGGTCTCGGCAATGCGGCCTTGCGACAGCAGAAAACGCGGCGTCTCGGGGATATAGCGGCGGTAGAACGCAGCCAGCAGTGCCGGCACCATCAGGCAGACAAAGAGCCAGCGCCAGCCGTTGTCGCCGGGGAAGATCCAGAACACCAGCAGGCCAAAGGCCGGCGCCAGAAAATTGCCCAGCCCGCCCGCGCCCACGTTGACCAGGCCAACCGCCGTGCCCCGGAACTTGGACGAGCAGAACTCTGACAGCATCGTGACCGCAATCGCAATCTCACCCCCCAGGCCAAAGCCCACCACCGCCCGGCCCAGTGCCATCACCGCCAAGTTGGGCGCCATCGCGCAGATGCCCGCACCAATGGTGAACAGCAACAAGTCCACCGACAGCATCACGCGGCGGCCATAGCGGTCGGCGATATAGCCCGAGACGATACGGCCAATCGCCGCGCAGGCAAAGGTCACCGAGTTGAGCATGCCGATGTCCGACGCCGTCAGCCCCCATTGCTCCTTGAGCATGGGCCCGATGATGCCGACCGCATTCTGCTCGAAGCTGTCAAACAGGCAGCCAATCAGGATCAAAAAGATGATCGTGTGGTGCGAGCGGGTCACCCCTATCTTGTCCAGGGCCTGGTCGAGTTCGGCCACCTTGGGAGAGTCGGGTGCAGAGGAAAGTGCAGGTCCACCAGCCATTGAAAGCTCCTTGAGAAGAGTCGTACTTGCTCGATTCGGATCGCTGCGCCAGTGTTGGGCAGTTCATCGAAGTTTGGTATAGGTATTTCACTAATATGGTGCATGTGAAATTGAAATTTCATGCACCAGCCAAGCTAAAGCAAGCAACGTGCCATCCAGGGTGGCGTTGGGGATCAGGGTGGTGGGGGCGTTTTCTGAAAGCAAGGCCGCAGCAGCTGATGCATCGGCAGCGTACATAGCTGTAGCGAGATTAGCCGAGGTCTATAAGGTGAGGGCTGAGGGCATCAGGGCGCAAAAACTGCAACCGCCAGCGTTGGAACTGGCGATCGACTAAGCGGCAGTATTTTGAGAATAGGGCGATCGCTTCTGCCGGCCCCTTTACGACGTTGAGGGTAAGTCGCCAGCCTTCAATAGCGGCCCTGATCGAGCAGCTTGGCTCAAGAGGTTTTCAAGCAGGTCTCAGCCGTTGTGCATTGCCTTTTCTGCCAGCTCTTGGGCACGGGCCACTGAAATGCCTTCAGTCTGGTCCATGACGAGTTGATCATCCTCGGGATCGCCTGTGTGAAGGATCACCTTTGGACGTTGACCGCCAAGTTGAACCACAACATCGGCGGGCCTGTACGACGCGTACGGATAGACACTGATGTTGTTGCAAACCCAGCCGAAGAATCCCTCTCCCTCAACGGGAGCTTCGTATGTCTCGTAATAGCGTTCGAAGCTTTTTTGGCTGAGAGAGACCCAGATCCCCCAGAGAAATGGTTCCTCGATTCCATGAATCGGTACCTCTAGAACTGCTCGTACAAAGTAGTCCGTACCGTCGTCGTGAGTGATTGTGCAGAAGTCGCTGCTGAGTTCCCCGATGGACGCCTTCTGTTCATCCGACAGGCTTGCGTAATGATCCGGCGCCCTGAAGGCAATGCTGGGGGACCCCTCATGGATGTCGCCGCAGCAACTGCATTTGAATGCGAAGATGGCAGCCATCAGATTTAGGGCTCCAGGTAGGAAGTTGGTGTAGGAAACTGCTGATCGAGCCCCATGGGGCTTCGCGATCGGCCGATTATGACCCAGCGGCGAATGAGCCAGCTCGCACCGATGTGAGCCTTCTCGCTGGCCAAACGAAGGTCTAATCCGGCTGGCTGCCGTCAGCCTAATGTCACATGCACTTCAGACGCTGCCAGCGCCCTTGGCCGGCGACCCCTACGAGTCCATTCGCCAGCTGTCTGATCAATCGCCCATACGCAAGTTCTCGCTCTCTGCAGGTTTGCTACATGGTGCAGCCCAGCCAGCCTCAAAACTCCCGATGCTGCTCATGCTGCTGCTCAATGGCAGCCAGGCGCTTGCGGCCGGGCGCGCCGGCGGCCTCCAGCACCATCGTGGCCAGCAGGTCGCAGACGGCCATCACGGCCACATGGTTGTCCAACAGGCCTGGGCCATGGCAATCGCACTGGATGGACCAGGTGGCGGCGGCGTAGTGCGGGGAAGCCTGGTCGCTGACCAGCAGCACCGAGGCGCCGGCCTTGCTGGCGCTGGCCAGCAGTGCGGCCATCTGCCGGGTCTGGCGGCGCATGCCGAAGAGGATGACGCAGTCGTTCTTGCCCAGCTGGGCGGTGTATTCGGCCAGGGTCTCGCCCGGGCCGGGCAGGCTGATGACCTGGGGCACCACCTGGATGATTTGCCAACGCAGGTACTGGGCAAAGGCATGGCTGCTGCGGCTGCCAAAGATGAGCACCTGGCGCGCGGCGATGATGGCCTGCACGATCTCGCTCAGCTGCGGCTCGCTCAGCTGGTCCAGGGTGTTTGTCAGGTTGGCCAGCGAGCGCTCGCGGTGGGTTGCCAGCATCTGCCCGCGCTGAAAAGCCTGGGCCGCCGACTGGAACAGCGGCGAGCCGCTTTGCTTGTCCTCGCGCACCTGGCGGCGCGCTTCTTCGTAGTTCTCATAGCCCAGGCGGCGGATAAAGCGGCTCACCGTCGAGGGCGACACCTTCGCCAGCTGGGCCAGCTCATTGCCGGCGTAGCTGGCCAGCTCGCCGGGGAACTCCAGCACAAAGTCTGCCAGCTGCCGCTCGGTGGCCGGCAGTGCCTGCAGGTGCTGGCGCACCCGCTGCAAAAAGGATTCGGTCGCTGGTGGTCGCATCGCATGGCGGCGGGCCGGTGGGCCTGCAGCTAAAAGGGGATGACGGGATTCTAGGCCAGCCGATTCATCCCATCCACCACGGCGGTGCGTAGCGCCGCTTAGTGGGCCTTGGCTAGATAGGGCTTGAGCCAGCCCAGGCCATCGCTGGTGGCATGGGGCGCCGCGCCGCGTGCGGGCTTGTACTCGCAGCCCATCCAGCCGTCGTAGCCCAGGCTGTCGAGCAGCGCAAACAGATAGGGGTAGTGCAGCTCGCCCACATCGGGTTCATGGCGCTCAGGCACGCCGGCGATCTGGATGTGGCCGACCTGGCCCGTAGGCAGGTACTGGCGGATCTTCATCGCCAGGTCGCCCTCGACGATCTGGCAGTGGTACAGGTCCATCTGCACCTGCACATTGGCGGCGCCCATCTCGGCGACCAGGGCATGGGCCTGGTCCTGGCGGCTCAGGAAGAAGCCGGGCATATCGCGGCCATTGATGGGCTCCAGCAGGATGCGCACGCCTAGCGCTGCCGCCTGCTCGGCCGCATGGCGGATATTGGCGATGTAGGTGGCGCGCACGGTAGCGGCATCGGCGCCCGCAGGCACCAGGCCGGCCATCACATGCAGGCGCGGGCATTGCAGCGCCTGGGCATAGCGCAGCGCCTGCGCTATGCCGTCGCGGAACTCGGCCTCACGCCCGGGGATGCAGGCAATGCCGCGCTCGCCCCGGTCCCAGTCGCCGGGCGGTGCATTGAACAGCACCTGCTGCAGGCCCTGTTGCTGCAGCAAGGCCGCCAGCTGCTCGGGCGCGTAGGCGTAGGGGAAGAGGTACTCGACGGCCGTAAAACCATCGCGGGCAGCGGCGGCAAAGCGGTCCAGAAAGTCCAGGTCGTTGTAGAGCATGGACAGGTTGGCAGCAAAACGGGGCATGGGGTGCTTTCCAAAAAAGGGGCGGCCGGCAGGCAGGCGGTCAGCGTGCGGCAGGCCGGGAAGTAGTTTTACCAGTGGGCGCCAAAGCTCTGGCGCAGTTCGTCAATCTGGGCGTCGCTCAGCGGCGCGGGTGGCTGCTGGCGGCACTGGTTCCAGAGCAGCGCCGTTTCCTCCAGCTCTTCCAGCACGGCCATCGCCGCAGCCGGGCTCTCGTGCCAGACATTGGGGCCCAGGCGCGCCAGCATCACGGCGCGGATCGGCTTGCCGGCGGCTGCGTACTGCGCGATCGCCTCGGCCACGGCCTGTGCCGCATCGGGCGAGCCGGGGCGGTGGTAGGCGATGTGCGGCACACGGCCGACCTTCATCACAAAGTAGGGCGTCAGCGCGGGCAGCAGCTCGGCAGCGGCCTCCACCCCCGGCACAGCAGTCGCTTGCAGCGAGCAGGCCACCAGCTGGCGGCTGTGCGTGTGGATCACGCAGCCGGCCGGTGTTGGCGTGTTGGCGCTGGCCTCGTAAATGCGCCGGTGCAGCACGATGGTCTTGCTGGCGCGGTCACCGCTCAGCTGCTGGCCTTGCAGATCGAGCTTGGCCAGGCGATCGGGCTGCAGCTGGCCCAGGCTTGCGTCGGTCGGGGTGATCAGGTAGCCATCGGCCAGGCGCACGCTGATATTGCCGGCGCTGGCATGCACATAGCCGCGCTGGAACAGCGATGCTCCTACCCGGCAGATCTCGGCGCGGGCGCTGGGTTCGTCCATAAAGACCATCGTTGTCAGCCTTGCAAGGAGGTGAATGCCTTGGTGAAGAAATCGGTGCTGCCAAAGTTGCCCGATTTGAGCGCAATGTGCAAGCCCTCCGGCGCTGCCGGACTGGCCGCATGGCACCAAGGCACCCCCGGGTCAATCTGGCCGCCAATGCGCATCTGTGCAATGCCCAGGGCCTGCACGCAGGCGCCTGATGTTTCTCCACCTGCTACCAGCAGCTGCCGCACGCCCAGCGCCACCAGGCCGCGCGCAATGGCAGCCAGGGTTTGCTCCACCAGCGCACCGGCTTGCTCCACGCCCAGCTGGGCCTGGATGCTGCGCACCGCATCGGGCTCGGCGGTGGAGTAGACGAGTACCGGCCCGTTGGCCAGATGCGGGCGGGCCCAGTCCAGCGCCTCGCGCACTACATCGTCACCGGCGGCCATGCGCAGCGGCGCCAGCGCCAGTGCCGGGCGGCCGCTGGCGATGAAGTGCGCCACCTGCGCATTGGTCGCTACCGAGCAACTGCCCGACACCACTGCCTGCAGCCCGCTGGCCGCCGGCAAGGCGGCCGCCTGGTGGCTGGCCTGCAGGCCAAAGTTGGCAGGCAGCGCAATCGCAACGCCCGAGCCGGCGGTTACCAGCGGCAGATCGGCCAGCGCCGGGCCCATGCGCAGCAGGTCGTCGTTCGATACCGCATCAACAATCGCAATGCCCACGCCGTCGGCCTTCAGCGCCGCGATGCGGTTGCGGATGGCGTCTGCGCCCTGGGCGACCACGCTGTGGTCGATCAGGCCCACCTTGCGCCGGGTCTGCGACTGCAGCACGCGCACCAGGTTGGGGTCGGTCATGGGGGTCAGCGGGTGGTTCTGCATGCCGCTTTCGTTCAGCAGCACATCGCCGGCAAACAGATAGCCTTTGAAGACCGTGCGCTTGTTGTCCGGAAAGGCCGGGGTGGCGATGCTGAAGTCGCTGCCCAGCGCATCCATCAACGCGTCCGTCACCGGGCCGATATTGCCGGCCGGCGTGCTGTCAAAGGTGGAGCAGTATTTGAAATAGACCTGCTGCGCGCCCTGGCCCTGCAGCCAGCGCAGGGCCGCCAGCGACTGGGCCACGGCTTCGCCGGCGGGGATGGTGCGCGACTTCAGCGCCACCACCACAGCATCCACCTCCGCATCCAGCGGGCCGCTGGGCACACCAATGGTCTGCACCACGCGCATGCCGGCGCGCACCAGATTGTTGGCCAGGTCGGTGGCGCCGGTAAAGTCGTCGGCAATGCAGCCCAGCTTCAATGCGGCGCCGCTCATCGCTGGCCTCCGTCATTGGCCGCCTGGGGCAGGGTGATGCCGGGGAAGATCTTGATCACCGCGCTGTCGTCTTCCTTGGCGTAGCCTGCGGTGGATGCCTGCATGAACATCTGGTGCGCGGTGGCCGCCAGCGGCAGCGGAAACTTGCTGGCGCGTGCGGTATCCAGCACCAGACCCAGGTCCTTCACAAAGATATCGACGGCCGACAGCGGCGTGTAGTCGCCCGCCAGCACATGGGCCATGCGGTTCTCAAACATCCAGCTGTTGCCGGCGCTGTGGGTGATGACTTCGTAGATCGCCGCAGCGTCCACCCCTTCGCGCAGGCCCAGGGCCATGGCCTCGGCAGCGGCGGCAATGTGCACACCGGCCAGCAGCTGGTTGATGATCTTGACCTTGCTGCCCGCGCCTGCCTTGTCGCCCAAGCGGTAGACCTTGCCGGCCATCGCATCGAGCACAGCGCCCGCTGCGGCGTAGGCCGCTGGCGTGGCCGAGGTCATCATCGTCATCTGGCCGGCCGCCGCCTTGGCCGCGCCGCCGGAGATGGGGCCATCCACATACAGCACGCCGCTCTGGGCCAGGCGCGCCTCCAGCGCGATGGACCAGTTCGGGTCAACGGTAGAGCACATCACAAAGGTGCTGCCAGCGCGCATCGCCGCAGCGGCGCCATGCTCGCCAAACAGCACGGCCTCGGTCTGCGCGGCGTTGACGACGACGGACACCACCACATCCACCTGCGCGGCCAGCTCGGCCGGGTGGGCGCAGGCTACGCCACCGGCGCTGGCAAAGTCGGCCGCTGCGCCCGGGCGCACATCACAGACATGGACCTGGTAGCCCCGGTTGCGCAGGGTTTGGGCAATGCCCAGGCCCATGGCGCCCAGGCCGATGACGCCCACCTTGGCGTGCTGTGCGTGTGTAGTCATTGGAGAAGCTCCCGTGAATCAGAGGTAGAGAATGCCCGGCCTGGTGGCGGGGCACAAGAATGCAAGCGACAAATAGGAAAGCGACCAACCAGGCTGCGGATCAGGCCACCAGCGCCCAGACCAGGCAGGTCAGCGCAAAGCCGGCGACGCCCAGCACGGTGGTCAGCACCGTCCAGCTGCGCAGCCCATCGGCCACGCTCAGGCCCAGGTAGCGGGTCACAATCCAGAAGCCCGAGTCATTGACATGCGACAGTCCCAGGCCGCCAAAGCCGATGGCCACCGTCAGCACGGCGATCTGCACCGCGCTGTAGCCGCCGCCCTGAATGCTTTCGGCCAGCAGGCCGCAGGTGGTGAGAATGGCCACCGTTGCCGAGCCCTGCGCGGCGCGCAAGGCCAAAGAGATGACGAAGCCCAGCAGGATCAGAGGCAGGCCGGTACCCGACAGCGCCTGGGACAGCGCGGTGCCAATGCCGCTCACCGTCAGCACCTTGGCAAACACGCCGCCAGCGCCGGTCACCAAGATCACCGTGGCTGCTGCGGGCAGCGCCGATTCCATCACTTCATTGGTGCGCTTGCGCGTCCAGCCCAGCGGGCGCACCAGCAGCACAAAGGCCAGGCCAATCGCTACCATCAACGCAAACACCGGCGCGCCAGTAAAGGCCAGAAAATCACGCAGCGCATCGCCCTTGGGGAGCATGGTCGCCGCCGTCGTGCCCAGCATGATGAGGGCCAGCGGTGCCAGGATCAAGGTCAGCACGGCACCCACGCCCGGCAGCCTGGCGGCAGGCGCATCGGCGGCATCGCCGCTGCCAAAGTTGCGGAACTGGGCTTCTGCATCCGGCTGCATCGTGTAATGGCGGCGGTTCAAATAGCCGCCCACCCACTGCGCCACAAAGGCCAGCGGTATGCAGATGCCCAGCCCGATCAGCGTGATCCAGCCCACATCGGCCGACAGCACCGCTGCGCCGCCGACAATGCCCGGGTGCGGCGGCACGACCACATGGGTGGCCAGCATGATGCCGGCCACCGGCAGCCCGTACTTGATGGGGCTGACCCCTGCGGCCTTGCAAAAGCCATAGATGATGGGGATCAGGATGATGAAACCCACATCAAAGAACACGGGGATCGACAGCACCAGCGCGGCCGCCGTCAGCGCTGCCGGCACCCGCTTGGGGCCCAGCAGCTGGCTGAAGCGCTGCGCCAAGGTATTGGCGCCGCCCGATACCTCGATCATCCGGCCCAGCATCGCGCCCAGCGCCACCAGGATGGCCACCGACCCCAACGTGCCGCCCATGCCGGATATCAACGTGGGAATGATCTCAGCGAGCGGGATGCCCGTGGCCAGCGCCACCAGCAGGCTCACCAGCATCAGCGCCACAAAGGCATGGACTTCGAATCGGATGATCAGCAGCAGCAGCGCAGCAATGCTGGCGCCCGCAATGCTCAGAAGGGCAAAGGTCGTCATGGCGAAGGACTTGTCTCACTCGGTTATCAAAGGGGCCAAATGGCGCGGTGCCACTGACAGTTTATATTGTTATCATACAAATTTTGCGCGATCATAGCACTGCGCGCGCATGGCCTTGCGCGGTACTTTCCCGAGGCAGGGCAAGGTTTTTGGTTGCACACGGCAGGCCGGGTCGCCTGCCTGCAAAGCCCTCGCATCCCGGACGTGGGCGTCAAAAAGGCGCTGCAGTGGTCTGCAGCGCCTTGGCGTTGGCTGGGATCGCAGCGGGCGGTGGCCCCTGCAATCCGCCCTGGCATCAAGCCAGCGTACGCAACGTCGGCTCGCGGTCCCAGAAGCGGGTCTTCGCGCCCTCGATGAAACCGGCCACATCCTTGGGCTCGAACACGCCTTCGTCCGGCTTCACCCCAGCGGCGTCCAGGATCAGGTGCGTGGCCTTGCAGGCGGCAATCGCCTTCAGGTGGCCAAAGGCGTCGCGGAACCAGTCCTGCGCGGCGCTGTCCTTGGCCAGCGTCTCACCCGATGCCATCGGAATGACGGACGCCACCGCATCGAACTGCGCCGAGGGCGCGCCGGCCAGCTGCGCATCGGCAGCAATGTGCTTGCCGTCGCTCAACGTGGCGCCACCAATCTTGGGCGCGATGATCTTGACCATGGCCTTCTCGGCCAGGATGGCCTTTTGCAGCGCGGCCACGTTCTCGGCGTTAGAGCCGTCGTCCACCAGAATCGCGACGCAGCGGCCTTCCAGGGTGGGCTTCATACGGTCGATGATGCGCAGCGCGGGGCTGGGTGGCAGGTCTTGCACCGGCACCGCAGGCTTGGCGGGCTTGGGCAAGGCCGCCAGGCCCAGGCCCTTGGCCACCCGCTTGCCCAGGTTGTTGTCAATCACCAGCAGGTGGGATACCACCGCTTCGCGCACATGGGGCGTCTGCACCTTGGACAGCTCAAACACCAGCGCGGACGCAATATGGGCCTGCTCGATGTCGCTCTGGCTGGTGTAGAACAGGCGCGCCTGGCTGTAGTGGTCGGCAAAGCTTTCCGGGCGGATGCGGCTCTTGGCATCGCCTTCCGACGGCTGGGCAAACGACTTGAAACCCTGGGCCCGCGATTCGCGTGGCGAGTTCGGGTCCAGGCTCGATGGCTCGTAGGCCACGCGTCCCTTGGGCACCTGGGTCTGCATATGGCCGTCACGCTGGGTGTGGGCAAACGGGCACTTGGGCGCGTTCACGGGGATCTGCGTGAAGTTCGGTCCGCCCAGGCGCGACAGCTGCGTGTCCAGGTACGAGAACAGGCGGCCTTGCAGCAGCGGATCGTTCGAGAAATCAATGCCGGGCGGCACATTGGCCGGGCAGAAGGCGACCTGCTCGGTCTCGGCAAAGAAGTTGTCCGGCCAGCGGTCCAGCGTGAAGCTGCCGATCTTGGTCAGCGGAATCACCTCTTCGGGAATGATCTTGGTCGGATCCAGGTGGTCATAGGGCAGGGCGTCGGCTTCTTCCTGCGTGAACAGCTGCACGAACAGGTCCCAGGCAGGGGCATGGCCGGCCTCGATGGCCTCGAACAGGTCGCGGCGGTGGAAGTCGTTGTCGGCCGCCTGCAGCTTGGCCGCTTCGTCCCAGACCGTCGACTGGATGCCCAGTTGCGGGCGCCAGTGGAACTTCACAAAGGTGCTCTCGCCCTTGTCGTTGATGAGGCGGAAGCTGTGCACGCCAAAGCCTTCGATCGTACGCAGGCTGCGCGGGATCGCCCGGTCGCTCATCGCCCACATGATCATGTGCATGGACTCGGGCATCAGCGAGATGAAATCCCAGAAGGTGTCATGCGCAGACGCTGCTTGCGGAAAGCCACGGTCGGGCTCCATCTTGACGGCATGCACCAGGTCGGGGAACTTCATCGCATCCTGGATGAAGAACACCGGAATGTTGTTGCCCACCAGGTCCCAGTTGCCTTCTTCGGTGTAGAGCTTGATCGCGAAGCCACGCACATCGCGCGGGGTATCGACCGAGCCCGCACCGCCAGCCACCGTGGACATGCGCGCAAAGATCGGCACCTTCTTGCCGACCTCGGTCAGCACCCTGGCGGTCGTGTACTTTTTCAGCGAATGGCTCAGCTCGAAGTAGCCATGTGCGGCCGTGCCGCGTGCATGCACGATACGCTCTGGAATGCGCTCATGGTCGAAATGGGTGATCTTCTCGCGCAGCACAAAGTCTTCGAGCAAGGTGGGTCCCCGGCCGTAGGCGCGCAATGAGTTCTGGTTGTCCGAGACAGGGATACCCTGCTGGGTGGTCATCACCGGGTGGCCATCACCGGCCTGGTCATGGCGCTCGCCTCCGGTACTGGCTTGGTTGGCAGCGGATGCGGGCGATTTGCGAGTGGTCATCGTGGATCTCCAGATGGTTGGTTCAGGGTTGGCCTGGGGCTGGCAGGTGCTCCACAACTGGAGGAACCGGCTGTACCCATGGCCGCCGGGCGCCGCAGACCTGGCACCGCGCCGCGGGCAATGGCCTGTGGCACGGCACCGGGCGGGCGGCCGGCGAAGGAGGCAGCGAGGGTTGTGGAGCGACGCTTGGCGGTTCAAGAATGCCAGCAGCCCGTTCCCGCCCTTGTAGGCATTTGGAGGACTTGCTTGTCATGCACGGGCTGAGACGCCGCAATGCACTGCGCTGCACCGCCCTGGCAGGCGCGCAGCAAAAAGGCCGCTCGGTGAGCGGCCTGGTTCTGTGCTGGCTGCGCCGATCAGTGGAAGAACAGCGCAATCAGGATGATGATGGGGATTGGCACGCCAATCAGCCAAAGCAGGATGGATCGCATGGTGTTTCCTTTCTAGGTCTGCCCGCAGGCAAAGTGGGTGTTCAGATCAAATCGATGGTCAGTCAAGCGTCGCGCTGGCGGCCGCCGAAGGTGGCAGACAGGCTGCCGACAAAGGCACCAATCAGCAGCACCACGAACATCCACATCAGCGAATACGCGGTGGCCTTGCGGGCCTGCTCAGCCGCTTGCTTGGCCTTCACTTCAGCGTCCTGGGCGGCTTGCTTGGCCTTGTCGATCTGTTGCTTGACCTGGTCATAGGTGGCCTGGACCTTCTTCTCCGACTCTTCCTGGCTCATGTCGGTGCGCTGTGCGACCAGGCGGCCCAGGTACTGGCGGTCTTCGTTCGACAGCGAGCCAGCTTGCAAGGAATGCATGAACACGCTGCTCATCTCGCTGGCGTCATCGGCAGCGGAGCGGGCCTGTTGCACGGCGTTCTGCGCGCCATCCTTGATGTCCTGCTTTTGCTGCTCGGTCGGGCCGCCCTGGCGCAGCATGCTGTTGATCCAGTAGTTCAAATCGGAGCCCGGCTCATTGGCCTTGCCGGCCGTCACGCCTGCGGCGCCGGTGAGCGCGGCAGAGGCTGCACCGCCGATCACGCCGGTCGCACCGCTGGCAGCGCCGCCCACCACCTGGGCTGCACCGCTGACCACGGCACCGGCAGCCTTGGCCGTGCCGGAGATCGCAGCACCGGCCATCGATCCGGCCACAGCCACCATCAGCATCGTTGCCAGCGCCCAGGCCAGAAAGCCGTGGGCGGTATCGCGGAAGTACACCTCATCGGTGTGCAGGCCTTGCCACTTGGTGCGCAGGCGGCCGGCGATGTAGCCACCGACGCCAGCAGACGCGAGCTGCGTGAATGCCAGCCAGGCGACTGCGCCCCAGCCAATCGTTTCGCCATCGGCGCCCCGGCCGGACCAGACCGAGACCGATGACAGGCCCAGGCCTACGCCCAGCATGAACAGCAGCAGCGACAGCACGGCTGCCGCCAATGCGCCTGCAAAAATGGCGGCCCAGGAGACCGCACTTTCACTGTTCCCCGCGATCGCGCGCGGTACTGCGCCGGTGACGACGCGCTCTTCCTCTACATATGTGGTGACCATGGCTATTCCTTGTTAGATGACGCCTTTATTCTGCTTTTGGACCTTGAAAAGTTTGTAGTCCAAACGCGAACGCGCCCGTGCGCGCTTCACTGTTAGCGCCATCAGCCGATCTGCGCAAAGCCGCGCCAGGGCTGGAGCGCGGTCCGAAGCGGCAGGCGGAAATGGCAGGCGGAAATCGCAAGCGGAATCGCAAGCGGAAATGGCAGGCGATCAGGCAGGCGATAAGGCAGACCGAGTCAGATGTCCAGCCTGCTGCCTCTGGGCCTGGCCGCCACGCGGCCGCCGCTGCGGCATGCTGCGGTCAGGGGCTCAATAGACGGAGACAGGCGCACTGCCATCGGTTGCAAACACCCAGGCGTGCAGCGGCTGTACGGGCACCGGTCCCGAGCCGGTGAATTCGGAAAATGCCGGCAGGTTCAGGTACGGCGCGGAGTACGCCAGGCAGGGGAGGCGCTTGCGCATCTGGGGCACACGCAATGTCGGGTGGATATGGCCGTGGATGTTGAGCGAGAAATGGTGCACACCGGTCCCCAGAGGCTCATGGCTGAGCAGCACCTGGTGGCGCGCCAGGTGGGTGTGCACGTCATCGAGCAGCAAGGCCTCCGTCTGCAGGTAGCGGTCGTGGTTGCCCCGGGTCAGCACAAAGCGGGTCTTGAGGTTGGCGCGCCGCAGCATCTGCCACAGCTGAAAGGTGTCTTCGCCGATAAAGCGGCCATGCACAAAGTCCCCCAGAATCACCAGCTCCTGCGGCTGCCACTTCTGCAGAATCTGGTGCAGGCGCAGCAGGTCCTGGCGCTGCACCTCCAGCGGCACGGCCACGCCCCGGCGGCGGAAGATATCACTCTTGCCCAGGTGCAGGTCGGCGAGGATCAGCATGCTCTCCTGCGGCCAGAACAAGGCGCGCTCGGCCAACACCAAAAACTCCATGCCGGCCATGCTGGCCGCGACATGGTCCTGCGGAGACGGGGACAGTTGAATGGGGGAGAAAAACTCTGCCGATTGCGTTCCTGCCATCAAGATCGATCCTGTAGTTGTGGGGTGCGACGCGCTGCAGTACGCGTCCCCTGCGGTGGGATGCCCTTGGAGCGGGGGCGCTGGGGTGCAGCGCCACGGCTGGGGGCGCCGCTGCGGGATGGGCGGGTGCGAGGCGCGCCCGTGCGCGGTCCAGGCTCGCCTGCGGCCTGGCGCTCCTGCTGGGCGGCCATGCGGCGCACCTTGTCCTGCCAGGTCTCATTGCTGAGCTGGCCGCGAAAGCTCTCGGCCCACAGCCCGAACGAGAAGGGCGTGTGCCTGGCCGGAAAGCGCAAGGCCATCTGCCGCCCCGCAATGCTGGCCAGCAGCCTTTGCATCGTCGGCAGGTGCAGCTCCTGGTCCAGCGCCTCCTGCCGGGCCTGGCGCAGCAGCAAATGCTCGGGGTCGTAATTGCTCAGCACGTCAAACAACAGGCTGGCGGAGACCTGCAATTGGCGGTCACTGGCACGGCTCTTCTTGCCCGGCACCTTGGATTGCACCAGGCCGGCAATCTGCGCAATCTCCTTGAAGCGCTTGCGTGCCAGCTCGCTGAAGTTGACCGCCGAGCGCAGATCGGTGTCGAGCCCGTCAAGCTGGAAGATTTCTGCCCAGTCCACCGCATTCGCATCGATGGGCAAGGTCGGCTGGATCATCAGCCCGATCTCGTTGCAGGCCCAGGCAAAGGTATTGGCCTGCAGATGCGCCAGGCGCGTCGCAATCAGCACCGCCAGCCCCTCATGCGCGACCCGGCCGGCAAAGGGGTAAACAAACAGCGGCGCGGCCTTGGCGGCTTGGGTGTTGCCCACTTGCTCGATCAACAGCTGGTCTGCGCCCGGCACCAGCGAGCGCTGGCTTTGCAGCTGCAGCAGCGGTTGCAGCCATTGCAGCTCGCGTGCATGCGGCGCGTCATCGGCGGCAGGGCTGGCAGCGGCGCTGCTCAGCAGCTGCTGCATGCGCTCACCCAATGATGACGACATTGGCATCAGCGAGCCTGCCCAGGCAGGGGTCAGCAGGCCCACCTCGGCACTGCGGCGCACCCAGGCGGTCTGGTTTTCCAGCCGCACCAGCACCAGGCTGCGGCCAGCAAAGTTGAAGACATCGCCAGGGCTGAGCCGTGCAATAAACGCCTCTTCAACCGAGCCCAGCCGCGCGCCGCGCAGGTACTGCACATTGACTGCGCCGTGCGCGGTGATCGTGCCGATCGACATGCGGTGCATGCGCACCACGCCGGTGTTGGCCGGCTGGCACAGACCATCGGCACAGTGCAGGCGTTCGTACTGCGGGTATTGCACCAGCGAATCGCTGCCATGCTCCAAAAACGCCAGCACCGCCTGCCACTGCGCATCGCTCAAATCACAGAAGGCCGCTGTACGCCGCACCTCGGCCAACAGCTCCGGCGGCCTGAACCCGCCCGCCAGCGCCGCGCTCATCGCATGCTGGCTCAGCACATCAAAGCACAGGCGCAGTGGCTCGCGCCGCTCATACACCTGGGCCTCGGCCAGCTCGCGCACGGCGGCAAACTCGGCCAGGTCCATCGCCTGGGTGGCAACCGCTTCCACATGCACCGCAGCGCCGGGCCGGTGCTTGGCGCGGCCGGCGCGCTGCACCATGCGGGCGACAGAGCGTGCGCCGCCAATCTGGATCACGCGCTCCACCGCCGGAAAATCCACGCCCAAATCCAGGCTGCTGGTTGCCACCACGCAGCGCAAGGTGCCTGCGCGCAGGCGCTGCTCCACCGACTGCCGCACACCCTGGTCCAGCGAGCCATGGTGGATCGCCAGGGTTTCGGCATCCTCGGGCCAGATGCTGGCCAGCGCCGTATGCCACAGCTCAGCCTGTGCGCGGGTATTGGTAAACACAATCGTGCTGGGTGCGCTGAACACCAGCTTGGCCACCTCGCCCAGATTGGCCAGGCCCAGATGCCCCGCCCAGGGCATGCGCGTACCCAGCGGCGGCGTAATGCTGTGCAGATGAAACGGCTTGGGCCGCATGTCCTGGATCAGCGCCGGCGCCTGCACCTGCCAGGCGCTCAGCAGCACATCGCTGGCCTCCTGCAGATTGCCAATCGTCGCCGACAGGCCCCATACCTGGGCCTGCGGTGCCAGCGCCTGGATGCGCGCCAGGTTCAGCTGCAGCAGCACCCCGCGCTTGCTGGGCAAGAGCTCATGCCATTCATCCACCACAATGCAGCGCAGCTGGCTGAACTGCTCGCGGCTGCGCTCATGGCTCAGCAGCAGCGCCAGCGATTCAGGCGTGATCACCACCAGCTGCGCCTTGCCGGTATCGGTCAGCCGCTTGTCGCGCGATGTGGCATCGCCCGTGCGCATGGCTACTTGCCAGTGGGGCAGCACCGCCGCTACCGGTCCGGTAATGCGCTCGCGGGTGTCGCTGGCCAGTGCGCGCAAAGGCGTTACCCAGAGCATGCGCGGGCCATGGCTGGCGCGGCCTTCAGGCGTTTCAGCCTCGGCCATCGCCTGCATCAACGGCCCGCCCAGCGCCGCCAAGGTCTTGCCCCGGCCGGTGGGGGCCGATATCAAACCGCTGTGCCCATCGGCATACGCGCGCCAGGCCTGCTGCTGGAAGACGGCCGCGCCAATGTCCTGTTCCTTCAACCAGTCACGCCAGCGCTTGGCCGCGCGCTGCATTGCGCGGTCACTGGGGGCCAGGCTGTGGTCCAGCTCAGCCATCGGCCAACTCCAGCAAGGCGCTCAGTTGGTCGGCGTCCTGCGCGGTCTTGTCCTCACGCCAGCGCAAGATGCGCGGAAAGCGCACCGCCACGCCGGACTTGTGGCGGGTCGAGCGGTTCACGCCTTCAAACGCAATCTCAAACACGAGGCTGGGCGTGACTGAGCGCACCGGCCCAAAACGCTCCACCGTGTGGCCGCGTATCCATTTGTCCAGCCGCAAAATCTCCACATCGGTGAGGCCCGAGTAGGCCTTGGCCACGGGCACCAGCGCATCGCCGCTCCACACCGCAAAGGTGTAGTCGGTGTGCAAGGTGCTGCGCCGGCCGCTGCCGCTTTGGGCATAGATCAGCACCGCGTCGATGCTGAACGGGTCCACCTTCCACTTCCACCAATCGCCCCGGCGCCGGCCTTCCTTGTAGGGCGACGCCAGTGCCTTGAGCATCAGCCCTTCGGCGTTGTGCTCGGCAGCGGTATGGCGCAGCGGGGGTAGCGCATCCCAGCTGTCAAACGGCAGTTGGGGCGATATGCCCAGCGCCGGCAAATCCGCATGCCGGATGACCTGCTCCAGCTTGGCACGGCGCTGCGCCAGCGGCTGGGCGCGCAGGTCTTCGCCATCACACTCCAGCAGGTCATAAAACAGAATGCGCGCTGGCACGGTCTGCATCAGCTTGGCAGAAGGCTTGCGCTTTTGAATGCGGCTTTGGAGCGCGACAAAGCCCAGCGGCTTGTTCTGTTCGTAATCCCAGGCCAGCAGTTCGCCATCGAGCACCATGTCGCGCGGCAGCAGTGCGGCGGCCGTCTCCAGCTCGGGAAAGCGGCCATCCAGCCGTTCTTCACCACGCGACCACAGATAAGGCGCATGGCCCTGGCGCCGCACCAGCTGCACCCGTATGCCATCCCATTTCCATTCGGCCAGCCAGTCCTTGGGATCGCCCAAGGCTTCTGGCTCTTGCTGCAGGGGCGAGGCGAGGTAGAACGGGTAGGGCTTGTCTAGCAGCTGCGCGCTGGTCTCTGGGTCCATCAAGGCCTCATAGGCCTGGGCGCTGGGCAACCATTCGCCGACCATGCGGTGCGCCATATCGGCGGCAGATATGCCCACCAGCGGCGCCAGGCTGTTTTGCAGGCTCCGCTTGTTGACACCGGCACGCAGCGATCCGGTCAGTAGCTTGTTGAAGACCAGGCGCGAAGGCGTATCCAACTGCTGCCAGGCCTGCTGTATTGCGCGCTTGCGCTGCTCGGCATCGGCGGCGACCAGCGGCAGCAAAAACTGCTCGGTCCATTCGTCGAGCCGGCTGTCGTTGTCCGGTGTTTTAAAGGTGGCGCCCAGCAGGCTTGCATGCCAGGGAGCATCGGCATCAGGAGGCAGCGCGGTGCCGGGCGCATCCACCAGCTCGGGGTGGTGGGTACGCTGCTTTTGCCAGGCCGCGACCAACAACGACAAGGTCTCCGCCAAATCGCCCACCTGGCGGTAGCTCTCCTCCACCAGCCACAGCGGCAGAGCGGTCAGCTCGCTCACCCAGCTGCGCAGTTCGGTCGTGGTGGCCAGGCGGTTCTTGCCGGTGTTCACCTTGCCGCCGCTCAGCACATAGACGGCCCAGGTCGCCTCGGCCGCAGTCACGCCGGCAAAGTACTGCTGCAGCGCCAGCTCGCGGTCGCGCGTGCCGGAGGCCTCATCCAGCAGCTGGTACAGCGCCACAAAGCGGTTCATTCGGCCGCCTCCTCTTCGTCGCCATAGGCGGTGCGCAGGCGCTCCGCCTGTATGCCCAGGCTCTGCAGGTAGGGGATCAGTGCATCGGTATTGCCATGGGTAGCGAGAACCCGCTGGGCACCACTTTCGGTAATCGTGTCGACCAGTTCCTGCCAATCGGCATGGTCTGATATGACAAAGCCGCGCTGCATATTGCGCCGCCGCCGGTTGCCGCGCAGCAGCATCCAGCCTGAGGCAAAGCCTTGCTCCACCTGTTTAAAGCGCTTGAGCCAGGCGGAATCTTGCGCAGAAGGCGGCGCCAGCACCATGCGGCCGGCAAAGTCGGTGTCGGTGGGCACATCGGCCACCATCTCGGTAGCGGCCAGCGCAATGCCCGCCTGCCGGTAAATATCGGTGCCGCGTGCCATCGCGCCATGCAGCAACACGGGCGCATCCAGCTTGCCAGCCAAGCCCGCCAGCACGCGCTGGGCCTTGCCCAAGCTGTAGGCATACAGCACTGCCGCCTTGCCCTGCGCCTTGCAATGCGCCACCCAGCGCTCAATGCGCTCCACCTCATGGGCCATCGTGGGCCAGGCGTACACCGGGTAGGCAAAGGTTGCCTCGCAAATCAGGGTGTCGCAGCGCAGCAGCTCAAAAGCCTCGCAGGTCGGGTCCGGCTCGCGCTTGAAGTCGCCCGTGAACACCCATACCGCATCGCCGTGCTGCACCCGCACCTGGGCGGAACCAAGAATGTGCCCCGCCGGGTGCAGCGACACCTGTACCTCCCCCATCGTGATCTTCTGCCCAAACGGCAGCGCATGGATGTTCTGCTCCCCCAGCCGCCATCGCAAAATTGGCTCGCTGGTCGTGCTGCAGTAGTACTCGCCCATCCCCACATGGGCATGGTCCGAGTGGCCGTGGGTGACGAACGTGCGGTGAACCGGCTTCCAGGCATCAATAAAAAAATCCCCAGCCGCGCAGTACAGACCTTTGTCGGTCAGGGTGATGACGTCAGCGGGTGGGGCGTTGGCAGATGCGGAAGCAGCGAGCATGGGCAAATTCTGCGGCTGCGGGGGAGGGTGGGGGCGTCAGAGTTTGCCTTGTTGGGGTGCGGGAGTGGGGGGAGGCTCGAGATTCGTGCAGTTTCTTGGGCAGAGGTGATCGCCGAATAAGAGCCGCTAACACGACCCAGCAAACCGGAGGTTTGCGGTTGAGACGAGGCGTCCTGCCGCAGGCAGTACAGTAGTACAACAAGGCAGGGCAACGACGTATCAAGGGTTGTGTTAGCGGCTCTAAGCGCCCGAGTTGCCCGATAGCTATCTTTTGATGAAGTCTCTGAGGCATCAGCTGCTAAAGGGAAAAAATATGCTGGATGTATTTCCAGTTGCTGCAGACAACAGCGATAAATTCACTGCGTTGCCCTCATTAGTAGCGTTAGTTTTTACTTAAACAAATGATCTCGGCTACAGCGGAGAGCAACGCAATTGCCATGGCTGGCTATCCGGAGATCGAGGGCCATGAGTCCTAGAAAGGCGAACTCTTGCAGAGAAGGCAGAGCTTGCAATGTTGGAGTGAGATGGAGCGCTCAAGATGTTTTTAAAGATGCATTTAGCAACATCATGTATCCTTCTGTACTTCACTACTTATGAGACAACTGACATGGCACGCAAAAAGCTGTTCGTGAGCTTTGACTTCGATAACGATGCTGATCTCAAGATGCTCTTGGTAGGGCAGTCGAAACATTCAGATACGCCATTCGATATTTGGGACTCGTCGGTCAAGGAGCATATGGATGGGGACTGGATCGCTAAGGTCCGCCGGAAGATAAGCGATGTAGATGTGGTATGCATACTGTGCGGTCAAAGTACTCACGCTGCTGCTGGGGTGGCTGAAGAGTTGAAAATTGCAAAGGAATTGAAGAAGCCGTACTTCTTGCTTAAGGGCTATAAAGACAAGGCTTGTACTAAGCCCACGACTGCATCAGCGAGCGACAAAGTGTACGACTGGACGTGGGAGAACTTGAAGGCTCTCATTCATGGCGGTCGTTAATGCCTGATGTCCCACAGGCAAAGCTCTGGAATGAGCTAACGGAAGGGCAGATATATCCTGTCAATGACAAGTGGCATAGTCACCTATTAGATCAGTACAAATTGTATGTTGAGATGGCTGATCGTATTAGTCAGCGTCGCACTGCCGCGAATACATACTTCTTAAGCGTCAACTCTGCAATTCTCGCATTCGTCGGTTATCTGACCTCTAAGATGGAGCCAGTCGACTATATGTGGTTATTGGCATTGGCAGGATGTATGTTGACTCTCTTTTGGTACAACATAATCAACTCATACAAAAATCTGAACACTGCAAAGTGGCAAGTGGTGCAAGACATCGAAAAGCGCTTGCCTATAAGTCCTTACGATGCGGAATGGGATGCTCTACAGCGCGGGAAAAACCCTAGGCTGTATCGGCCTATTTCTCATATCGAAAGCTGGGTGCCGGGAGTTTTTTGCTTATTGCACCTAATCGTATTAGTAAGAACTTTTCCTTGGAGCAGTTTTGCTGTGTGGTTTACCTCTGTTGCTATCTGTGTAATAAAGTGATTTATTGCTTCCGTCTTGCCATTTTATATTTTGTGATAAATATTGTTTAAATTTATAAGACGGATAGTCGTCATCTGCCTTCGGTACGATATAAATATAAACTCTTGAGGAAAGGCCTTTTAGATGGCTGAAACTGGAAATATCGCCACAATGGCGGAGATGCTTTCATCTGAGTTGTTCGCTGAATTTTTTTGGGAGCGCACTGGCCCAATGAATCACAACTGGGCATGCGTAAACCCAGATGTACATGAGGTGAAAACCCATCCTTCAGATGTCGTCTTTTACTATGACGAACCATATACTCAACAGCGTACATTCTTGCAGTGTGATCTTAAAAGCTATGCACGAGGCTCTATCGTTCTACCTAAGCTGAAGGGGGCACTTGAAAGCTTGGCCAAGCAAGTTGCTTGTGCAGAGGTTAGTGAGGAGTGGCAAGACCTTTATGTCCACAAAGGCCAGACCCCTGCTATCGCAGGTCTTCTTTTTATCTACAACCATGATGGTGAGTATGACAAGGACTTCAACGAAAACTTAAGGGCGCTTCAATCCGTTAAGTTGGACATTCCACGTGGCTCGAAGATAGTAGTTCTTGGTCCCGAAGACATCTACTGGTTGGACAATGTGCGGTACGAAATTGTGCAGATGCGTGGTCGTCGCAGTGGAAGTAAGCTTCCAGCCCCACAGTATTGTAAATATTACTATCCTCAGCTCGCGCGCAAAAAAAACTTGCAGATGGACAAAGCAAAATCTGCAACTTTAGAGATGCTTACGTCTAAACTAATTGTTTTGGAATTCCTGCATCCTGAGTCGCCTGGTAAGCGAGGATTGGTGCTTTTTTACCGGGGGAAAGGGGAGTCAAGTGATGAGTTTACTTACCTATTTGACTACCTTCGACATTATCAGGTGTTTGAGAAGGATGTGAGCGTAGAGATCAAGATGCTTGATGCTTCCGCTTATGCGATGCCGAAGTTTCGAAAAGCTGTTCAGACATATATTGAAGGACTTGCCGCGGGCGCAGAAGACACAAGTTTGGCGCAAAGAGTTTCAGAGATTCAGTTCTCCAGTATTGCTCAGGTACGCACGCGATTTTCTCAGATTGAAATAGGAATGGACTATGAGTGAACAGCTTGCGCAGTTATATGCGACAGACAAGGATATCCATGACTTGCTGGCTTCTGCAAAGCAACGTCTGACGGAAACCGTACTTCGTGAGCTTGCCAGCGAGAGAGGAGTCTTCTACTCATTGCATGACACTCGAGACGATTTGGTTGAGTCAATTTCAACACTTCCGCATACTTACTACGAGGTTACTGATCTCATTAGTCGTAGAGAGACCTCGCGGAGAAATGAGAAGACAACGTTCATTGTGCTCGAGGGAGAGGTTCCACTTAATGACATACGTGCTGTTGTATCTGAGTACCAAATTGAAGTGGGTAAGTCCGAGAAGGTCGACTCTCATAACAAAGGTGCTAGTGCAGTAGTGATGAATCTTGAATATGACGAAATTGACTACTCTCGTACTCGATTGATTCAGCGTACCCGTCAAGACGCGACTTTTTCCTTTGCTCATGAGGCAGGTCAAACAATTATCCGCTTTCCGGCTAGCGATAAGGCAAAGCGAGTCGTGGAAAATTTAACTGGACGAATAGAAAGTAATCGCCGTGCTCCCTTGATACGTAACGCTATCGCGCTAGATCCCGAATTCACCGCCGATGAGCGCACTACGTTTTTTACACGAATTATGTCGGAGATGGCCGGGCATAAGCTCAATGGAGTGACCAATCTAAAGATTGCTCCGAGCAAACCACAGAGTGATGCAGATGAACCGGCCGAACTCGACGAAGACGAGCGTGCTGAAGTGGAACGCACTATGCTTGTCGTAGTCCGTAGTATGGGTATGAGTGGGGAAAATCTTATTGCAGCACCTGAGTACCAAGCGCTCAAGAAGCGTGGTTTCTTCATCACATCGGTGACTTGGAAGGGGCTGCAAATCTCACCGCCATACGACAAAAATCATCTTCATGCAGAGTTTCAAGATGGAGAAAATGGTAAAGATTTCAGATTAGCTATCAAGGGAGTGTATCGTTTTCAAGAGGGTGGTCACATTAAGTCTTCAAGGCCCGTTACAGATTTAGAGCGAGAGCTTCTAACGAAACTTATTGAAAAGACTGCTCAAGACGTTTTATCTGATATGCGGTCTAATCGTGCAGCATTAGAAGCGAAAATTCAGGTAGATAAACAAGACGAGTCTGTGGGCGGGTCGCCCACAAAAATGGCGGCAGCATCATGACGCGCTATAGGTGGCTAGAAGCGGATTGGCCAGTCGCTATTAGAAGTCTGTCGAAGAGTATGCGTCAAAACAGCTTTAAGTTGGAAAACCGTAGTGGATTTCTGCTTGATCGAATACGAGATGACTTCCTCGAGGCACGATACATTGAACGTTTTGAATTTCAAGAAACGGTCTCAGACCCATTTGGTAAGGAAGTCACGTTTGAACGGTTGGAGTATCGTCAAACAGCCTTTAGAGCCACCGCGACATGGCCTGGTCTCGAATTGATTGATCCCTCGAGGTCGGTGCAGCAACTTCTAAGCGAGTTGATAGAGGCGAGCGACTTTTCAGTGAGTCTTGCGCCTTTGAATGTTGATGTTCTGAAATGGGCTGAGGGAATTCAACAGACATTTGGGGGCATGTTGACAATTTCTTCTATCCAAGTTGGTGGCCTGAAGTTGGGGGACAGCGCTACCGCCAAGGTAGTAATTAAGGGCGATAAAGATGTACGTGAGGCTTGTCAGACAATAACAGGAAACAGACCCCACATATTAGAGAAGCTGCAGTTTCGCATCGCCATCGGGTCGACATCTGCAACGGTACTTCTTGCTAACAACGCAACCGCCAAAATCGAAGGCTGCGAGGTCGAGGAAGAATTACTACCGGCGATCCGAAAGGCCATGATTGGAATCTGACACGGCTTACTATCACTATCGATGAATTATTTGTTTCATCGCAAAACGTCTGGATATCTACGTTGGAAAACAAACATCTAAAATCGCGGACCTCGCACGGATGTAAATCAGATAATTGCCGTTATCACCTAGAGTGGGCCGGTGAACGAGATGGTCGATTTTGGACCTCAGCTTGAGCACGCTTGGTCGGTCCCACTGTCGGCGACCGCCGAAAATAGGTTTCCTAAGTAGATTTGAGTCCAGCGCTAGAATCCTCACCGGCTCCCCCCAACAACACCCGAGCCAACCTCTCCCCATCCTGCCGCCAAAACGCCGGATCCGCCTGCCGGATCCGGTCAATCGCGTTATTCATATGCGCGGTCGCTGCCGCCCGCGCAGCCGCCGGGTCCCCCGCCTCAATCGCCTCCACAATCCGCGCATGCTCTTGCGTCACGGCAGCAGCAAAATCCTGCCGCCGCGCCTCATTGGCGCGGGTAATGCGCGTGGCACCTGCCAGCACCTGCGACAGGTAATCCAAGGTACTGAGCAGAAAGGGGTTGCCCGAAGCCTGGGCGATGACGCGGTGCAGGGCGACGTCTTCGGCTACGCCGTCTTGGCCATTGGCCACGGCTTTGGCCAGGGCCTTAACGCCAGCGCGGATGCGGCGCAGATCGGCGGTGCTGCGGCGGGCGGCCGCTAGTTCTGCCACTTCGGCCTCCAGCGCGCGGCGCACTTCTACGATCTGGATAACGGCCTCTTGCGAGGCGGCGTGGCCTTTTTCCAGGTCCAGCGGTTCAGCGCGGGGCGCTTGTACAAAGACGCCGCTGCCTTGGCGGGAGGCGACCAGGCCACTGGATTTGAGGCGGGACAGCGCCTCTCGCACCACTGTTCGGCTTACGCCAAACTGCGCGACCAACAACAGCTCTGTGGGCAGGCGGTCGCCGGGTTGCATTTGCCCTTGCCGAATGCTGGCTTCCAGCGCCTGGGCCACTTGGTCGGCGAGGGAGTTGGCGGCCTTGACGGGCGTGAAGGAGATCGGCATGCGTGGGCAGGGGAGCAGGTTGTGGGGAGTGGGCGCTGGCTGCTGCCAGGCCGCAAGATGGCGCTTACTGTACTCCAGCCCAGGGGCAACGCCTGCGCCTTAGGCGCAATGGATGGCTATGCCGGGTGTTTGGCTTGCTGCTGGGCTGTTGTAGATGCTCTGGCGGCATTTGCTGCAGCAGGGCCATCGGCTTGCCGCCAGCCTGCACAGGCGGAGCTCGCCAACGCCAAAGCCGCAGGCCCTTATCGGCGGCCTGCAGCGGGGTGGTGTCTGGTTACCGCAGCCCTGCATGCGCTGCAACGGATGCGGCCCCATCAGTGCGTACCAGCCTTATTGAGGCAGCAGCACCTTGTCGATCACATGGATCACGCCATTCGATTGGTAGACATCGGGGATGGTGACGGTGGCGGTACCGCCTTTCTCGTCGGTCAGCGTGACCTTGCCGCCCTGGGCCTTGGCGACCAGGGTGCCACCGCTGACGGTCTTGATGCTGGCCATGCCGCCGCCATCCTTGATCATCTTGCTGATCGCGGCGGCATCCCACTTGCCGGCGACGACGTGGTAGGTCAGCACGGTAGTCAGCGTGCCCTTGTTCTCGGGCTTGAGCAGGTTGTCTACGGTGCCTGCGGGCAGGGCCGCAAAGGCAGCATTGGTGGGGGCAAACACGGTGAAGGGGCCGGGGCCCTTCAGGGTCTCTACCAGGCCGGCTGCCTTGACGGCTGCGACCAGGGTGGTGTGGTCCTTGGAGTTGACGGCGTTGTCGATGATGTCCTTGGTGGGCAGCATGGGCGCGCCGCCCACCATCACGTCTTTGGCGATCGCCGCCATGGATGTGCTTGCGACCATGAAAGCCATGCCATAAGAGACCAGTTTGCGCGTACTTTGGATCGAGGCCATGAGATGCTCCTTGCGTGTGGATGAACAGCCGAAAAAACGTTGCGGCTGCTTGGAATACGCAGCGGATGGCGCAGTGGATTCAACCGATGGTGAAAAAATTTTTGAGCGGGGTGGCGCAGGGGCGGTGCAGGCAGCGGAAAAAAAAAATTTGCATCCACTGCATCCATTCGTATGGCTCGCGACTAGTACAGCCAAGGACCCTCTGCAAAACTCCCTGCCTTGTCCTGAATGCGGTCTCGGGCGATTCGCTGCGTTGTCTTCCTTGTCTATAGCGTGCTATGGACTGCAAAAGACGCCTTGCGCCTCATCCCGATCCGCGTCCATCCTGCTTGGCGAGGGTTTTGCAGAGGGTCCTGACAGCACACACCAAACAGCGCTGTTTTTACTCCCGTCCTGTCCCCCTTTACTTAGGAGAACTCGTATGTTGACCTCTCGCACAGCTCCCCGTATCGCCGCCATCGCCACCGCAGTGGCCTCCCTCGGCCTGCTCACCGCCTGCGGTTCGATGCATAAAAAGGACATGGCTTTCTCGCAGGAATCCCTGCCAGCGGCCATCCAGGTGCCAGCGGGCCACAAGGTGGCCTGGGAGACGGTAGGCAGCGGTGACATCACCTACGAATGCCGTGACAAGGCGAACGCCCCCGGCCAGACCGAGTGGGTGTTTGTGGGCCCGGATGCGGTGCTGAAGGACCGCGCTGGCAAGACGGTGGGCCGCTACTACGGCCCGCCCGCCACCTGGGAAGCGAATGATGGCTCCAAGCTGACGGCGACGCAGCTGGCCGTGGCGCCATCGGGTGCCGGCAATCTGCCCTACCAGCTGGTGAAGGCCAACCCTGCGTCCGGCAGTGGTGCATTGGTGGGCGTGAGCCATATCCAGCGCGTGGCATTGAAGGGCGGCGTGGCACCTGCTGACAAGCCTTGCACCGCTGCGCAAAAGGGCCAGAAGGCCGTGGTGCAGTACCAGGCGGATTACATCTTCTGGAAGCCTGTGTAAATTTTTGTTTTCTAGCGGCTACACTGGAAGAAGGACGTCTTGTTCCTTCTTCCCCCCTAAATCTACATGCCGCCAGCCGCTTTTGTGACCGACGACAGTTTTGACCATGCCTTGGCGCTAGAAGCTTGCGCGCGTGGCGACCGCGATGCGCTGCAGCGTATTTACGAGCAAGAATCGCGTTATCTGCTGGGGGTGGCCTTGCGCATAGTGCGCAACCGGGCGGCAGCCGAGGATGTGCTGCACGATGCCTTTGTGGCGATCTGGAGCAAGGCCCACAGTTTTGATGCGGCGCGGGGCGCGGCTAGAGGCTGGATTTATAGCATTGTTCGGCACGCAGCATTGAACCGGGTGCGCAGCGGCGCCCGCGAGACTGCGCTGGATGAGCCGACCGCTACAGCGCATGAAGCCAGCGCCGCAATGGCCGCCTGGCAGGAAGAGGGCGATGCGCTGAGCCGCCAGGCGCAGCTGGGCCGCCTGGGCCAGTGCCTGGAAGGGCTGGAGCCGCAGCGCCGTGAATGCCTGCTGCATGCCTATGTGGATGGCTGCAGCCACAGTGAGATTGCAGCGCGGGTGCAGGCCCCGCTGGGAACCGTCAAAGCCTGGATACAGCGGGGCCTGCGTGCCTTGCGGGAATGCATGCAATGAGCGCCGATACCCCCAATACCTTGCCGCCCGAAGGCGACAGTCCGGACGACCTGCAGACCCTGGCCGGCCAGTATGTGCTGGGCACGCAGAATGCTGCAGAGCGCCGCGCAATTGAAGAGCGGCTGCCGCAGGATGCTGCGTTGCGCGCCGCCGTGGATGCCTGGGAGCAGCGCCTGCAGCCCTTGACTAGCCTTGCGCCACCGCAAGAGCCCAGCATGGGCCTGTGGCCGCGCATTGCCGCCAGCCTGTGGCCAGCGGCCGAGCCGCAACGGGCCGCTGCTGCAGCCCCGCGCCGTTGGTGGGATTGGGACAGCCTGGCGCTGTGGCGTGGCCTGGCAGGCAGCGGTTTTGCCGCCGCTGCGGTGCTGGCCGGTGTGCTGGTGCTGGGCCCCGCCCCTGCACCTGGCCCCGCCCGCTACTTTGTGGTGCTGGCCGCCCCGCAAAGCCAGGCCCCTGGCTGGCTGGTGCAGGCCCAGGCCGCCGGCCGGCTGCGCTTGGTGCCACTGGGCACCGATGTGGTGCCGGCCGAGAAATCCTTGCAGTTCTGGACCAAGGCCGATGGCTGGAGTGCCCCAGTATCGCTGGGCCTCGTCAAACCGGGTGAGGCGATCGAGGTGCCCGTCGACAAGCTGCCACCGCTGCAGCCCAACCAGCTGTTTGAGCTGACTCTGGAGCCTGCAGGCGGATCGCCGATTGGCAAGCCCACGGGACCGATTCAGTTCATCGGCCGGGCGGTGCAGATTTAGCCGCTGCCGCCAAACAGCAAGGGGCCCGTTCATGGAACGGGCCCCTTTGTTTTGCTTGCTGTGATTCAGCCCGAGGGCCGCGATCTGCTTTAGTGGTTGTTGGCGCCTCGGTGCGCCCAGGCCGTGGTCCGCTTTTCTACCAAGCTGAACAGCTCATACATCACCATCGCCATCGCGCCCACCACCAAGAGGCCCGCAAAGGCCAGGCCCATTTGCATTGATGAGCCGGCGGAGATCAGCAGGTAGCCAATGCCTTCGTTGGCGGCAGTCATCTCGGACACGGTGGTGCCTACAAAGGCCAGGGTGATGGCGACCTTGAGCGAGCCGTAGAAGTAGGGCAGCGAGCGCGGGAGGCCGACCTTGATCAACACATCCCAGCGCTTGGCGCCGAGCACGCGCAGGACGTCTTCCAGCTCGGGCTCCAACGTGGCCAGGCCGGTGGCGATGTTGACCATGATGGGGAAGAAGCTGATCAGGAATGCGGTGAGGATGGCCGGGCCAATGCCGATGCCGAACCAGACCACCAGGATGGGCACAAAGGCGGCCTTGGGCAGCGCGTTGAAGGCGGTCATCAGCGGGTAGACGGCGGCATAGGCCAGGCGCGAGCTGCCAATCAAAAAGCCCAGCAACACGCCGACGACGATGGCGACGCCAAAGCCGGCCATCGTCACCCAGAAGGTGCGCCAGGCGTGGGCGGCGATGGTGGTGTGGAACTCCAGAAATTGCTGCCAGATGAGCAAGGGGCTGGGGAAGATGAACTCCGACACCTGGAAGGCCGAGCAGATGATTTGCCAGACGATGACCACGGCGGCCAGCAGCAGCCAGGGCGACCAGCGTTCGAGCTTGGGGTTGTTGAGCTTGTACATAGGTGGTGGGGCCTGGGCGCTTACTGGTTGATCACGGTGCCGGTCTTGCGCATGGCGCCGATGTGGCCGCGCAGCTCATGCACGATGTCGCTGAACTCCTTGGTGTAGGTCAGCTCCAGATCGCGCGGGCGGGGGATGTCGATATCGCGGCGCACCACAAAGCGGCCGGGGCTCTTGCTCATCACATAGATTGAGTCGGCCAGGAACACGGATTCGCGCAGGTCATGCGTGACGAGGATGACGTTGAACTGCTGCTCGGCATGCAGATCGCGCAGGATGCACCAGAGCTCTTCGCGGGTGAAGGCATCGAGGGCGCCAAAGGGCTCGTCGAGCAGCAGCATCTTGGGCTCATGGATCAACGCGCGGCAGATGCTGGCGCGCTGCTGCATGCCGCCTGACAGCTCCCAGGGGAACTTGTCCTCATAGCCCGCCAGGCCGACCTTTTGCAGCAGGCGGCGGGCGCGCTCTTCGTGCTCCTGGCGCCGGGCCTTGAACTGGCTGCGGTGGGGCTCGACGATCTCCAGCGGCAGCAGCACATTGTCGACCGTGGTGCGCCAGGGCAGCAGCGATGGCGACTGGAAGGCCATGCCCGATATCTTGAGCGGGCCGGTGACGGGCTGGCCATCAATGCGGATCTTGCCAATGCTGGGCATGCGCAGGCCGGTGGCCAGCTTCATGAAGGTGGATTTGCCGCAGCCCGAGGGGCCGACGATGGCGATGAACTCGCCACGGCGCACTTGCAGGTCAATGGCTTCGACGGCGAACTGGTTCTTGGCCTGCAACTCGTCGTTGTAAGCCAGCCAGACATCGCGAAACTCAACAAAGGCAGGGTCTTGGAGGGAGGCCGTCATAGGGTGCAATCGTCTTCAAAAGGGCAGGGCGCAGCCAGCGCCCTGCAGGCGGCGGGGTCAGCGCTTGGGGAGGATGTCCAGCTCGGCAGCGCTGGGCAGAAAGCTGCCGTTCCAGACCGCCTGGGCGGGCACGGGGTTCTTGGTTTCGTAGGCCTTGGCCACCTGCTCGGCCATCAGGCCCAGGCGTTCGGTGCGCAGCTGGCCAAAGCCTTCTTCGCGCGCGCCCTTGCTGTCGATGGCGGTGTCGATCGTGAGCTTGAGGCGCTTTACCTCCAGCGGCACATTGACCAGGCCATCCTTGGCCTTGAGCGACGCGACGGCGGCCTGTGGGTCGGCAATCGCCTCCTTGGCGCCCTTGGCAAAGGCCTTGAGGAAGGCGCGCACCGCTTCGGGCTTCTCGGCAATCAGCTTGGGGCTGGCGATGATGACATTGCCGTAGAGCTGCACGCCATGGGTGGCATAGGGCAGCACGACCACGTCTTCGGCCTTGATGCCACGCGCCTCCAGGTTGAGCAGGCTGGTGAAGGTGTAGCCGGTGACGGCATCCAGATCGCCGCGCACCAGCATGGTTTCGCGCAGCGGTGGGTCCATCGTGGTCCACTGCACGGCGCCCACGCCATTGGCCTGCGCAAAGATCGGGAAGGTGCGGCGGCCGGCATCAAAAATCGGCGCGCCCATCTTCTTTCCAGTCAGGTCGCTGGCCTTGGTGATGCCGGATTTTTTCAGCGCCATCACCGATGCCGGTGTGGTGTTGTAGATCACCATGATGGCCACGGGCTTGATCGGCGCATCGGGATTGTTCGCATGGAATTCCATCAGCGCGGCCAGGTCGGCAAAGCCCAAATCATGCGTGCCCGATGCCACGCGCTGGATCGCGCCGGCGCCACTGGCTGCCTCCACCGTCACATCCAAACCGGCCTGCTTGAAGTAGCCCTTTTGCTCGGGGTGCACAAAGAGGGCGGCCGGGCCTTCAAAGCGCCAGTCGAGCTGGAACTTGAGCGGCGTCAGCGGCTGGGCCAGTGCGCTGCAGGTGCTGGCGGCGGCCAGCAGGGCCAGGGATGCGTGGAGAAAGCTGCGTTTTTTCACGGGATGGTCTCGTCAGGTGGTGGGGGCAATGGGGTAAAGGTGGCTTGGGATGGCTTACTTTTTGGGGAGCACATCTAGCACGTTGGCGGGCGGCAGAAAGCCGCCGTTCCAGACGTCTTCGGCCTTGACGCGGGTCTTCGTGCCATAGGCGTCCGAGACCTGCGCGGCCATCAGGCTCAGGCGGCTGCTGTCGAGGCGGCCAAAGCCTTCCTTGCGGGCATCGGCGCTGTTGATGACGGTGTCGATCGCCAGCTGCAGGCGGCGCGTCTCCAGCGCCACATTGGCGATGCCATCACGCGCCTTGACGGACTGGATCGCCTGGGCCGGGTTGGCGATCACGCCCTTGGCACCCTGGGCAAAGGCGGTCAGGAACTTCTTGATCGCCTCGGGCCGCTCCTGGATCATCTTGGGGCTGGCGATGATCACGTTGCCGTAAAGCTTGACGCCATAGTCGGCGTACTGCATCACCACCACATCGCTAGCCTTGGCGCCGCGCGCCTCCAGGTTCAGCAGGCTGGTAAAGGTAAAGCCGGTGATGGCATCCACATCGCCGCGCACCAGCATGGTTTCGCGCAGGGGCGGGTCCATCGCCGTCCAGGCGACGTTGCTGACGCCATTGGCCTTCTCAAAAATCGGGAAGGCCTTGCGGCCGGCATCGAACACCGGCGCGCCCAGCTTCTTGCCGCTCAGATCGGCGGGGGTCTTGATGCCCGACTTCTTGAGCGCCATCACCGACGCCGGCGTGTTGTTGTAGACCACCATGACGGCGACCGGCTTGTTGGGCGCATCGGGGTTGTTGGCATGGAACTCCATCACCGAGGCCAGGTCGGCAAAACCCATGTCGTAGGTGCCCGATGCCACGCGCTGCACCGCACCGCCGGAGCCATTGCCGGCATCCACCGTGACATCCAGGCCCTGGGCCTTGAACAGGCCTTGTGCGACCGGCTGCAGGAAGAAGGCGGCCGGCCCCTCAAAGCGCCAATCGAGCTGGAACTTGATGGGCGTATCTGCCGCCTGGGCCGCACCCCAGGACAGCGCCAGAGCGGCGATGGTGGTCTTCAGAAAACTGCGCTTGTGCATGGGGGTCCTCCGATGTTGCATACAAGGTCGTTTGCAAGATCGGTGCCAGTTTGTAAGCTCCTGTAGGCGGGCTTTGTTGCACCAGGCTGGTGCAAATGCAGGGTGGTGAATGGATCCGCGTGCACGCTCCGATGCATGGCCGCGCATCCGCTTGGTGCAGCTTGTATACATGCTTGATCGGCTACTGGCGCGCGGGCGGCCCGGCATGGCAATTGCAAGCAAAATGCGCCATTCAGACGATGAGAAAGCGCCCATGACCGAGATCGACTTTGCCCAGTTGGGCACCTACGAACGCTACAAGCTGATGGCCAGCCTGATCGTGCCGCGCCCCATTGCGTTGGTGACGACCCTGGGCGCAGACGGCACTGTCAACGCCGCCCCTTTCAGCATGTTCAACATGATGGGCGAGGACCCGCCGGTGGTGATGCTGAGCGTGAACAAGCTGCAGGACACCGCGCAGAAAGACACCGCCACCAACATCCTGCGCGACAAGGAGTTTGTGGTGCACATCGCCGACGAAGCCATGGCCGCCGCCATGCACCGCTGCGGCGACCGCCTGGCCCCGCACGAGAGTGAACTGGACCACACGGGCTTGACCGCCACTCCCTCCCAAAGCGTGCACCCCCCACGCATCGTGCAAGCCCCCGTCGCTTTCGAATGCGTGCTGCACGAAACCCTGGAAACCCCCAGCCGCTACGTCTTCATCGGCCGGGTGCAATGGCTGGCCGTGCGCGATGGCTTGGTCGACACCGAAAAATGGCGGGTGCGCCTGCAGGAGTTCTTCCCCGTCGGGCGCTTTGGCGCGAGCTTTTACATCAACTGCCGCGAGCGCTTTGCGATTGAGGCGGGGGAGGGCCTGGCTGCGGCGCAGAGTGGGGTGGGGAGTACGGCGATTGATGAGATGTGAGGGAAGCTACCGGCGCGGGGGATTGCTAAGGTGCGGGAGTTGCTGGCTTCCTAGAACTCCTGCACAAACAGAACCTCGCGCTGGATGCGGGACACCTCGGCCTCATGGAAGGGGAAGACATGGTAGCCGCAGTGTTCTGTGAACACCGCAATCGCGAACTTCTGCGCATTGACTACATGGAATGCGTATTCGAACTGGACAAACGAGCCGTCCATCAGCTTGATGTGCAGGCTTTCGTTGGATGGAAAGTCTGCTGCCCCCAGACCTTTTTGCCGAATTTCATCAACAGGCCGTCCAAGGACTAGGGCCAGGTCTTCAGCCCATTCAGCCACCAGCTGTTGGGCCAAGCGCGGTACAGGATGCATGTCATTCCTCGGGTTGGGGGAGGCGGGGGATTCCGCTGAAGCGCATTTGGGCGTGGATCCTAGCTGCTGGATGTGTCTGCGCTAAGTCCGTGCTTGGCGCTTGTGCCGCCAATGTGGATCCAAACCCTCAAGGCAAATTCTCCCGAAAAATAATCTGACTCCGCACGATGTCCACCGCCGTCATCGTGTCGAGCTGGTCGCGCAGATTGCTGAACATGCGGATGCAGCTCATGATGATGCCCAGGTGGCTTTGGGTGATGACCGCGTCCATCGTGCCGTTGATCAGCAGCGCGCGGGTGTCGGGGGTGAGGCCGTGGCCGATGAGGACGACCTGGTGCTCGCGGCCGGCTTCCTGCAGCGCGCGGCCCACGCCATCCGATGAACCCCCGATGTTGTAGATGCCGGCGATATGCGGGTGGCGCTGCAGCAGCTCCTTGGTCTGCTGGTAGTTGCGGGACGAGTCGTCGTAGCTCTCGCGCAGGCCCAGGATCTGCATGTCGGGGAACTGCTCGGCATGCAGTTGCAGAAAGCCGCCTTCGCGTTCTTCATGCGCCAGGTAGCTGCGCGATCCTGCAATCAGCGCGATTTGCGCATCGCGGCGCTGGCTGCCGATAAAGCGGGCCAGCAGGTAGGCGGCGGTGCGGCCGGCGGCACGGTTGTCCAGTCCCACATAGGCGATGCGGGCGCTGTTGTCCAGGTCGGAGATAACGGTCAACGTCGGCACGCCCCGCTCGGCGAGTTGCTGCACCGCTTCGCGCACGGCGGGGTGCTCGATCGCCATGAAGGCGATGCCCTGCACCCGTTTGCCCAGGCGCAGCAAGGTGGCGGCCAGCGCTTCGGGGTTGAAGCTTTCGACATATTCCACCTGGCATTTGACGTTGAACGGCGCCTGGTGGCTTTCTGAAAAACCAATGGTGTCGCCCAGCATGCGCAGGTAGGGGTTCTGCCCTTGGGGCAGCACAAAGGCCAGCTTCCAGGGCGCGGACTGCGGCGCGGCATCGGCCAGCGCATCGGGCAGGTAGCCCAGCGCCTGCGCGGCCTGGCGCACCTTCTGCACGGTGATGGGGCGCACGCCGGGGCGCTGGTTCAGCACCCGGTCGGCGGTGGCGGTGGAGACGCCCGCCAGGGCGGCCACGGTCTTGAGCGTGAGGCGCTGCGGCGGCGCTGAGGGGCTATGAGGCATCAGAAAACATCAAATTCAATCATTTTGTGCGTTTGACTATAGCAAGCCGTTTGCCTATCTTCCAGTATGAGATCTGTGCCATTACATCAATTCAAATCAAATATCAGGAGACAAGCATGAACGAACTCAGCCGCCGTTCCCTCATCAAGGGACTGACTGCCTTGCCTGCCGCAGGCATGGTGTCGGGCTTTCCATTGGTTGCGCGTGCCGCCGAGTTCTCGCTCAAATACGGCAACAACCTGCCGCTGAGCCACCCGCTCAACATCCGCGCGCAAGAGGCGGCGGACCGCATCCGCAAGGAAAGCAATGGCCGCGTCGAGCTAGCCATCTACCCCAACAACCAGCTGGGCGGCGATACCGACATGCTGGCGCAGGTGCGCTCGGGCGGCATCGATTTCTTCACGCCATCGGCGCTGGTGATTGCGACCTTGGTGCCGGCTGCGGCCATCAATGCAGTGGGTTTTGCGTTTACCAACTACGACCAGGTCTGGAAGGCGATGGATGGCCCGCTGGGCGCGATGGTGCGGGCCGAGATTGCCAAGCGCAAGCTCTATGCGTTCGAGAAGATGTGGGACAACGGTTTCCGCCAGACCACCAGCAGCAAGGGCGCGGTGCAAAGCGCCAAGGACATGGATGGGCTGAAGATCCGCGTGCCGGTGAGCCCGATGCCGATTGCGATGTTCAAGGGCCTGGGCGCTGCACCGGCCAGCCTGCAGTTCTCCGAGGTGTACTCGTCGCTGCAGACCCGGATTGTGGATGCGCAGGAGAACCCGCTGCCCATCATCCAGGTGGCCAAGCTCTACGAGGTGCAGAAGTTCTGCTCGCTGACCAACCATATCTGGGATGGCTACTGGTTCATTGCCAACGGCCGCATGTGGGAGAGCCTGCCGGCCGATCTGAAGAAGATCGTGGCCACGGCGATCAACGATGCCGGCATGGCACAGCGGGGGGATATCAGCCAGCTCAATGCCTCGGTGCAGGCCGATCTGGCCAGCAAGGGCCTGCAGTTCAACCAGCCCGATGCGGAGAGCTTTCGCGCAGCGCTGCGCAGCTCGGGCTTTTACAAGGACTGGCAAGGCCGCTTTGGCAAGGATGTGTGGAGCCTGCTCGAAGGCGCCGTTGGCAAGCTCGCGTGAGCGATGCACTGATTCACGCCCTGAAAGAGCATTGCCATGTCCCACCCTGCAACCCCCGCGCTGGCGGGGCTCTCTGCTGCGCCGCCCGACAACGCCTTGGCCTCGCTGGCGCGTGGCGTTGACCGTGGCCTGGGCGCCATCGTCGAGACGGCGGCCGCTGCCCTGGTGCTGGCCGAAATCATCGTGCTGTTTGCCGGCGTGGTGGCGCGCTATGTGTTCCACCAGCCGCTGGTCTGGTCCGATGAGCTGGCCTCGCTGATGTTTCTGTGGCTGTCCATGCTGGGTGCCGTGGTGGCGCTGCGCCGGGGCGAGCACATGCGCATGACGGCATTCATCAACAACGTGCAGCCGGGCCTGCGCGCAGCGCTGGAGGCCTTTGCGCTGGCCGCGTCGCTGGCCTTTTTGCTGATGGTGCTGGGCCCCGCCTACGAATATGCGGAGGAAGAGGCCTTTATCACCACCCCGGCGATGGAGCTGAGCAATGCCTGGCGGGCTGCTGCGCTGCCGGTGGGCATGGGCCTGATGGCCGTGGTGGCCCTGCTGCGGCTGCTGACGCAGACCAGCTGGCAAAAGGCGCTGGCCGCGGTGGCGCTGGTGGCCGCGCTGGTGCTGCTGTTCTGGCTGTGCCAGCCGCTGTTCAAGAGCCTGGGCAAGTTCAACCTGGTGATCTTCTTTGTGCTGGTGGTGGCGGGCACGGTGTTTGCGGGTGTGCCGATTGCGTTCTCGTTTGCGCTCGCCACCTTTGGCTACCTGGCGCTGACCACACGCACGCCGCTGGTGGTGATGGTGGGGCGGCTCGATGAGGGCATGTCGCACCTGATCATGCTGGCGGTGCCGATGTTCATTTTTCTGGGCTCGCTGATCGAGATGACCGGCATGGCCAAGGCGATGATCCAGTTTCTGGCCAGCTTGCTGGGCCGCGTGCGCGGGGGCCTGTCCTATGTGCTGATTGGCGCGATGTACCTGGTCTCGGGCATCTCGGGATCGAAGGTGGCCGACATGGCGGCGATTGCGCCGGTGCTGTTCCCGGAGATGAAAAAGCGTGGCGCCAAGGAGGGCGATCTGGTCGCGCTGCTGTCGGCGACGGGCGCGCAGACGGAGACCATTCCGCCGTCCATCGTGCTGATCACGATTGGCTCGGTCACCGGCATATCGATTGCCGCGCTGTTTACCGGCGGCATGCTGCCGGCCGTGGTGCTGGGCGCTGCGCTGTGCTGCGTCGTGTGGTGGCGCTACCGCAAAGAGGATCTGGGCGGTGTGGAGCGCTTCAGCGGCAAGCAGATTGGCCGCCTGCTGGTGATTGCCCTGCCGGCGCTGGCCTTGCCCTTTGTGATCCGCGCCGCCGTCGTTGAGGGGATTGCGACGGCGACCGAGGTGTCCACCATCGGCGTGGTCTATTCGGTGCTGGTGGGCCTGTTTATCTACCGCTGCTTTGACTGGCGGCGCCTCAAACCCATGCTGGTGGAGACCGCTTCGCTGTCGGGCGCGATCATGCTGATTGTGGGCTGCGCCACCGGCATGGCCTGGGGGCTGACGCAGTCGGGCTTCTCGTCTGACCTGGCCAAGGCGATGACCAGTATGCCCGGCGGCAGCTGGGGCTTTCTGGCGATCTCCATCGTCTGCTTCATCGTGCTGGGCAGTGTGCTCGAAGGCATCCCCGCCATCGTGCTGTTTGGCCCGCTGCTGTTCCCCATCGCCAAAGCGGTGGGCGTGCACGAGGTGCATTACGCGATGGTCGTGATCTTTGCAATGGGCATTGGCCTGTTTGCGCCGCCCTTTGGTGTGGGCTACTACGGCGCCTGCGCGATCAGCAAGGTCAACCCCAACGAGGGCATTCGGCCCATTGGCGGCTACATGCTGGCGCTGTTCGTCGGGCTGCTCTTTGTGGCGGCCATCCCCTGGATTTCTACCGGATTTCTTTAAAGCGGGCTGCGGTCTCAGGGCCCGCTTTTAGGTCTAGGTCTGCATCGCGTGTACCCCACGTGAGGCAGCGCCTATGCCACCAACGCAACAACCAACCCTACAACAAACGAAAGACAAGCTATGAGCCGCTTTTTGGGAGAAATCCGCCAGCTGGGCTATGTGGTCAACGATATCGAGGCCGCGATGAAGTACTGGAGTGAGACCTTGGGCGTGGGCCCCTGGTTCTACAACCCGAAGGTGCCGATCGAGAACTACCAGTACGCGGGTGAAAGCTACCAACCGCACAACTCGGTGGCGCTGGCCAACTCGGGCTTTGTGCAGGTGGAGCTGATCCAGGTGCGCAACGATGTGCCATCGATGTACCGCGACTTTCTGCGCGCCGGCCGCACGGGCCTGCAGCATGTGGCGTACTGGACCACCGACTACGACGCCGATCTGCAGCGCTTGCTGGCGCAGGGCTTCAAGCCGCAGATGAGTGGCGAGGTGGGCAAGAACGGCCGCTTTATCTACTTTGACACTGAGTACCACCCGGGCACGGTGATCGAGCTGTCCGAGGTGATGGGGCCCAAGGGAAAGATGTTTGATCTGATCCGCGCGGCCTCCCAGGACTGGGACGGCCAGAACCCTGTGCGCCCTTTCCCTGACCTCAACACCCTGTGATGGCCGGCCCTCCCTGGGCCTGGAAATGCGATGAAATCTACCCATTTTGAAGCCAGCTACCTGATCGAGACGCCGCTGGCGCCCGAGGCCGTGGCCGAGGTGATGGCCGGTGAGCAATCCTGCGGCACCTTCACCCGTGTGGCGGGCGAGACCGATGACCTGCGGGCGCGGGCACGTGCCCAGGTGCTGCAGGTGCAGCCGCTGGGCACGGTGGAGCGGCCCAGCCTGCCCAATGCCTGGCTGGAGCGCCAAGGCTATGGCGCGGGCGCCAACTGGCAGCGTGCGCGCGTGCGCATTGCCTTCCCCATCGCCAATGTGGGCGCCAACCTGCCCACCTTGGCCGCCACGGTCAGCGGCAATCTGTATGACCTGGGAGAGGTGTCGGGCCTGCGGCTGGAAAGCCTGGACTTGCCGCCGGATTACCGCGACAAGTTCGATCTGCCGACCCTGGGCGTGGCCGGCACGCGGCGCAGCATTGGGGTCAGCGCGGGCGCGATGGTGGGCACCATCATCAAGCCCAATGTGGGCCTCTCTGCCGAGCAGACGGCCGACCTGGTGCGGCAGCTCTGTGATGCCGGCGTGGACTTTATCAAGGACGACGAGGTATCGGCCAACCCGGCGCATGCACCGCTGCAGGAGCGCATTCCGGCGGTGATGCGCGTGATCCGCGAGCACCGGGAGCGCACCGGAAAATGGGTGATGGTGGCCTTCAACATCACCGATGAGACCAGCGCCATGCTGCGCCATGCCGATCTGGTGCAACAGGAGGGCGGCAGTTGCGTGATGGCCAGCATCAACTGGTGCGGGCTATCGGGCATCCAGAGCCTGCGGCGCCACACGCCCTTGGCGCTGCATGCGCACCGCAATGGCTATGGCGCACTGTCGCGCGACCCGATGCTGGGCATGGGCTACCAGGCCTACCAGACCCTTTGGCGCCTGGCTGGGGTGGACCATGTGCATGTGCATGGCCTGCAGGGCAAGTTTGCGCAGCCCGATGCCGAGGTGGTGGAATCTGCGCAGGACTGCCAGCGGCGCCTGTCTGCGGCGCAGGATGACCGCGTGCTGCCGGCCTTCTCATCGGGCCAATGGGCGGGCACGGTGCCTGCCACCTGGGCAGCGCTGCAGAGCGATGACCTGCTGTTCATGTCGGGCGGCGGCATTCTGGCCCACCCCGATGGCCCGGCTGCCGGTGTGGTGAGCATTCGCCAGGCCTGGGCTGCCGTGCGCGAAGGCAGCAGCCTGGACGACTATGCCTGGCATGCGCCGGAGCTGGCGCGCGCGCTGCAGTTTTTTGGCAAGCGCGGATAGGCGACATGCTGGACACCCTGCTGCGCGGCCAGCCCGCCGTCGTCTGGTATGGCGATGACTTTACCGGTGCGACCGACACCCTGGCCACGGTGGCACAGGCGGGCCTGCGGTCCCTGCTTTTTCTGGATGTGCCGACCGAGGCGCAGCGGGCCAAGGCCGGGCCCTTGCAGGCCATTGGCATTGCCGGTGCGGCCCGCAGCCTGCCGCCGACTGCGATGGCCGAGGTGCTGGCGCCGGTGGCGCAGTTCATGGCCGCCAGTGGCGCGCCGCTGCTGCACTACAAATGCTGCTCCACCTTTGACAGCGCTCCGCATGTGGGCAGCATTGGTGCGGCCGTGGCGGCCTTGCGCAAGGTGGCGCCTGCATCACCAGCGGTCATCGTGGGCGGCCAGCCCAATATCGGGCGCTTTTGTGCCTTTGGCAACCTGTTTGCGCAGGCCGGGCCGGGTGGTGCGGTTCACCGTATTGACCGCCATCCCACCATGCGGCAGCACCCCGTCACGCCCATGGACGAGGCCGATCTGCGCCTGCACCTGGCCAGGCAAGGGCTGGCCGATATTCGGCTGCTGAGCACGCGGCAGCTGGAGCTGGCGGGTGCCGATACCGAGGTGCTGTTGCGCTGGATGCAGGCGCAAGAAGGCGCAGGCCCTGTGCCAGATGCCTTGCTGATCGACCTGGTGCACGAAGCCCAGCTGCCGCAGATTGGCGCGCTGCTGTGGGCGCGTGCGCAGCAAGCGCCGTTGCTGGCCGTGGGGCCCAGCGGCGTGGAGCAGTGCCTGATAGCAGGCTGGCGCCAACTGGGATGGTTGGGCGATGTGCCAGCGGCTGAGCCGCTGGCGCCCGCGCAGGGCCCGGTGCTGGTGCTGGTCGGCAGCCTGTCGCCGGTCTCCCGCCAGCAGATCGCGGCCAGCCAGCAGTTTGACAAGCGGGAGGTGGAGGTGGGCCGGCTGCTGGCCGAAGACGGCTATCTGAGCGCTTGCGCGGCCCAGTTGGCCCAGGGCCTGCACGAGGGGCGCCCTATGCTGGCGCACACCAGCCGGCCCAGCCAAGCGGTGGATGCGGCCACGACGGCAGCAGTGGCACAGCGCAGCGCGCAGCTGGTGGCAGAGACCTTGCGCCTGCTGGCCGCACAGGGCCAGCCCTTGCGGCGCCTGGGCATTGCAGGTGGCGATACCTCCAGCCTGGCAACGCAAGCGATGGGGCTGTGGGGGCTGGCCTTCCACAGCACCTTGGCGCCCGGGGTGACCTTGAGCGTGGCGCGCAGCGATGATGCGCGCATCGATGGGCTGGAGCTGATGCTCAAAGGCGGGCAGATGGGCGATGCGCAGCTGTTTGACCGGCTGGTGACGGGGGCGTGCTGAAAGCCGCCGTGGCTGAGTGGCAGACGTAAAAAAGCCCCAGGCGCTGTGCCTGGGGCTATCTTTGGGCTATCCGTGCAAACCAAACCAAGGCGCAGCGGGTGCCGCGCCAGGGCTTACTTGCCTTCCTTGCGGGCTTGGGCCTGGGCGGCCACCAGGGCCGTCATGTTGACCACGCGGCGCACGGTGGACGAAGGGGTCAGCACATGGGCGGGTGCCTCGCTGCCCAGCAGGATCGGGCCGATGGTGGTGCCGTGCGAGGCGGTGGTCTTGAGTACATTGAACAGAATGTTCGCTGCGTCCAGGTTCGGGCAGATCAGCACATTGGCTTCACCGGTCAGGCTCGACTCGATGAGGGTGCGCTCGCGCACGTGTTCGTCCAGCGCGGCGTCGCCATGCATCTCGCCATCGCATTCGATGTCGGGGTTGGCAGCGGCAAACAGGTCGCGGGCAGCGCGCATCTTCAGCGCCGACTTGCGGGTGGACGAGCCGTAGTTGCTGTGCGACAGGAAGGCCACCTTGGGCGGCAGGCCAAAACGCTGCACCTCTTGCGCGGCGAGCTTGGCGATTTGGGCCAGCTCTTCGGCGGTCGGGTCTTCGTTGATGTAGGTGTCGGCGATGAACAGCGTGCGGTTTTCCAGCATCAGCGCGTTCACGGTGGCCAGGCGGTTGGCATCGGTCTGGTGGCCCAGCACGTCTTCGATATGGCCCAGGTGCTTGTCGAAGCGGCCCATCACGCCACACAGCATCGCATCGGCATCGCCCAGGTGCACCATGAGCGCGGCGATCACGGTGTTGGAGCGGCGCACGGCAGACTTGGCGACCTCGGGGGTCACGCCATTGCGGCCCATCAGGGCGTGGTAGGCCTCCCAGTACTGGCGGAAGCGCGGGTCATCTTCCGGATCGACGATGTCCACATCCTTGCCCAGTTGCAGGCGCAGACCGGCCTTGGCGATGCGGGCTTCGATGACGGCCGGGCGGCCGATCAGGATCGGCTTGGCCAGGCCGTCGTCCACGGCGACCTGCACGGCGCGCAGCACGCGCTCGTCTTCGCCTTCGGCGTAGGCCACGCGTTGCACATGGCTCTTGGCCGCAGCAAACACCGGGCGCATGAACATGCTGGTCTGGTAGACGAAGCGGGTGAGGTTCTCACGGTAGGCGTCGATGTCTTCGATCGGGCGTGCAGCCACGCCGGACTCTTGCGCAGCCTTGGCCACGGCGGGCGCAATGCGCAGGATCAGGCGCGTGTCGAACGGGGTGGGGATCAGGTAGTCGGGGCCGAACTTCAGCTCCTTGCCCTGGTAGGCAGCAGCTACTTCGTCGCTGACGTCCTGCTTGGCCAGCGCGGCGATCTCGCGCACGCAGGCCAGCTTCATCGCCTCGGTGATCTTGCTGGCGCCGCAATCGAGCGCGCCACGGAAGATGTAGGGGAAGCACAGCACGTTGTTGACCTGGTTCGGGTAGTCCGAACGGCCGGTGGCGATGATGCAATCGGGGCGAACGGCCTTGGCCAGCTCGGGGCGGATTTCCGGCTCGGGGTTGGCCAGCGCCAGGATGATGGGCTTGTCGGCCATGGTCTTGACCATGTCGGCCGTCAGCACGCCCGGGGCGGAGCAGCCCAGGAACACGTCAGCGCCGTTGACCACGTCGGCCAGGGTACGGGCTTCGGTCTTTTGCGCGTAGCGCGCCTTGGAGGCATCCAGGTTGCCAGGGCGGCCTTCGTAGATCACGCCCTTGGAGTCCACCATGAAGATGTTCTCGCGCTTGACGCCCAGGCCCACCATCACATCGACGCAGGCAATGGCTGCAGCGCCCGCGCCGGAGACGGCGATCTTCACGTTGCCGATCTGCTTGTCGACCAGTTCCAGCCCGTTGAGCAGCGCAGCGCTGGAGATGATGGCCGTGCCGTGCTGGTCATCATGGAACACCGGAATGTTCATGCGCTTGGACAGCTCTTGCTCGATGTAGAAGCACTCGGGTGCCTTGATGTCTTCGAGGTTGATGCCGCCCAGCGTGGGCTCGAGGCTGGCGATGATGTCGATCAGCTTGTCTGGATCGCGCTCGGCCAGCTCGATGTCGAACACATCGACGCCGGCGAACTTCTTGAACAGGCAGCCCTTGCCTTCCATCACCGGCTTGCTGGCCAGCGGGCCGATATCGCCCAGGCCCAGCACGGCGGTGCCGTTGGTGATCACACCGACCAGGTTGCCGCGCGAGGTGTAGTCGGCTGCCAGGCTGGGATCGGCTTCGATGTCCAGGCAAGGGTAGGCCACGCCTGGCGAATAGGCCAGCGACAGGTCACGCTGGTTGGACAGCGGCTTGGTGGGGGTGACGGAGATCTTGCCCTTGCTGGGGCTGCGATGGTATTCGAGTGCGGCTTCGCGCAGTGCCTGTTCGGCGGCGGACAGTTGTTGTGCCATAAGAGTGAATCAATCCAGTGTGAACCCAGCTGATGATAAAGGCGCAGGCCCACCCCTATGGGGCAGTGGGCCTAAGTTTCGATGCTGCACCGCAGCAATCTTGTCAGTGGGCATCTGCTTGCTGCGCAGCCTTGATGATCTGGGCCTGGTCAAGTTTGGCGCCGTTGAAAAACAGGTTCAACGCCACCGCACAGATGGAGGCCAGCAGGATGCCCGATTCGATCAGCGGGTGGATGGCATGGGGCATCCACTGGCGGAATTGCGGTGCAATCAGCGGAATCATGCCGACGCCGATGGACACCGCCACCACCATGGCGTTGTAGCGGTTATGGCGGAAGTCCACATTCGACAGGATGCGGATGCCGGTGGCAGCGACCATGCCGAACATGACCAGACCCGCACCGCCGAGCACCATCGTCGGCAGCGATTCGACCAGCGCGCCCAGCTTGGGCAGCACGCCCAGAATGATCAGGATGAAGCCGCCGGCCACGCAGACAAAGCGGCTCTGGATGCCGGTGACTGCCACCAGGCCCACGTTTTGCGAGAAGCTGGTGTAGGGGAAGGTATTGAAGATGCCGCCCAGCAAGGTGCCCAGGCCATCGGTGCGCAGGCCCCGGGTCAGGTCGGCCGGGGTGACCTCCTTGTTCGTCATGTCGCCCAGCGCCAGGAACATGCCGACCGATTCGATCATCACGACGATCATCACCAGGGTCATCGTCAGGATCAGGATGGGGTCGAACACCGGCATCGCAATCTCGAACGGCATCACAAAATCAAACCATTCGGCATGCGCCACTTTTTCATAGGTCATCAGGCCCATCGCCGAGGCGACGATGGCGCCAATGACAATGCCGGCCAGCACCGCGATATTGGCCATGAAGCCCTTGGCAAACTTGGTGATCAGCAGGATGCAGACCAGCACCAATGCAGAGATGCCCACGCCGCTCAGGTCCGCATAGCGGGGGTTGGGGACCGACGGCAGAATCGCCAGCCCATGGGGGATGGGGGGCAGCGCCGAGCCGGGCGCGCCAGCGGCCACCTGCGCACTCTGCAGCCATTTGACATGCTCGGGATTGGGCACCGAAGGCGCGGTGGGGCCGGCGGGGTTGCCAAAGATCCAGTTGATGCCCACGCGCATCAGGCTGATGCCAATGACCGTGATGATGGTGCCGGTGACGACCGGCGGGAAGAACCGCAGCATGCGGCTGACCAGCGGCGAGATCAGTATCGAGATGACCCCCGCCCCGATGACCGAGCCAAAGATCAGGCCTGCGCCATAGACGCCGCCATTGGTCTGCGCCATCGAGATCATCGGCGCCACGCTGGCAAAGGTCACGCCCATCATCACCGGCAGCTGGATGCCAAACCAACGGGTCGCGCCCCAGGCCTGTATCAGGGTAACCAGGCCGCAGACGAAGAGATCAGCGGAGATCAGCTTGGCTATCTGGTGGGAATCGAGGTTGAGCGCGCGGCCCACGATCAGCGGCACCGCCACGGCCCCCGCGTACATGACCAGTACATGCTGCAAGCCCAAGGTGGTGAGGCGCCCCAGGGGCAGCACCTGGTCAACGGGGTGTTTGTCAGATTGCATCTTTATCACTCCTCATGCGGGGGAATTTGACTGAATAAGCCAGTGTTATTGCTTAGGAATCCATACAAAAAGTGTATACACATGCACTGCAACAGCACCCCCCTGATTACCCTCAAGCAGCGCTGTTGCAGCGGCTTCAAACCCCGTGGCCGATGAGCGGCCCGCCCCCCGCAAAGCTTGCAGGCACAAGCAAAACTGCCCCCGGGCGCCGGGCCAGGGGGCAGTTGGTAAAAGGATGTTTTCGGCGGCGTGCTGGAGCGCCGCGTTGGATCAGGCCAACAGATCGACCAGCGAGCGGGCGATGACCTTGGTGGCGCGGCGCAGGTCTTCCAGGTCGAGGCGCTCGTCGGCGCGCTTGGCATGGCTTTCCAGCACGGTGCGCGGGCCTGCGCCGTAGATGACGCCGGGAATGCCGCGCTCGACGTACAGGCGCACATCGGTGTACAGCGGCGTGCCGACGGCCGGAGGCTTCTCGCCAAACAGCGCTTCGCCATGGGTCTGGATGGCATCGACCAGCGGCTGGTTGCCGGCCAGCGGCGTCATCGCATTGGCCAGCAGCAGGCGCTTGATATCGATGCGCACGGCGTCTTCGCCCTGGTAGCCGCGCTCGCTGTTGAAGCGCTCCACCGCCTTGGCAATCACCTGGCGGATATGGGCCTCGACCTCGACCGGGTTCTCCTCGGGGATCATGCGGCGGTCAATCTTGAGCAGCACCTTGCCGGGGATCACATTGGTGTTGGTGCCGCCTACGATGCGGCCAATGTTCAGGTAGGGGTGCTTGATGCCTGCAACCTGGGAGCTGACCTTTTGGTAGGTGGTGTTTTCCGCATACAGGTCGTTCATGATCGCGACGGTGGCCTGCAGCGCATCCACACCGGTGTGGGGCACGGCGGCATGGGCCATCTTGCCGTGCACGGTGATTTCCATCTGCAGGCAGCCATTGTGGGCGACGACCACTTCATAGCTGAATCCAGCGGCGACCATCAGGTCGGGCTTGGTCAGGCCTTTTTCCAGCAGCCAGCCGGGGCCCAGCAGGCCGCCAAACTCTTCGTCATAGGTAAAGTGCAGTTCGACCGCGCCCTTGCTGGGCTTGGCCACGGCCTCCAGTGCGCGCAGCGCGTAGGTGAAGGTGGAGAAATCGCACTTGCTCACGGCGGCAGCCCGGCCATAGAGCTTGCCGTCGACAATGCGGGCGCCATAGGGGTCATGGCTCCAGCCTTCACCAGGCGGCACCACATCGCCATGGGCATTGAGTGCAATGGTGCGGCCCGAGCCGGCTGCGCCAAAGGGGCGGCGCACGATCAGGTTGGTGATCGAGGTCATGCCATAGGCTTCAACATCGGCCTGGGGTACCTCATGCTTTTCAGCGGTGTAGCCCATGGCCTGCAGCAGCTCGGCAGTGCGCTCGGCATGCGGCGTGTTGTCGCCAGGCGGCGTGTCCGTGGGGACTTGCACCAGCTTCTGGAAGAACTGCACCTGCTCGTCAAAGTGCTGGTCGATCCACTGGTCCAGGGCGGCGTAGGTGGCGTTGTTCGTGGTCATACGGTTTCGTTTTCTAGTTGTTGAAGGACGTGGCTGAAGCTGTCGATCGCCAGTTGCATGTCATCGGCGGTCGAGGATTCCAGCGGGTTGTGGCTGATACCACTGTTGATGCCGCGCACAAAGAGCATGGCCTGGGGCATGATCTCGTGCAGCTTCATCGCATCGTGGCCGGCGCCGCTGGGCATGCGGAACAAGGGCACGCCCTGGGCGGCCACGGCCTTTTCCCAGCGCTGCTGCCAGGCCGGAGCGCTGGGGGCCGCTGCGGCCTGCATGGTTTGCTCGGCGCGGTAGCGCAGGCCACGCTTTTGCGCAATCGCCTCCAGCTGGCCCATCACGTCGCGCACCAGCGCATCGCGCTGCGGATCGGTGGGGGCGCGCATGTCGATGCTGAACTTGCACCGGCCGGGTACGACGTTGATCGAGCCGCTGGGCACCTCCAGCATGCCGACGGTTGCGACCGAGTCGCCATCTTGCGCGGCGCGCTGCTCGGCGTACAGCATCAGCTCGGCCACGCCGCAGGCGGCATCGCGGCGGCGGTCCATCGGCGTGGTGCCGGCATGGCTGGCCATGCCCTGCATCTCGCAGACAAAGCGCGAACTGCCATTGATCGAGGTGACGATGCCCAGCGGAATATCCAGCTCGGTCAGCACCGGGCCCTGCTCGATGTGCACCTCGATAAAGCCCAGGTACTGCGAGGCATCGCGCTGGATCTTGGGGATGTCGTCGATGCACAGGCCGGCGTGCTGCATGGCCTCGCGCATCGTGATGCCGGCGGCGTCTGCCTGGTCCAGCCACTGCGGGTTGAAGTGGCCGATCAGCGCGCCCGAGCCCAGGAAGGTGGCCTTGTAGCGCTGGCCTTCCTCCTCGGCAAAGGCCACCACCTCGATGCCGAAGGGCAGGCGTTTGCCGGCGCGGTGCAGCTCGCGCACACAGGCCATCGGCACAAAGATGCCCAGGCGCCCGTCGTACTTGCCACCGTTGCGCACAGTGTCGTAATGGCTGCCGGTCAGCAGGTACTTGCCGCCTTCTTGCGCCGGGCGGTAGCGGCCCACGACATTGCCGACCGCATCGATCTCGACCTCGTCAAAGCCGCTGTCGCGCATCCAGTGGCTGATGCGCTGGGCACAGGCGCGGTGGGCATCGGTCAGGTAGGTGACGGTGAGCTGGCCTTTTTCGGCAAAGCCCTCGTCGCTGTGCTGGGCCAGGCGCTCTTGCCAGTCCCAGACGTCGTTGCCCAGCACCGGCTCGTAGCCGAACTTGTCGTTCAGGCGGATCTCGGCGATGCGGTGGATGTTGCGCAGCGCCTCCTCGCGCTCGAAATCGGGGTGGTGGTTCAGGCGCCGCGCAAAGGTGGCGATGATCTCCTGCTTGGGCAGGCCCAGGCCCCGGGGCCCGCGCACCGCCAGGATGAACGGAAAGCCAAAGCGCGCGTTGTAGTCTGCATTGAGCTGCTGAATCTGCGCGAACTCCTCGGGCGTGCACTGGGTGAGACCCGCGCGGTTTTGCTCCGAGGTGGACTCTGCCGTCAAGGTGTTGGCCACCATGGCCTTGCCTGCCAACTCGGGGTGGGCGCGGATCAAGGCGAGCTGCGCATCGACCGGGGCCTGCGCCAGTACGCGCACCATCGCGTGCTTGAGCTGGGCGAGCGAGGCAAAGGGCCGCTGGGCCAGCGCGGCCTGGGCAATCCAGGGCGAGTGCTCGTACAGCCCATCGAGCATGGCCAGTGCCGCATCGGGCGTGGCTTGGTTGAGTTGTTCCAGGGTCAGGGCCATGTGTTTCCTATCGAATGGATGGGTGCCGTTTGCGCACGCGCGCGGTGGTGTCGTCTTTCAGAGCGTGGGCGCGGGAAAGCGCTCGGCCCAGTGGCGGGCGATGTCGATGCGGCGGCAGACCCAGACGTTCTGGTGCTGCTGGATATGGTCCAAAAAGCGCTGCAGTGCGGTGATGCGGCCCGGGCGGCCCAGCAGGCGGCAGTGCATGCCGATGCTCATCATCTTGGGGCGGTTCTCACCGGCGGGATCGCCTTCGGCGTACAGCACATCGAAGCTGTCCTTGAGGTACTGGAAGAAGGGATCGGCATGCGAATAGCCCTGGGGCAGCGCAAAGCGCATATCGTTGCAGTCCAGCGTATAGGGCAGGATCAGCTGGTGGGCAGCGCTGCCATCGCTCTTGCCGACCTTCATCCAGAACGGCAGGTCGTCGCCGTAGTAGTCGCTGTCATAGGCAAAGCCGCCAAAATCGGCCACCAGGCGGTGGGTGTTGGGGCTGTCGCGGCCGGTGTACCAGCCCAGGCCGTGGGTGCTGCGGCTGCCGTAGAGGCTGTGGAAGATATCCATGGCCTGCTGCATGTGGGCGCGCTCCACGTCTTCGGGCGTGTTCTGGTAGTGCACCCATTTGAGGCCGTGGCAGGCCACCTCATGGCCCAGATCGGAAAACGCCTGGGCCAGTTCGCGGTGGCGTTGCAGTGCCGAGGCCACGCCAAACACCGTCAGCGGCAGACCGCGCTTCTCAAACTCGCGCAGCAGGCGCCATACGCCGGCGCGCGAGCCGTATTCATAGATGCCATCCATGCTCATGTGGCGGTCCGGGTACGAGGCCGGGTTGAACATTTCCGACAGGAACTGCTCGCTGCCCGGGTCACCGTGCAGCACATGGTTTTCGCCGCCTTCCTCGTAGTTCAGCACAAACTGCACGGCAATGCGCGCGCCCTGGGGCCACTGGGCGTGGGGCACATCGCGGCCGTAGCCGATGAGGTCGCGGGGGTAGGGTGTGGTAGCGTCGTAGGTCATAGCGTGATCGAGGACAGAGCCATGGATAAATCGTTGCTGGGAATCTCGCGTTCGAACTGCAGGCCTTGCTCGACATGCTCCAGGTGCGCGATCATCAGCCGCACAGCGCCTTCTGCATCCTTGCGGGCGAGGGCCTGCACGATCTCTTCGTGCTCCTCGTGCGAATGGGCGGCAGCGCTGGCCGACTGGTACATCAGGGTGATCAGCGCGCAGCGCGAGATCAGGTCGCCCAGCAGCTGGGCCAGTACATCGTTGCCCATCAGCTCGGCCATGCGCACATGGAAGTCGCCCAGCAGCTCGGTGCGCTCGGTGACATCGGCGCGGTGCACGGCGGCGGCCTCTTGCCGCACATGCTCGCGCAAGACCTTGATCTGCTTGGGCGTGACGGTCTCGACAAAGCTGCGGGTCATCTGCGCTTCGAGCATCTTGCGCACGGCAAAGACCTGGCGCGCTTCGGTGACGGACGGGGTCGACACAAAGGCGCCGCGTGCCGGCTCCAGCGTGACCAGGTGGTTCTGCGAGAGCTGGAACAGCGCCTGGCGCACCAGGGTGCGCGACACGCCAAAGTGGTCCGCGAGTTTCTGCTCGGCCAGCTTGGTGCCCGGCAGCAACCGGTGCTCGACGATGGCACGGGTCAGGGATTGGGCAATGGTGGACGTTGAGGTGGTTTCCATGTCAGGATAGTAGGCCGAATGACAAAAAGTGTATACACTTTTAGTGCACATCACCAGTCCGATCTTACCCAGAATCATCAGGAGATTTACCTATGGGCCTGAGCACCCACGTTCTCGATACGATGCACGGCTGCCCCGCAGCGGGCATGGACATTGCACTGTATGCCACCGATGGCGGCGAGCTGCGCCTGATCCGGCGTGACACGCTGAACCACGACGGACGCACCCAGACCCCATTGTTTGACAATGCATCGCTGCGCCCCGGCACCTACCGCCTGAGCTTTGAGGTGGCGGCCTACTTTGCCGCCAAGGGCGTGGAGCTGCCCAGCCCCAACTTTCTGAACCAGGTGAACTTGGACTTTGGCGTGGCCCATGCGGACCAGCACTACCACGTGCCGCTGCTCGTCAGCCCCTGGAGCTATTCGACGTACCGGGGGTCTTGAGGCGGGGGGGCGCTTAGGGAATTCTGCCGATCCCCTTCCTTGAGGTATGGATGCGGGTTCGGGCGATCCGCTTCGTTGCCTTCCTAATCAATGGCTACGTCTTGCCTGTCAAAAAGACTTCATGTGTCTTATTCAGATCCGCGTTCAGCCCTTCGGATGAGGGTTTCGCAGAATTCTTAAGTGGTGCCCATTACCATCATTCGTTGATGGCGTATCTACCGAACTCAATATACAACTCACCTTCTACAATATCTGGCTGGTGATTTTGTGAATTATATAATTCACCTAGAGTTTTAATATTTACTTTATGGCTTGATAGTTCAATGTTGATTATAAAATCATTGGGGGTAAATCCCAGAGGCTTTATGAAGTAATCTGTCACCTCAAAAAAATCTATTACGCAGTTGTCTATGTCAATAGATTCCCCTGGGATCCAACGTTCGGTTTCAAAAATGGAGACACAGTCAAATTCGATAGATATTTTATTGGCTAATGTTTCAAACATTACTTTGGTTATAGCTCGGTCGCCCACGTAAATTTTCTGATTGTCACTGAGTATCATTTTAAAGATCCATTATGTTTCCCATGCAGGCATTGTCTGAAGTTCTTTCATCATGTCCCATGGTTGTATTATTTAAAGCGCAAAAACACTGTCCAAAACCACCTTCAGTACAGGATTTAAGCCGACCCATTTGGTATAGACTTCTTAGGAAGTCAATTGCTCCAAGCGATTTTAATGCAATGTGTGCGCCAGCGCTGTTGGACGGAACTTGCTGTCCGCTAGCATCTAGAGATGGGCCTTGCCCTTTTCTGCTGGGACCTGTTCCCGGTAAGTGTGCATGCCCGTGAGGTGTTGGGTTATTGGCATGCCCTTGGGGATTTAATCTGTATGCATTTGAACCATTTGCGTATAGTGTATGGGTATCCGGACTTCCAGGGTTGGATAGCGGGTAAGGGATTGTTTTGCCGCCCACTGGCTCAGGAATAATATTTCCTCGTGAATCCACAATAAATCTTCCTACATTTTGCTTTGTAATCGGATCAACGACACAGGCATTTGTCGCTACAGGAGAAAGCCCTTGAGGGTCTATCCATTTGAGTGGGTTTCCTGTGTACATTCCGAGGTTTATTCCTCCCTCCACCCCTAGCATATCCTGAGTGGCATACCCTCCATTAGTTGGCTCATAATACCGATGCCGGTTGTAATAAAGCCCCGTGTCCCCATCCGCATGCTGCCCCGGCAGCCGAATTGGCTGGTACAGCTCATCCGGGTTATGCTCCACCCGCACATTCCCCCAAGCATCTAATTGCACCGCCCAATCGAGCCGGCTGTTCTCGCGGATCAGCGCATTGGGCGTTCCCAGGTGGTCGCAGAGGTAGTGGCGGATCTCGACTTTTTCTGCAGCTGCTTTGCGCTGGTCGCTCAACGTTTGCTCGTACTCCTGCAGCTGTTCGCGCATAAAGATCTGCACATCCTTGGACATGGATTTAAAGGCGATGTTCTGGGGCAGCGTGGCGCTGAGCTCTTTGATATCTGCCAGGGCTTTGCGCAAGGCGTCTTGCACTACGCCTGGCGAGGTGTTGGCGAGCAGTTGTTCGCCCAGGTCAAGGGGAGCTTTGCTGGCTCTGCGCAGCTGGATCAGCGGAGTGAAGGACCCTGGCTCGTAGATGGTGTGGATGATTTCTGGTTGGGTTGCGCCATCGTCATCTTTGGCATTGGCGCTGTTAAAGCGCTCGGTGTGGATCAGGCGATCTCCGTCCCAGCCGAAGTAGTCTGTCTCGCTCAAACCACCTGCTTCTGAGTTCGCCGGCATTTTGTATTTGGCCAGGCGCCGTCCAAAGGCGTCGTAGCGGTAGCTCTGGGTGTGGCGCTGACCTGCTTCTTCAACGACTACCTGCACCAACTGGTTGCCACTGTCATACGCCAGCTCCAGCTTGCGCCCCTTGGCCTCGTCCAGGCTTTGGGTGCGATTGCCCCGGCTGTCGTACTGGTAGTGGATTTTTGCACCCTGGCTACTCGCATCTTCCTGGTTCTCGTAATAGGCCACGCGGTTGCCGGCCCAGCGTTTGCTGGTGTGCAGCGGTTGGTTGCTGCTGGGGTCTGGACCCGCTTGGAGCGGGTTGAAGTCGCTGCGCAGCAGTTGCTCTTGGGTGATGGGGTTGGCTTGGGCGGCGGCGCGTTGCTGGGCTCTGAGGCGGTCGGTTTCGTTGAGGTGGCCGGTGATGGCGTCTGGGGCGGTGGGCAGGGTTTCAGGCCCAGCGATGGGTAGGCGGTTGCCTGCTGGGTCGAATTGCCAGCGTTGCGAGCCAGCATGCGGCGTGTGCGCGCCAGTTAATCTCCCTGCCCCGTCGTAGGCAAAGCGGCTGATGCCGGCATGGCTTCGCATGCCGACCATC
>NZ_CAXYJV010000003.1:0-96639 GCF_964277875.1 uncultured Comamonas sp.
CGGTGACTGGAGTTCAGACGTGTGCTCTTCCGATCTGCCGCCGAGGACCCCTCTTTCCGCGTGCGCACCGATGAGGAATCGGGCCAGACCATCATCGCCGGCATGGGCGAGCTGCATCTGGAGATCATCGTGGACCGGATGAAGCGGGAGTTCAACGTGGAAGCCAATGTGGGCAAGCCCCAGGTGGCCTACCGCGAAACCATCCGCAATACGGTCAAGGATGTGGACGGCAAGTTCGTGCGCCAGTCGGGCGGCAAGGGCCAGTATGGCCATGTGGTCTTCACCCTGGAGCCAATGGAGTCCGGCGAAGGCTTTGCCTTTGTCGACGAGATCAAGGGCGGTGTGGTGCCACGCGAGTACATCCCCGCTGTGGAGAAGGGGGTGCGCGAGGCACTGACGACCGGGGTGCTGGCTGGCTACCCGGTGGTGGATGTGCGCGTGCGCCTGACCTTTGGTTCGTACCACGATGTGGACTCGTCCGAGCAGGCCTTCAAGATGGCGGCCATCTTCGGCTTCAAGGAAGGCATGAAGAAGGCCAACCCGGTCATCCTGGAGCCGATGATGGCGGTCGAGGTGGAGACGCCGGAAGATTATGCCGGCACCGTGATGGGCGACCTGTCGTCGCGCCGGGGCATGGTGCAAGGCATGGACGACATTGCCGGCGGCGGCAAGAGCATCAAGGCCGAGGTTCCGTTGTCCGAGATGTTTGGCTATGCCACGCAGCTGCGCTCGATGACGCAGGGCCGTGCCACCTACACGATGGAGTTCAAGCGCTACACCGAAGCGCCTGCCCATGTGGTGGCGGGCATTGCGACCCGGTCCAACCGCTAAGACCCGGGCCTGCCTGAGCAAGCCCTTGCCCGGCAGGCAACCGCGCAAAAGAGCAAACTGGCACACAGCGCCTCAGGCTGTGTGCCGGTTTTTTATGCGCGGAACCTAAAAGCGCCAGGTGGCCCCCAGCAAAGGCCCGGCCATCGTCACATCGATGCGCGTGCCACCCCGGCGGTAGTCCAGGGTCAGCACCCGGTAGCCCAGCGAGACAAAGGCCTGCTCGCTCCACTGGTAGTTGACGGTGGCAGCGACCTGGTGCGTGGCCCGCGACCCTAGGCCAAAGCCACCCACATCGCCATAGGCAATAGCCGACCAATGCGGCGCAATGGGGATATGGGCGCGCAGGCCCAGAACGGGGTCGACAAAGCGCTTCTCGGGCGAGGCCTGCACCAGGCCGCCCGCCACATCGACCGAGGCCTTGACGCTCCAGGCGCGCAGGCCCGCCAGCAGATCCAGGTTGATATCGGCATTTGACACGGCGCGGTAGCCCGCTGCCAGCGTCGCCGAGGCCTGGCGAAAACTGCCCGATGCCGGCAGCCCGGGCGGCAACTTGCCCGAGCGCGAACTCGACGAATAGCTGATGTCGCCCAGCAGCACCAGGCGGTCCTTGCGGGCATAGCCGGTCAGAAAGAATGCGGCATCCAGGTCCTTCATCACCTCGGAAAACGGCTTGTCCATCGACACCACACTGCCGCCCCGCAAGGGCCGCAGATCACCGCCCACCCCACTGGCCCAGACATAGGGCGTGAGCTGAACAGCCCAGGTGCCGGTGGCGCCCTCCTCTGCCGGTGCAGGCAGCTGCTGCGCCACAGCGGCCAACGGCAGGCCTGCGATGGCGGCCAGCACTGCAAGGCGCCTCGCATTCGCACAAAAGAGCACCCGGGGGTGCAAGGTGGATGACCCAGGCATCGCTATCCCTCCATCTGCCAGAGCGGGAGGCCAGGGCAGTTTGTTTGATTAATAAAACTATTTATAGATCGAACAAATCATCGCACGGATCGGCGGCCATGCACAGCGATGGCAGAGCCCGGCCACCCCGCCGCCGGTCGCCGGCCGCCGGTCGCCGGTCGCCGGTCGCCGCTAACCTACATGCGCAAAGCGCTCGGCCAGCCAGTCGATGAACACCCGTACCCGAGCCGAAGGCTGGCGGCTGTAGGGATGGAGTACCGACACCGGCATGGGCGGCGGAGGCAGATCGGGCAGCACCTCCAGCAGCTCGCCCTCTTCCAGCGCCCGCGCAATGCGGTAGCGCGGCACCTGCACCATCCCCAGGCCCGCCATCGCAGCACCGGTGTACAGGTCAGCGCCGTTGACGGTGATGCTGGGCTTGAGGCGCCGCTCCACCACCTGCTTGCCCACACAAAACTCCAGCGCCACCGGCCGGCCCGTGGCGCTGGAGACATAGGCTACGGCGGCATGCTGGGGCAGTTCATCCAGCGACGCAGGCAGGCCATGGCGCTTGGCATAGCCACGGCTGACCACGGTCACTTGGCGCAGCGATGCAACCTGGCGCCCGATCAGCGATGAGCTTTGCAGGCTGCCAGCGCGCAGCACGCAGTCCACCCCTTCGCGCACCAGGTCCACCAGCCGGTCGTCTTCGGCCATGTGCAGTTGCACCTCGGGGTAGCGGTCGGCAAAGTCACCCAGGTGGGGCATCACAAAGTAGCGCGCCAACGTGCCCTGCAGGTTGACCCGCAGCAAGCCCTGCGGCGGCGCGTGGCGAAAGGCGCTTTCCGCCTCCTGCAGATCGGCCAGCAGCCGGGTGCAGCGGCGGTAATAGTCCTCGCCCTCGGGCGTCAAACGCACCTGCCGCGTGGTGCGGTCCAGCAGGCGCGCGCCCACGCGCGCCTCCAGCCGCTGGACCAGGTTGGTCACCGTGGCGCGCGGAATCTGCAAGTCGTCCGACGCCTGCGCAAAGCTGCTGCGGTCCGCCACACGCACAAATACTTGCATCTCCTGAAAGCGGTCCATGGGCCAAAGGGACGCTGCAGCGTCCGGTAATTATTAAAGTAAACCGAATTATAAAATTCAAATCACGGCAATGATCTTTTGAATGGAATAGTGAAAAATCCAGCCATTCCATCAACGACAGGAAAACAGACATGACCCAACCCACATCCATCGCCCTGATCACTGGCGCATCGCGCGGCATCGGCGCCACGATTGCCCGCCGCCTGGCCCTAGAGGGCCATGCCATCGCCATCAACTACGCCAGCAACGCGCAAGAGGCCGAGGCACTGGCCCAGGCACTGGTGCAAGAAGGTGGCCAGGCGATGGCCATCCGCGCTGATATCTCGCAGGCAGAGCAGGTGCAGGCTATGTTCGGCGCCGTCGAGCAACAACTGGGCAAGATTGATGTGCTCGTCAACAACGCCGGCGTGCTGACCACCAGCCCCCTGGCCGAAACCAGCGACACGCTGTTTGCCAAAACCTTTGCAATCAACACCCAGGGCGTGTTCAACACCCTGCGCGAGGCAGCCACGCGCCTCAACGACGGCGGCCGCATCATCAACCTCTCGACCACCGCACTGGCGCTGAACATGCCCGGCTACGCCATCTACAACGGCAGCAAGGCAGCGGTAGAGGCTTTTACCCGCGTGTTTGCCAAAGAGCTGCGCGGCCGCCAGATCACCGTCAACGCGGTGGCCCCGGGCCCAGTGGCCACCGAGCTGTTCTTTGCCGGCAAGAGCGAAGCGCAGATCGAGCACTTTGCCAAGATGCCGCCGCTGGAGCGCCTGGGCGAGCCCGAAGACATCGCCGCCGTGGTCGCCTTTCTGGCCAGCAAGAGCGCCGGCTGGATCAACGGCCAGGTGCTGCGCGCCAATGGCGGTATTGCTTAAACCTCAGACTCAGCCCACCAGGCCGATGCAAAAGCGCTGGGCGGCAGGCAGCGGCAGATGGGACTGCGCATGCAGCGCCCAGTGCGCAACGGGACTGCCGGTGCATACCGACACTATTGCCGCTTGGCCCGCAGGCGTCGCTGTCACCCATGCCCAGGCATGGGCACCGTCCACAGCGCCTTGCACGGCTGCAGCGGGGGCCGGCTGGCAGACCAGGCGCGGCAGCATGGCGAAGTCCACCCCCGTCCCGCGCAGCTTGAACCAGGCCTCCTTCAGGCTCCAGAGCTGCACAAAGCGCTGCTGGCACTGTGCAAGGCTGGCGATCTGCGCCAGCTCCTTGCGCTGGTTCGGTGTGCAGGCCAGCTGGGCCAGGTCAGCGATGGCGCTGGCCGGCCTGCGGGTGATCAGCTCCATATCGATGCCGACCGGCTCAGGCGCCAGCGCGCAGGCGATCCAGCCATGGCTGTGGGACAGTGACAAATGCAAGCCCGCGCCTGTGCTTGCTGAAAGACGCGGCGGCTGCCCAGCCGGCGCCTCCAGCGACCAATCGGCAATCCGCCGCCCGTCGCCCGCCAGCAGCAACCGCAGCGCATAGCGGCAGGCGATGAACTCGGCGCGGCGCGCCGGCGCCGCCATCTGCGCCAGGCGCGCCTGCTCCGAGGCGCTCAACCACTGCGGCGGTGCACTGGCCTGCACCGCGCCCTCCAACGAGGCCTGTGAGACCAGCAGCAGCCGATGGGACACAGAAGCATTCCCGCTCTAACGCGTCTTGGCGTAGCTGCCCTTGAGGGCCACACCCACAACGATGTTGCCCGCATGGCATTCAAAGTTGACGGGGTCTTTGACGGTGTTGCCCTTGTACACGCTGTGCATGTCCACCACCGCGTCGGCCCCCCGTTTCTTGGCAGACGCCTGGAAAGCGATCAGCGCCGACAGCGCGGCCCAGCGGCAGGCGGTCAGGTCGTCCTTGCCGACGCCATTGGTTTTTTTGTTGGAGACATCGTCGCCCAGCGCTTCTTGGATGGGCGGGGTTGCAGCGCCAGACAGGTGGAAGGTGACGCTGCCGTCGAGCTTGCCATCGGCCAGGCCCATCTGGACGACTTCTTCCAGCGGTACCAGCAAGCGGGTATCGCGCGCATGGGCAGCGCCCAGGCTACCGCAGGCCAGCAGCAGCGCGCAGGCAAATTTCAGGGCGTTCATTGTTCAGCTCCGGGTGCAGCAGGTACGGGCGCCACGGGCGCGCTGATCTGCTTGTTCAGGTTCTTGATCCAGCGGTTGTAGCCCGGGTGGATCCTGCGCTGGCCGTCGCGCTCCTCATAGTTCAGGTTGTTGCTACGCAAATAGTTGATGTCAAAGCCCGCTGCGTCGTAGTTCACCTCGATGTAAGCCTGGTACTGGCCGGCCTTGTCATACATCAGCTCCATATGGCCAGGATCATCCTTGGTGGCTTGCCAGCCAATGTTCTGCGCGGCATTGATGATTCTGGCGCGTACCTGTTGTTCGGTCAGCGGCGGGCCATCGGCCAGCAAGAGAATCTTTGGGTGGTCAATCAAAACTGCCTGGCGTGCCATGGCAGCGCCGGAGCACAGTGCCAAGGCCAGAATGCAGCTGGAGGTTTTTAAGAGGTTCATGTTTTTCTCATTTCCGAGTTGTGGATGGGTAGAGGACGAACTCAGGGCATCCAGCGCCTGAAGATCAGCGAGGTATTGATGCCACCAAAGGCAAAGTTGTTGCTCATCACCACATCGGTACCGAGGGCCCGGGGCTGGCCGGTGATGTAGTCGAGTGCAGCGCAGCGCTCGTCCACCCGGTCGAGGTTCGCGTTCTGGGCGAACAGGCCCTCGCGCATCATCTCCAGGGTCATCCAGGCCTCCAGCGAGCCGCAGGCGCCCAAGGTATGGCCCATGAAGCCCTTGAGCGTGCTCACCGGCACCCGGTCGCCAAAGACATCGAAGGTCGCGGCCGACTCGGCGATATCGCCCTGTTCGGTGGCGGTGCCGTGCGCATTCACATAGCCGATGTCTGCGGGCGTCAGTTCCGCATCCTGCAGTGCCAGCCGCATGGCCTGCGCCATCGTGGCCGGGTTGGGATGGGTCACATGCGTGCCGTCGCAGTTGCTGCCAAAGCCAATCAGCTCGGCGATGATGGGCGCGCCCCGCGCTGTCGCATGCGCCAGCTCCTCCAGCACAAAGGTGCAGGCGCCCTCTCCCAGCACCAGGCCATCGCGCCCGGCATCAAAGGGCCGTGGCGTCAGCCCGGGCGTGTCGTTCTTCACGCTGGTGGCAAACAAGGTGTCAAAGACCGCCGCTTGCGTGGCATCAAGCTCCTCGGCGCCGCCGGCCAGCATGGCCAATTGTTTGCCGCTCTGGATCGCCTCGAACGCATAGCCAATACCCTGGCTGGCGGAGGTGCAGGCGCTGGAGGTGGTGATCACCCGGCCCGTCAAGCCTAAGAACACGCCGATGTTGACCGCAGCCGTGTGCGACATCATCTTGATGTAGGTATTGGCGTTGATGCCCTCGGTAGTGCGGTCCATGATCATGCGGCCAAAATCACCAATGGCCGCTGGCGTGCCCGCCGAGGAACCATAGGCCACGCCCATACTCCCGCTCCTGAGCAGCGGGTGGCCCAGCAGACCGGCATTCTCCAGTGCCAGCTCGCTTGCGCGGGTGGCCATCAGCGCCACCCGGCCCATACTGCGCAAGGTCTTGCGGTTGTAGTGCGCGGGCAGCGCAAAGTCAGGCACGGTACAGCCCAGCTGGGTGTTCAGGCCTTCGATGTCCTGCCACTCATGCATCACGCGGACCGCATTGCGCCCGCTGTGCAGCTGATGCCGGACGGTCTGCCAATCATGGCCCAGCGGGCTCAGGGCGCCGATGCCCGTCACCACGACACGGCGCTTGGCGCTGTGGTTGTCATTGCTCATCCCAGCATGCCTCCATTGACTGATATGACTTGCCGGGTCACATAGGACGCATCCGGCCCCATCAAAAAGGCCACCACCCCAGCGACCTCATCCACCGCGCCCATGCGGCGCATGGGGATCAAGTCGATCGCGTGCGCCAGCACTTCTTCGCTGACCATCTCGGTGTCGATCAGCCCGGGAGCCACGCAGTTGACGGTGATGTCGCGCTTGGCCAGCTCGATGGCCAGCGACTTGGTGGCCGCGATCACCCCCGCCTTGGCCGCGCTGTAGTTGGTCTGGCCCCGGTTGCCCATCAAGGCCGACACCGATGCCAAGGTGACGATACGCCCGGCCGCACGTCTGCGCACCATCGGCATGACGACCGGGTGCAGCACGTTGTAGAAGGCATCCAGATTGGTGTGCACCACAGCATCCCAGTCCTCGCCGGTCATCGCCGGAAAGGCACCATCGCGCGCAATGCCGGCATTGCAGACCACGCCGTAGTAGGCTCTGTGCTCTGCCATATCGGCCTCCAGCGCGGCACTGGCTGCGCTGCGGTCGGCCACGTCAAACTGCAGCAAGCGGGCGGTGCGGCCCAGCGCCTCGATATCGTGCACGACCGCTTGCGCCTGCGTCAGGCCGCTGCGGCAGTGCACGACCAGGTCAAAACCATCGCGCGCCAGTCGCAGCGCTATAGCACGGCCTATGCCTCGGCTGGAGCCGGTCACCAACACGGTGCCCTTGGAGAGGGATTGGGTTGTCATTCAATTCTCAGTCGTTTGCAGCGCCTGCACGTAGGCACTGCCGTCTTCAGGTTCAAAGACCGAAATGCGGGCCGTGGCATACACCTGGCCGTCCGCACGGATGCTGCATGCAAACATGCCCAGTCCGTTTTCTGCGATCAGTTCGCACTGCGCCTGCACCTGCAGCCGGGTGCCTGGCGCAAAGAAAAGTGCTGTGGCCTCGAACTTGCGCGTGCCGAGCAAAAAGCCCAGTTTCACAGGCAGACCGGCCTGCAACGCACGCCATCCGGCCCAGGCCGCCACGGTCTGCGCCATGTACTCCAGCCCCACCCAGGCGGGCATTCCTTCGTCCTGCAGAAAGAGACCGTCGCGCGGCACCTGCAGCTCGGCGGTCGCACCGTCTGCGTCGGCCGCCAGCAGGCGGTCGATCAGCAGCATCGCGCCACGGTGGGGTACATAGTTCTCGATGGGCAGCATCTCAGTCATTGCTTGTGGTTCGTCCATGGGTCAGCCCGCCGCCAACAGCAGCGCGCAATTGCTGCCGCCAAAGGCAAAGGAGTTGCTCAGCACCGCCTGCGGCGCGCAGCCCAGGGCTGTTTGCGGCCCCACCACCTGCAGCGCCGGCAGGGCCGGGTCGGGCTCACCATCCCACCAATGCACGGGCAAACGGCCCTGCGGGTTGTCATGCAGCACATGCCAGCAAAAGGCGGCCTCCAGCGCACCTGCGGCAGCCAGGCTGTGGCCGCTGAGCGGCTTGGTGGAGCTGACCGCGCAGCCCTCGCCTACCAGCGCACGCACCGCCAGGCTTTCCATCGCGTCGTTGTGTGGCGTGGCCGTGCCATGCAGATTGATGTAATCGAGCGCGGCTGGCTGCATGCCGGCACCTTGCAGCGCCTGCTGCATGGCCGACAGCGCCCCGCGCCCACTCGGGTCAGGCGCAGACATGTGGTGCGCATCCTGGCTCTCGCCCCAGCCCGCCAGCCGCACCGGCCCGGCGTCGCGCGTCATCACAAAAAAGGCAGCCGCTTCGCCCAGGTTGATGCCTTGCCGGTGCAGGGACAGCGGATTGCAGCGCTGGGCGGACACCGCCTCCAGCGCACTGAAGCCGGCCACTGTGAACGGGCTGAGCGCATCCACACCGCCGGCAATCACCGCATCCACCATCCCAGCACGCAGCAGCCTTGCACCACTGGCCAGGGCCTTGGCACCGGAGGAACACGCTGTCGAGATCACATAGGCGGGGCCAGCAACGCCCAGCGCGGAGGCCAGAAACGCGGCCACATTGCCCAGCTCCTGCACGGCGTAGTCAAAACCGGGGGGAAAAGCCCCGGTGCAACGGTAGCTGTCTGCAGCCAACGCCCCTTCGTCCAGGCCGCCGGTGCTGGTGCCGACGATCAGCGCCACCCGCTGCGGGCCGCAACGCGCCACCAGCGCATCGATGCGCGGGCGCAGTGGCAGCATGGCCGCCCAAGCCAGGGCGTTGTTGCGCGACCGCTGCTGAGGCGGTGCAAAGTCCAGCGCCGGCAGCACGGCATCCGCCGGCAGGCAGCCCAGCATCAGCGTCCGCCCAGGCGAATAGGCCTCGGTGGCCGTCAAGGTCGGCGGCAAGGCCGGCGCAAACAGGTTGGCACGCAATGCCTCCGGCGTGCCACCGGCCGCGCTGATCGCTGAGCTTGCATTTAGATAGACCGTGGCAGCCGTCATGGTGCCTCCGCCGCGTTGCTGCACAGATCGGCACCGCCCGGGCTGTCGATACGCAGCGACCAGGCGCCCTGCTGGTACACCAGCTCCAGGGCATTAGCACCTGCAGCGCGTACCCTCACCCGCTCGCTGCCCCGGTACTGCAACACCCGCCCGGCTGCAGACACTGCCAAGGACCAGCCCTCGGGCAGCGCGGCCGAAATCGCCTGGGGCGGCCAGAACGCCAGCTGCACATCCCTGAGCACCTGCTCGGGCTCCAGCACCGCCGGCCACCAGCGTGACAGCTGGGGCTGGAGCTGCACACCATCCCATTCCAGCGTGCCCACCATCTGGCCCAGGTTCAGGATCGCCAGCTTCATGCTGTGCGCATCCACTTCCAGCAAGGCTTCGAGTTCCTTCGCAGCCTGGCCCGGGGGCTGCACCGTCAGGCGCTGCTGCACCGCCGCCGAGCAACCCAAGGCTGCCGGCGCCAGCGCCAGCGCCAGCGCCAGCCGGGGCGATGCCTGGGCTGCTTGGGCCGTGGATTCGCGCTGCGGCGCTGGCTGCAGCGCGCAACCGGCCAGCAAAAGAGCCGTGCCCAGCATGCCCAGCGCCTTCATGCCACCACCTCCGGCACGGTCTGCTGGCACAGCTGGCGCAATACATCCAGGCGGCGCTGGGGCTCGGCCACATAGGGATTGCTGCGGTCCCAGGCATAGCCGGCGAGGATGGAGGCGATCATGCGGCGAATCTCCGGCGCGTGCTGGTCATGGAAGATCACATCCTGAAAGCCCCCCTCGTACCACCCAGCTACAAAGGCCCGGAAGGTGTCGACACCGGCCTGCAGCGGCAGCGCATAGTTCGCCTGCCAATCCACCGTCTCGCCCAGATAGGCACGGCCAATGCAGCCGGCGGCCAGGCTGGCCGACCTCATCGCGATCGTCACGCCGCTGGAGAAGACGGGGTCGAGAAACTCACCCGCATTGCCCAGCAGCGCATAGTTCTTGCCCCACAGCGAGGTGACATTGGCTGCATAGCCCGTCAGCGAACGCCCGGGCGTATCCCATACGGCCTGTCGCAGCACCTTGGCCAGCGTGGGCACCTCGGCAATAATGGCGCGCAGGCGTTCGACTTCAGTGCCTGGGTAGCGCGCCAGGTACTCCGGCGTGGCGACTACCCCTTGCGAGCTGCGGCCGTCGGAGAACGGAATGGTCCAGAACCAGACCCCGTGGTGCTCGGGATGCACGGTGATGAGGATCTTGTGCCGGTCCATGTCCTCCAGCGCGATGCGGTCCTCAACGTGCGTGAACAAGGCCCCACGCACCGGAAAATCAGACGGCCGCTCCAGGCCCAGCAGGCGTGGCAGGGTGCGCGCAAAACCACTGGCATCGAGCAGATAGCGCGCACTGACGGCGTAGTTCTCACCGCCTTCGCCGCGCACCTGTACCAGGGGCCGCTCAGCGTCCACATCTACAGCCGTCACCGCATGGCCGTAGCGGATCTCGGCGCCGGCCTTTTCTGCAGCATCGGCCAGCAGCTTGTCAAACGGCCCGCGCGGCACCTGGTAGGTGGTGCCCCAGCCCGGCGAGAACTTGTCGCGAAAGTCAAAATCGCTGCACAACGGCCCCTTCGCAAAGGCAGCGCCATTCTTGTGCTGGAAGCCGGCCTCGACCACCTCCTGCAGCATGCCTGCTTCCGCGAGGTACTGCATGCTCTGGGGCAGCAGGCTTTCACCAATGGAAAAGCGCGGAAAAGTCTCTTTCTCGATTACCAGCACCTGGCGGCCCTGCTTGCGCAGCAGACCTGCAGCCACCGCCCCCGAAGGGCCGGCGCCGATGATCAGAATCTCAGTTTGCTCGGTCTTGCCCATAGGCCATTCATCCTTTCTCAGCCGCAGGCAGCGGCGCGGCTTCCGCACGGAACAGCGGCGCCAGCAGCAGCACCATCGGCAGGCCCAGCATCAAGGTCACGCCAAAGGCGCGCAATGCTGGCGTCTGCGACAGCCCCAGCAGACCAAACGACAGCCAGGTGCTGGCAGCGCCGATGACCACCGCCAGCCAGGCCTGCGGATCGTTCTCGTGTTCCTGTAAATAGATGCCGTAGTCAATGCCCACGCCCAGCAGCAGCATCAGCGCCAGCACATTGAACAGCTGCCAGGGCTCGCCCATCAGTGCCATGGTGATGACGACAGCCAGGCTGGCCAGCACGGTCGGCAACCAGGCACGCCAGGCGCTGCGGCCAAAGCGCAGACACAGGGCAGCCAGCACCAGCAGGTGGCCCACCACCAGCAGCTCGGTCATCGAGATGCGGTAGCGCTGCAGCAATTCGGTTATCTCCGCAGGCTTGTCCACCCAGGTCACGGCGGTCAGGCCTTGGGCAGCGGCCTCCAGCGCCGGCAAGGCTGCCTGGCCACGCACTCCGCGCAACATCACCATGCTGCGGTAGGCCCCATCGTGCTCACCCAGCCACAGCGGGCGCGCAGCGGCCGATATCGGTTGCGCCAGCCAGGCCTGCAGCGTCAGCGGCTCCTGCGGGCTGCCCGCAGCCGCCGCCTCGAAGGCCTCACCGAGCTGTGCATTCACGCCAGCCAGCACCACCTGGTTGGCATGCTGCACCAGCTGGGCGTTGCGCTGCTGCATCTGCTGCGATGGCACCCAGTCCGAGACGGCGCTGTAGCCTGCGATGTGCTGCTGCGCGACCAGTGCATCCAGCCGCTCCTTCAGTGCCTCTTCCTGCTGCAGCAAGGCCTCAGGGCTTGCGGCCTTGACCAGGTAGAACTGCGCCGGGCTGGGCAGTCCCAGCATCTGGCTGACCTGTATCTGCTGCTGCAGCAGCTGGGGCGAGCTGTTCTGCAGTTGGCGCACATCGTCGCGCGGCTGCAGCAGATGGCCCTGCGTGATCCACAGCAGCGCCAGCGCGCACAGCGCCAGTGACCAGGGCGGTGCCGATCGCCAGCGCGGCCACCACCACATGGTCCTGCCGATCCACTGCGCAGCCGCATTGCCCGCCACCTGGCCCCGATCCAACCAGGGGAACCAGCAAACCACCGTCAGCATCGCCGCCGCCAGTCCGACCACCGAGAACAGGGCCATTTGCCGCAGGCCCGGGAACGCCGCCATGCCCAAAGCCACATAGGCGATGGCGCTGGTGCCCAGCGCCAGCAAGAGCGCGGGTAGCAGGCCACGCATCAGCGCATGCGGTGCGCGGCCGGGTGCACCCTGGCGCGAAGCAAAGTAGTGGATGCCGTAGTCCTCTGCCACGCCGACCAGGCTGGCACCAAACACCAGGGTGAGCAGATGCACCTTGCCAAAGACCAGGTCGGTCACGCTCAGCGCCACCGCGCAGCCAATCAGCAGCGACAGCCCAACCAGCAGCACCGGCCGCAGCGAACGAAACGCGATCCAGGCCAGCAGCAGCACGCCCGCCAGCGAGCCCCAGCCAATCACATGGATCTCGCCATTGGCCTGCACGGCAGCAGCCTCGGCATGCAGCGGCACGCCCGCCATGATCATCTGGGCATCGGGCGCTTGCCGGCGCACCTGGGCCAGCGCATCGTCCATCGCCGAGCCAATCACCGGCTCCCCCGAGAGGCTGAAGGCCGAGCCATCCAGCGTGTACTGCAGCACCACCCATTGCTTGCCCCGCGCAGCCACCCACAGCTCGGCATCCCTCGGCCGGGCCGGGCTCTGTGCAGCGCGGACCGACCACCACTGCGTCCACAGGCCGAGCGGATCGTTCACCCAGTCGGTCAGGCGGGCCTGCGTGGCAGGTTGGTACAGGCCCTGCAGCGCGCGCTGGACCAGGGCCTCATCGCTGGACGCGCGCAGCTCGGCACGCTGCGCAGGCGTCAGCAGCGCCGTGTGCCAGGGCTGGTAGAAGCCCAGCGCCGACTGCAGTGACACATCCCTGGCCATCGCCGCTTCCTGCAGATGCGCTTGAGGGTGCTGGCGCAATACCGCGCGAAAGGTCTGCGCCGCCGCTCGCGTCTGCTCCCATTGCTCGGTGCCCAACAGCACCACGACCTGGCGCTGGATCTGCTCGGCCAGCTGCTGCGTGGCCTGCGCCACATCGGGCGCGCGTTCATTGACTGGCAGCAGGGCCAGCACATCGGTGTCGATGCGGCCCTGCTTCCAGAAATGCCATTGGTGCGCGCCAACGGCCAGCACCAGCAAAAGCCACAGCAGTGCAGCGGCACGCCACAGCAGGCCGGCAGGCCGCTCCTGGTGGCCGCAGTCAGCGGCAGTCTGTGGGGTAGCAGTCATCAAACCTTCATCCTTCAGCGGAACTGCGCCAGCTCGGCATCGCTGGCCTGGGACGCGGCCTCGGCCCCCTGGATGCGAATCAGGCTGCTATCGCCCCTGGCCTCCTGCAGACGCACTTCACGCACAAACTGCCCGCCTTCCAGCTCGATCGAGGCCAGCCACTGCGCCAGCATCGGGTCGCGGGGCAGCAAACGCATCTGCCAGCCCGAAGCCTGCGCCTTGCCGCTGACCTCAAACAAATGGTGCAGCTGCACCAGATCGGCCGACATGACGGCAAACAGCATGGCGTTTACCGTGCGCAGCACCGGCTCGTCCTCGGCACGCATCTGCATGCTCAGGGAGCCATCGGCGCGGCGCGATTGCAGGCTGTCGGGCTTGACCACCAGGCTCGACTCGAAGGGCTTGCGCACATGCCAGACGATGCCCAGGCCCTTGGCCACCACGAACTCGCCCGAAGAACGCAATGGCTGCTTGAAGCCCTTGACCGTCTTCTCCTGCGTGAACTGGCCGCGCACCACAGGCGCATCCTTGAGCTGCTGGCGCACCTGCACCAACAGGTCCTGGCCTGTTGACTCCGTTGGGGCCGCAGCGGCCGTTTGGGCGAAGGCCGGGGCGATCCCCGTAGCCAGCGCCATGCACAGAATCCAGGCCTTCATGGCGCAACCCCCAGCCGTTCCCACAGCACTGGCGGGCAGACATAGCGCATTTCGCGCGTCTGCATGTCGACGGCCACCTGGATCGTGTAGGCCGAATTGAGCTTTTCGCCGGTCTGCGCATCGCGGATCAGGTAGTCAATGCGCAAGCGGTTCTCCCACTCCGTGATGCTGGCCTTGATCTTGAGGCGCTGGCCGAAGACGGCCGGGCGCACGTATTTGAGGCGCATGTCCACCACCGGCCAGCCAAAGCCCGAATCGCGCATGCGCGGGTAGTCGTAGTCGAACTGGGCCAGCAAAGCGCTGCGGGCCAGGTCCAGAAAGCGCACATAGTTGCCGTGGTAGACGATCTCCATCACATCGATGTCATAGAACGCCGGCGTGATTTCGATGTCGCAGGACAGGCGCTCGCGCGAGGCCATTTCTCTTTCAGTCGGCATACAGGCTCCAGGTTTGGGCACGGATGCCGCTCAGCAGCTGGTGCAGATCGCGGTCCAGCGCACGGTCTTCGTCGACCAGCGCCACGCGGCCGGCCAGGTCGGCAATCCAGGCACGCATGGCGGGACCCACCGGCACATCGGGCTGGATGCGCTCACGCAACGGCACTGCCTGGCGCGCGGCGATCAACATGGCCGCCAGCACCTGCTCGGTCAGCTCCAGCACCCGCAGCGCATCGCGCGCGGCAATCGTGCCCATGCTCACTTTGTCCTGGTTGTGGCACTCGGTCGAGCGCGAGAACACCGAAGCCGGCATGGTCTGTTTGAGGGCCTCGGCCGTCCAGGCCGAGGCACTGATCTGCAGCGCCTTGAGACCATGGTTGATCGGCTGCGTTGCGCCCTGCGAGCCCGACAGGTTCGATGGCAGGCCCTGGCTGTAGCGCGTGTCCACCAGCAGTGCGAGCTGCCGGTCCAGCAGATCGGCAATATTGGCCACCGTGTTCTTCAAGGTATCCATGGCCAGTGCAATATGGCCGCCATAGAAATGGCCGCCATGCAGCACCCGCTCCTCATCGGGCTCGATCAGCGGGTTGTCGTTGGCCGAGTTGAGCTCTGCCTCGATCAGTTGGCGCAAAAAGGGCAAGGCATCTTCGAGCACGCCGATCACATGCGGTGCGCAACGCAGCGAGTAGCGGTCCTGCAGGCGGTGGGAGTTGCGCAGCTGCGCCTCGGCCACCAGGTCGCCCCGGATGCGTGCGGCGGCACGCTGCTGGCCTGTATGCGGTTTGGCGGCAAACAGCGTCTCGTCAAAATGGTGGGCATTGCCGGCAATGGCAACCACATTGGCCGCCGTGATGCGGCAAGCCAGGCGCGAGACATAGTCCGCGCGCTGCCAGGCCAGGCAGCCCAGCGCCGTCATCACGGCCGTGCCATTCATCAGCGCGAGGCCTTCCTTGGGACGCAGGCGCAATGGTGTCGCCCCGGTATCTTGCAGGGCCTGCGCGGCGGGCACAACCTGGCCCCGGAACAGCACCTCACGCTCACCGCAGAGCACCGCTGCCACATAGGACAGCGGGGTGAGATCGCCACTGGCGCCCACCGAGCCTTCGGCAGGAATGCGCGGCAGGATATCGTGCTCGATCAGGTGCTCAAGCTGCTGCAGCAGCGCCCAGCTGACGCCTGACATGCCCCGGCATAACGAGGCCAGGCGGCAGGCCAGCACCGCGCGCGTTTCCACGTCGGTTAGAAAACGGCCCATGCCGCAGCCGTGGTAGGCATAGAGGTGGTGCGGCAGATCGGGGATCAGCGCTGGCGGAATCTCAACCGTGCAGGAGTCGCCATAGCCGGTGGTGACGCCATAGACCACACCATCTTCGCGCAACAGCCGGTCGAGAAAGTCCGCGCCGCGCTGTATGCGGCTGCGGAACAGGGGATCGGGCGAGAGCTGCACTTGCGCCTGGCCCTGGGCGATAGCCGTGATCTGCTCGATCTGCAGCGGGCTGCCATCAAAGAGGATCAGCGTGGGTGGAACGTTCTGTGTCATGGGGAGCTACTTTTCTGGGCCTGTGCCAAAGGGGTGACGGGCTGCGGCGCGTTGGCCTGCGCCCAGAAGGGAAAGAAATTGAACCAGTCCCAGGGCGCGCTGCGCAGCCGCGCCTCCAGCGCCGCCGCGTAACGGGCGGCATACTGGGCCAGCGCTTGCTCGCGGCCAGCGCGGGGCAGCACCACCTGCGAGGCCAGGGTCTCGATCTGCAGCGCATAGCCGTCGCCGGCGTGGGTGCAGGTCATCAGCAGCAAGGGGCACTTGAGCAGCGCCGCTATCACATAGGGACCGGTGGGAAAGGCCGCTTGCGCGCTCAGGAACGGGGCCTGTGCGGTATTGCCCGCGTGCACCGGCACCCGGTCACCCGCAATGGCGATGAACTCCCCGGCGCTGACGCGCTCGGCCAGCATGATGGCCGTGGCTGCGTTGAACTCCGTCACCTGCAAGAAGCGCACCTGGCTGCCCGGTGACAGGCGCGCCAGCATGCGGTTGAATTGCTGCGCGTGCCGGGTGTGCACCAGCACATTCAGCCGCAGACCCGCGCGCTGCTCGGCCAGCACCTGGCTCAGTTCGATGCAGCCCATGTGCGCAGTGATGAACACGGCCCCCTGGCCACGCGCGATCAAATCCTGGACTGCCAGCTGCCCCAGAACCTGCACCCGGGAGGCAGGGTAACGGCCCGAGATGGCCAGCATCTTGTCGAGAATGACCTGCGCAAACATGCGGAAGTGGCGCAGGCTCTCCCGCCAACCGGGCGAATGCGGCCACAGGCCATGGGCTTGCTGCATGCGCTGCAGGTAGTCCAACGACGACTGCCTGGCCAGAGGCCGGCTGAGCCAGTAATAGCTGACGACCGGGTAGAGGCACAGCAAGAACGGCCAACGCCCCAACAACCGGTGGATCTGGTATAGCAGCCACATGCCTGCGACAAAACTGCTCTCCCCGATCTGGGCCCAATGCGTGGGTGGCGTCTGCGGACAAGCCTGCGAGGCCTTGTTGCATGCGCCTGCCATTAGACCGCCCTCCGCCGCGTCAGCTTGCGCAGCAGCAGCACCGGGCTGCGCAACAGCATGCCCGCAAACAGGCGCGCATGCATCTTGGAGATCAGCAGGTTGTCACGCAGCATCCGGAAGTGGGACAGGCCATCTTGCGGGTAGGTCACGCGGGTGAACTGCGTGACAAAGGGCACGCCCTGCCAGTGCATGCGCACGAGGATCTCGGTATCAAACTCCATGCGCCGCCCGATGTGGGCGCTGTCCCAGGCACGCAAGCTGGACGCCAGCGGGTAGACCCGGAAGCCGCACATGGAGTCGCGGATGTCCAGGGACAAGGTATTGATCCAGACCCAGACATGGGTGGCATAGCGGCCATACAGTCTGGCTTTGGGCACGCTGTGGTCGTAGACCGGCGCACCGCAGACCATGGCCAAGGGATGCTGGCGTGACAGGGCGGCGAAGCCAGCGATGTCGGCGGTGGCATGCTGGCCATCGGCATCGATCTGCACCGCGTGCGTGAAGCCGCGCTGCTGCGCGCGGCGCATGCCGGCGATCATGGCCGCGCCCTTGCCCTGGTTCTGCGCCAGGCGCAGCAGCTCCACCCGGGGTGCATGTTCGGCGGCCAGCGCATCTAGCACGGCGGCGCAGCGCGCCTCCGAACCATCATCGACCATGATGCAATCCTGCCCGCTGGCCAGGACACCGCGCAGCATGTCTGCCATCGTGTCGGGATGGTTGTAGACCGGGATGATGGTGATGATGGCGTGCTGCATGCTTCAAACGCCCTGCAGCAGCCGGCCGCTGGCATGCATGCCACGCGCCGAACGGATGGCGAACTGGACCGCGCCCTTGCCCTCCAACCACTGGAGCTCGACCTCGACGGCGTCACCCGGCAAGATCGGCTGCTGGAACTTGATGACTTCACCCCGGCCATAGGCCGCTGTTAATGCAAAAGCCTGCTGCGCCAAAGTCACCGCCCAATGCAGCTGGGCCACGCCGGGAACCAGCAAGGCCTGCGGAAAATGCCCATCCAGCACACGCAAGCCCGCCACGACCTGGAGGCGGGCGCAGGCCTCGGTGGCGCTGCGGCGGATCCATTGCGGCGCGGGCATCATCGGATCAAACAGCGCCAGCAGGCTTTGCTGGGTAACCTTGCTCTGCGCATTCATCGGCATGCGCTCGACATAGCGCCAGCTGCGTGGCAGCGCCACCCGCTCTACCCGATCAGCAAGCAAGGCACGCAGGGCCTGTGCCATGGCCTGGCGGCCATGGGTAAGCAGCTGCTGCCAGCCCGCTTCCGTCAGCGCCAGCACCATGCCCACGCGGGTCGGCAAGTCGCGGCGCTCGATCAGCACCGCGCGGGCCGTATGCACCCAATCGCAGGCCTGCAGTGACTGCTCCAATGCGGTCAGGGAAATGCGCTTTTCGGCAATTTTCACAATCCGGTCCACCCGGCCCCGTAGCACAAAGCTGGTCCCATCGCTGCTGGCCTTGGCCCGGTCTGCGGTCTGCCACCACACTGCAGGATCGGGCAGATGCGGTGAGCGCACCTTGAGCACACCGCTGTCCGCATCCAGCGCGACGGCCACACCCGGCAAGGCTTGCCATACCTCGCCTGAATCGGCGCGGCGCCGCCAGGCAATGCCACCGGTCTCCGAGCTGCCAAACACCTCCGTCGGGGAATGCCCCAGCACTGCCAGGCAGTGGGCCGAGGCCTCGGCAGCCAAGGGCCCGCCTGAGGAAAAAATGGCGCGCAAACGCGATGGCGCATTGCCCCAGGGCAGCTGCTGCGGCAGCCGGCCCAGCATCGCAGGGCTGGACACCAGCAGGCACGCAGGTGCCTGGCGGAACTGCGCAAGCAGGTCTTCGGGGTAGCGCGCGAAGGCCGTGCCGAGCATGCGGCCCGCCGACAGTGGCCACAGCACCCGGAACAACAGCCCATAAATATGCTGGTGCGACACGGTGGCCAGCACCTGTAGCGGCCCACCGCCCAGCGCAGCACCAAAGGCTGCCTCCAGCGCCTGGACTTCGGCATCCAGCTGCGCCAGCTGCTTGACAATGCGCTCGGGCTTGCCGGTCGAGCCCGACGTGAACAGCACCAAGCGCATGGCATGCCTGTCCAAGGCCAGCAAAGGCGTATCGCCAGCAGCATCGGCCACGGATGCCACGGCGCCGGGCAGCAGCCCTGCAGTACCGGCCAGGCTGGGCAGCAGGGCATCGGTGGTCGCTGGCTGCAGATCGCTTAGCAGCACTGGCGTCTTGCCTGCATGCCAGGCCCCCCATAGCGCGGCCGAAAATTCCAGCGCATCGTCAAAATAAAAGCCGATCTCCTGGCCGGGCAGCTCTGCAAAGGCGGCATACCAGCAGCGCACCATCTGCAGCCATTCGCCGCCCGCCACGGCCTGGACATCGCTTGGTGTGACCCGCATGGCCACGGGGCGCTGGGCGCCCTGCTCTGCCATCGCCACGGCCACGTCGGCCAATGCCACACCCTGCTTCAACTGCGTCACCCCTTGTCCCATGGCGTTCACATCCCGGGCGCTGGCTGCCGCACATGGCGCCGCACCAGCCACTCGCCGCCCATCAGGCATCCCATCAGGAGGTAAGCCAGCAGTCCGTTATAGAAAGCCCAAACGGCATCACTGCCCCAGAGTGCGGTAATGGCAGCGACTGCGCCATTGAGCACAAAGAACAGGCACCACACCAAGGTGACCTTGCGTGTGTAGCGCACGCCGGATGCCGGCAATGCGGGCTCCTGCAGCCGCGCCAGGCGCTCGACCACCGAAGGCGGGTGCAAGAGGCTGTAGCCAAATACCGCCAGCAGCACTGCATTGACCCAGACGGGGTAGAGCTTGACCATCAGCGGATCGTTGCCCAGCCAGGCAGCCAGGCCCAGCGCGGCGGCGCCTGCTGCCGCGAGCCACCAAAACTTCTGCTGGGCGATGAGCGCACGCCCAACAGCCAGCACCACGATCAACAGCGCCAGCCACTGGGGCGCAACCCGCCCGATGGTGGCGTACACCACCAGCGGGTAGAGCACGGTCAGCCCGACCAGGGCCCAGTTCAGCGCGCTGCGCATGCCCATGGCGCTCAGGCGGCCTGCTGGTCCTCGTTGACCAGCAGGTAGAGCGCGTCCACGACGTCCTGCACGGTGCGCACCGACTTGAAGGCTTCCGCATTCAGGCGCTTACCCACCAGGGGCTTGAGCTGCACGATCAGGTCGACCGCATCGATGCTGTCGATATCCAGGTCGTCATAGAGCCTGGCCTCAGGTGTGATGCGCGCGGCCTCGATGCTGAAGTTCTCGTCCAGGATGCGAACGATATGTTCATAAATTTCTTGCTTTTTCAAAGCGGTACCCAATGAATCAATAGATGAGAAGGAGCCAGGGCCGCTTATTGCGCCTGGTGCCCAGCGACAAAAGCCACCAGGGCGTTGACGCTGCTGAAATGCTGGCGGGTCTGCTCGGAGTCGGCCGACATGCTCAGGCCATATTTCTTCTGCAGCGCCAGGCCCAGTTCCAGCGCGTCGATGGAGTCCAGGCCCAGACCGTCCACAAACAGTGGTGCGGCCGAATCGATGTCCTGCGGTGCCAGGTCTTCCAGTGCCAGCGATGCGATGATGAGTTCCTTGATTTCCTGTTCAAGCTGAAGCACGTGAGGGTCCTCTGAATAAATAATCGGACAGGTAATCGGTCACCTGGCGTGCCGCCAGCGACTCGTTGCCTGCCACTGTGCAGAATTCTTGAATGGCGATGTCTTCCCGCACTTCGAACGTGAAATGCGGCTTGCGCGCCGGCACCCGCCACCAGGGAAGTCCCTTGGACAGCATCGGCAAGCTGGTGTGGATGTACACCGGCGTGATATCGACGCCGCCCTTGACCGCCACATGCGCCGCGCCACGCTGCAGTTTGGGCGCGCCCTGCAGCGGCGTGCGCGTGCCTTCCGGGAAAATGATCAGGTTGCTGCCGGCATCGAGCGAACGTGTGCAGTCCTCGATCAGCTGGGCGCCGCCGCCATTGCAGATGAAACCTGCCGCCTGAATGGGACCACGCGTAAAGGGGTTGCGCAGCAGCGAGGCCTTCACAATGCAGTCCGCCTTCGGGATGAAGGAGATCAGAAACACCACGTCGATCAGCGAGGGGTGGTTGGCCAGAATCAACAGTCCTTGGCGGTTGAGGCGCTCCAGATGGCGGGTCTCGTACGAGATCACGCCCACAAAGTTCATCAGGCCGACAAACCAGCGAAAGCTGTGGTGTATCCATGCCTGCGCGGCATGTTTGCGCTGTTGCGGATCGCGCGTGCAGACCAGCAGCAGCGGATAGACCAGCAAGCGGACCACCAACCCGCCCAGGCCAAAGACGGCAAAACAAAAGCCCGTCGCAAAGACACGCCAGTAACGGTTGAGACGTTCAGCCATGCATGCGCTCCCAGGTCCAGGCCCTGCCCGGCGCAGCTTGTGCCCCGGTCCATTGGGCTTGCGTGGGATCCAGTAGAAAACGCAGTACCTGCAGACCATGAGGAAGGCCTGCCTGACCAGTACCTGCATCGGCCTCGCCGTGGGCCACCGCTGCATTCAGCGCAAAGGCTGGCAGACCAGGCCGGATCAGGCTGACTACCACGGCCCACGCGAATTCGGCAGCCACGGCATCGCCAAAACGCGCGTACTCGCCCGGCAGGCATTCGTCGTAGCAGACCAGCACCACCGCCGGAGCACCCTCGTGCAGCAGGCCGATGGCCTCGACGAGGCCGGCCTCGGGGCCAGCGGAGGACGCCGCTATACAGATGGCATTGGAAACCATGCCCCGCAGAATTGAATACTGCGCCGCAACGCCGTTGTGCACGGACAGCGCAAATGCGGTAGGAGAAAGGGGTTGTGCGCCGGCCTGGGCGCGCAGCAGCCGCAAGGATTTGTCGCTGTCACCGTAGCGGGACACCCAGACCATGGGGATATCGGCCATCGATGTCTGCGCCAGCACATCGTCCGCCACCACGACCGCCATCTTGGCCAACGACCCGAGTCTGCGGCGTGCCATTGCGGGAATAGAGGAGACATCGAGATCCAGTTCCCCCAGCGGTGCCGATGGCTGGGCCGCTGCCCAAGTCCCCCATTGGCATGGCGTGCGAAGCCCGCGCCCGACGGCTGAATGGGCTTGAATGGAAAACTCAATCCTCACGCCTGCTCCACTGGTTGATATTTGCTGGGTAGCGGTGTGGCAATACACACCGGCCGCAAATTCTAACCTTTGATGTTATTTAGCTATCGAACTATCAATTTCAAAAGAATAAAACATTTAACAATAACCCGCCGGAGATGAGGAAAGAGTTACAACCAAGACCTTCGAAAAAAGCAACATCGCCGCCCTGACAGCTCTCGCCAGGGCTGGCAGGGCGGCAGCAGATAGCCCTCTTATGCAGCGTGCGCTGAGTCGCAACCCAATGCAGCTTTGACGCCGTTCAACATTCAAACATTTCTATTGATTTTTCTTTTGCTTCCAATTTATCAAATTAAATATTTACATAAATTATGAGCGACAGCTGTCTGTTCTTAACGACGAGTTAGCGCCTGATGACTGGCCGAATAACAAAACACCTGCACCCCACTTGCTCGCGTGGGGTGCAGGTGTTCCAGAGAGCACTGTCGCGCTCAGCGTCGTCTAGGTCTCCCAATGGTGCGGGCCTTGTGCCACATCACCACTCCGCCACGCTGCCATCCGCATGGCGCCAGACCGGGTTGCGCCAGCGGTGGCCTTCGTTGGCGCGCTCCACCACATAGGCCTCGTTCACCTCGATGCCCAGGCCGGGGCCGCCGGGCATCGCCACATAGCCGTCCTGGTAGTCAAAGGCATCGCGGTTGTGCACATAGTCGAGCAGGTCATTGCCCTGGTTGTAGTGGATGCCCAGGCTTTGCTCCTGGATGAAGGCGTTGTAGCAGACCGCATCGATCTGCAGGTTGGCAGCCAACGCAATCGGGCCCAGCGGGCAATGCAGGGCAACGGCCACATCGTAGGCCTCAGCCATCGCGGCGATCTTGCAGGTCTCGGTGATGCCGCCAGCATGCGAGGGGTCGGGCTGGATGATGTCGACACCGCCCTGCGCAAACACGCGCTTGAAATCCCAGCGCGAGTAGAGGCGCTCACCCAACGCGATGGGTGCAGCGCCGATGGCGGCCAGCTCGGGGATTACCTCCAGGTGCTCGCTGAGTACCGGCTCCTCGATGAACATCAGGTTGAAATCGCGCAGCTCGCGCATCAGCACCTTGGCCATGGGCTTGTGCACCCGGCCGTGGAAGTCCACACCAATGCCGATGTGCTTGCCCACCGATTCGCGGATCATCGCCACATTGGCCACAGCCTGCTCCACCTTGGCGTGGCTGTCGATGTACTGCATCTCTTCGGTGCCGTTCATCTTCACGGCGGTAAAGCCGCGCGCCACCGCCGCTTGCGCCTGGGCCGCCGTGTCTGCCGGGCGGTCACCCCCTATCCAGGAATAGACGCGGATGCGGTCACGCACCTTGCCGCCCAGCAGCCCATGCACAGGCACGCCCAACGCCTTGCCCTTGATGTCCCACAGCGCCTGGTCCACACCGGCGATGGCGCTCATCATCACCGGGCCGCCCCGGTAGAAGCCGGCGCGGTACATCACATTCCACAGGTCCTGCACATTGCGCGGGTCGCGGCCCACCAGGTAGTCGGACAGCTCCTCGACCGCTGCGGCTACGGTGTGGGCGCGGCCCTCCACCACCGGCTCGCCCCAGCCGACGACACCTTCGTCGGTGTCGATCTTGAGAAAGCACCAGCGCGGGGGCACGATAAAGGTGGTGAGCTTGACGATTTTCATGGGAGGAAAGAAGAAGAATGGGTGGAGATCAGCGGATGCGGCGGGAGTTCATTCAAAGTCCAGCAGCACTTTCATCGCCTGCGAGCGGTCGGCCGCCAGCGCAAAGGCGCGGGCTGAATCGCGGTAGGACAGGGTGGCCGATATCAGCGGCTTCACATCGACCAGGCCCTTGTTGAGCAGCGCCACGGCAGTGGCGAACTCCTGATGAAAGCGGAAGGAGCCACGCCAGTCGAACTCCTTGGCCACCAGCGTGTTGATCGGCAAGCTCATCTCGGCACCGGCCAGGCCCAGTTGCACGATGGTGGCGCGCGGGCGCAGCACATCGAAGGCCCCGCGCAACGCGTGCGGGTTGCCGCTGGCCTCGAACAGCACATCGAACTGGCCCTTGTCGGCCGCGTAACGCGCCAGGCCATCGGGCGATTCGCCCACGTGCACGACCTCATCGGCGCCCACCTGCAAGGCCTTGGCCAACGGGTGCGCGCTCATGTCGGTGGCGACAATGTGCTCGGCGCCGGCGCGGCGTGCCGCAATGATGGCCAGTGCGCCAATCGGCCCGCAGCCCGTCACCAGCACCTTGCGGCCCAGCAAGGGCCCTGCCCGCTGCACGCCATGCAGGGCCACGGCCAGCGGCTCGGCCATCGCGCCCTCGGCATCGCTCACCTGGGGGGCGAGCAGATGGGCCTGGTGCGCCTCGATGACGATCTGCTGGCGGAACGCCCCTTGCACATGGGGGGTGCGCATGGCGCTGCCGTAGTAGCGCATGTCCAGGCAGTGGTTCTGCAGGCCCATCTGGCAAAAGCGGCACTGGCCGCAAGGCCAGCTGGGGCTGACTGCAATGCGCTGACCCGCAGCAAAGCCCGCCACCTCGGCACCTACGGATTCGATGACACCGGAGACCTCATGGCCCAGCACCATCGGCTCCTGGATGCGCACGGTGCCAAAACCGCCGTGCTGGTAGTAATGCAGGTCAGAGCCGCAGATGCCGCCGCAGCGCACCCGCACCTGCAATTGGCCAGGCCCGGGCGCAGGCGTGGGGACGGATTGCACCCGCAGATCGCCGGGTGCGTGGATAACAAGCGCTTCCATGTCAGGAGTTCCTAATTGGCTTGGATAAGGGAGTGGCTTAGGGCTTGGTCTTGCGGTAGCTGGCCAGCGCGGCATAAAACGACTGGGCAAACTCCTGGCCCACCGTCGCCTGGTTCTTGTCGATCACCGGCTGCACTGCCACGCGGATCTTCTCCAGCTCGGCCGGTGGCATCTCGCCCACCTGCATGCCATGCGACCTGAGCTGGGCGACCACCTCGCCGGCCTGGCGCAGCTCTTCGCTGCGTTGCAGGGTGCGGGCCTTTTCTGCGGATTGCTGCACTGCCTGCTGCTGCGCAGGCGTCAAGGCCGACCACCATTTGTCCGACGCAATCAATGCCACCGGCGTGTAGACATGGTTGGTGATGGTCAGGTACTTCTGCACCTCGTACATCTTGTTGGCATACATGTCGACCACTGGGTGCTCATAGCCGTCCAGCGCCTTGATCTCCAGCGCCGGGTAGACCTCGGAGAAGGCCATCGGCACGGCGTTCATGCCCATCGCATTGAAGCTGGCCAGCGCCATCGGGCTTTGCATCACGCGCACGCGCAGGCCCTTCATGTCCGCCAGCGAGGCCAGCGGGCGCTTGCTGTTGGACATATTGCGGAAGGCGCCGCCCGCCCAGACCAGACCGCGCATCTTCATGTCGGCAATGCCGTCCAGCATCTGGCGGCCGATGGGGCCATCGAGCACATGGGCGGCCTCGGCGTCGCTGGCAAACAGAAACGGAAAATCAAAAATCTGCAGCGCCTTCTTGCGTGCGGCGATGGGCGAGAGCGCGCCCATGTACAGGTCCTGCGTGCCGCTTTGCACCGCAATCAGCATCTTGTCTTCGCTGCCCAGGGTGGCGCTGCTGTACACATCGATCAGCACCTTGCCATCGGTCGCCTTGGCCACATCGGCGGCAAACTGCTTCATTGCGATGGCGCGGGGGTGCGAATCGGCAAAGGAATGGCCCAGGCGTGCACGCTTGCCCTCCTGGGCTTGCGCGGGCGCCAGGCCCAGCGCCGCCAAGGTGGCGAAGGCAAGGCCTGCAACGAGGCTTCGGCGTTGGATCAGTGTCATGGTCGGCTCCTTGTTTTTTTGGGCAAAGCCCAGCCCGGCGCTTGCAGGTACAGGTTATTTGCATGCGCCCAGGGCTATTCAATGGATAGGGTTAGGGGGTAGCGGCTGGGGCTAGCGGCTCATCATCTCCAGCGGCCACATGACGATCTGCGGGAACACGACCAGCAGGAACATCACAATCGTCTGGGCGACCATGAACGGAATCACGCCCTTGATGGCTCCGCTCATCGGTATCTTGGCGACCCCGCAGACGACATTGAGCACGGTACCCACCGGGGGCGTGACGAGGCCAATGGCGTTGTTCATGATGAACAGCACACCGAAGTAGACCGGGTCGATGCCTGCCTGCTTGAGCACGGGCATCAGCACGGGCGTCATGATCAGCACGGTGGGCGTGAAATCCAGCGCCGTGCCCACCAGCAGCACCAGCACCATCAGCGCAAAGGTCAGCAGCATCTTGTTGTCCATCAGCGGCTCGACCAGCGCGGCCAGCTGCTGCGGGATATTGGCTGTGGTGATGAGCCAGGCCGACACGCCAGCGGCCGACACCAGGAACATGATGATCGCCGTGGTCTCGGCAGCGCGGTAGACCAGCGCGAACAGCTGGTTCAGCTTGATCTCGCGGTAGACGAACATGCCCACGACCAGCGAGTACATTGCGGCAATGACGGCAGCCTCGGTCGGGGTGAACCAGCCGAACTTCAGGCCACCGATGATGACCACCGGCAGCACCAGCGCCCACAGCGACTGGCGCGTGGCACTCAGGCGCTCGGCCATCGTGCGCTTGGGCTCGGTGACGATCGGATCGCGGCCAATGCACCAGCGCCAGGCCAGCAAGATCGCCAGCCCCATCAGCAGGCCCGGCACAATGCCGGCGATGAACAGCTTGGTGATGGAGACGCCGCCGGTCACGCCGTACAGAATCATCGCGATCGATGGCGGAATCACCGGCGCAATGATGCCGCCGCTGGCAATCAGGCCGCAGGAGCGGTTCACGTCATAGCCGGCCTTGCGCATCATTGGCACCAGCACCGCAGCGAGTGCGGCGGTATCGGCCACGGCCGAACCCGACAGCGATGCCATGATGACCGCTGCACCCACAGCCACATAGCCCAGGCCGCCACGGATATGGCCAATCCAGGACATGGCCATCTGAATGATGCGGCGCGTCATGCCGCCGGCGTTCATGAACTCCCCCGCCAGCATGAAGAACGGCACGGCCAGCAGCGGGAAGCTGTTGGCGCCATCCCACATGTTCTGCACGACGATCTGCGGATCGGTAAAGCCCATGTAGTACATCAGCGCCAGGCCGCAGCCGATCAGCGCAAACGCAATGGGCATGCCCAGCGCCATCAGCCCCAGCAACGACGAGATAAAAATGAAGATGGTCATACGCGGCCTCCCTGAGGTCCGGACTGCGCCTGCATCGCATGCTCGGCTTCGCGCGCCTCATCCATGCCCTCTTCCTGCACGTCGATCAGTTCGTCATCCGCTACCCTGCCCAGCACCAGGCGCACCAGGTTGGACAGGCAGATGATGCCGATGGCCGCGCCGGTGAAGTAGCTCACGCCGTAGACCCAGAGCATGCTCAGTTGCGCCACCGGCGAGGCGTTGCCGGCAATGATGTCGTGCTGCAGCCAAGTGCCGTAGACGATGTAGATGCAGCACAGCAGCATGATGGCCTGGCTCAGCCCCCAGCAAACGCGGCGGCCGGCCAGCGGCATCATCTGCACCATCAGGTCCACCCCCAGGTGGGCGCGCTTGCGCATGCCCACGATGGCGCCCAGAAAGGTCAGCCACACAAAGGCAAAGCGCGGCACCTCTTCCGACAGATCAATGCCGGTATTGAAAAACAGCCGCAGCATCACATTGCCGAACACCATCACCAGCATGACGAGCATACACAGCACCATGACGATTTCCAGCGCGCGCGTCAGCCCGTCGGCGAGCATTTTAAGTACCTTGCCCATGGCAACACCTTTCCCGGCAGCATGGCCTTGTGCCGTGCCGCCACCTGAAGCTTGTAGGTCGATGCCGGCAGCGCCGCGCGATGGGGCGCTGCCAGAACGTTGAAACGAGGGAAACGGGCCCGGCCTCACCGGGCAGGCCCGCTGCCGTTACTGGGCCTTGCGCGCCTGTTCGATTTCGGCAAAGAAGCCCTTGACGAACTCATCGCCGATCTGCGGTGCGAACTTGGCCAGCACGGGCTTGACCTTGTCCTGCATGCGCGCCAGCTCGGCCGCAGGCATGCTGTCCACCGTCACGCCCGCCTTCTTGAAGTTGTCGATCGCCTGGCTGTCGCCTTCATCGAGCAGCTTGCGCTGCAGCAGCCCGGCCTCCGTCGCCGCCTTTTGCACGCCGGCCTTGTCGGCGGCCGAGAGGCTGTCCCAGAACTTCTTCGAGGCCACCAGCGCCGACGGCGTGTACACGTGGTTGGTGATGGTGATGTACTTCTGCACTTCCTGCATCTTGTTGGCCCACATGTGCTGCAGCGGGTTCTCCTGGCCGTCCAGCGCCTTGATCTCCAGCGCCGGGAACACCTCGGCAAAGGCCATCGGCGTGGCGTTGGCGCCCAGGGTCTTCCAGGTGTCCAGCGCGACCGGGTTGGTCATCACGCGGATCTTGAGGCCGCTCACATCCTCGGGCTTGGCCACGCGGTGCTTGCTGTTGGACAGGTTGCGGAAACCCATGCCGGTCCAGGTCAGACCCACCAGGTTGGCCGGTGCGATCTTCTCGAAAATTTTCTTGGACGAGGCGCCATCGAGCACTGCATAGACTTCGGCCGAGTTGCGGAACATGAACGGCAGATCCCAGACCTGCACTTCCTTGACCCGCGAGGACAGCGGCGCCAGGGTGCCGATGTACAGATCCTGGGTGCCCGCTTGTACGGCCTGCAGCTGCTTCTCATCGCTGCCCAGCACCGCACTGTGGTAGGCCTGCACCTTCACATTGCCATTGGTGTAAGTCGATGCGAGCTCGGCGAACTTGTTCATCGCCATCGCTTGCGGGTGGCTCTCGGGCATCGCATGGCCGATGCGTGCCTTGACCTCGGCATAGGCCGCGCCAGCGCCCATTGCCGATGCCGCCAGGGTGGCCAGCAGGATGCGGCGCAGTTGGAAGTGAGTGCTCATCTGTCTGTCTCCGTCTTTGTTGTGAATCGAAAAAAGCCGGCGCTCTTGCCCGGCACGCTGGGAATCAGGGGGTCTGCAGGCTCCCGTCGCTCAGGCGGGTCTGCGTCCAGGTGGTGACCGCGCTGCTGCAGGGGTACTTGGCGGCCTCGCGCTCGTCAATGTCCACGCCCAGGCCGGGCTGGTCATTGGCGTAGACATAGCCATTGCGGAATGTGGGCAATCCAGGGAACACGGCCAGCAAGGCATCGCGCGGGCCCTTGAGTTCCTGGATCACAAAATTGGGCGGCTCGGTGCCCGACCATTCCTGCACGCCAAAATTGCGCGAGGCCAGGTCGATGTGGATATTGGCCGCATGCGCCAGCGGCGACATATCACCCGGACCGTGCCAGGCGGTGCGCACGCCGTAATGCTCGGCAAACAGCTGCAGCTTGCGCGCCGGGGTGATGCCACCCACCTGGCTCAGGTGCACGCGGATGAAGTCGATCAGCCGCTCGGCGATGATGCCGCGCCATTCAAACGGGTGGTTGAACAGCTCGCCCTGGGCCAGCGGCACATTGGTCTTGTCCCGCAGCTGGCGCAGCCAGTCGCCCTCTTCCAGCGCAATCGCGTCTTCCAGAAAGAACAGCTCGTAGGGCTCGAGCGCCTGCGCAAAGCGGATCGCGTCTGCCGGCTTCAGGCGCTCATGCACATCGTGGCACAGCTCCACCTCAAAGCCGATGCGGCTGCGGAGGGTGTCGAACATCTTCAGCGTCTCGCGCATGTACTTGCGCGCATCCAGGTAAATGCCGTCCGCTGCGCCTTGCGGTGCCGTACCGGGCGCAGCCCCAAAGCCGCCACCGCCATAACCACCGCTTTGGCAGCGGATATGGGTGATGCCCTGCTCGCGGTACTTCTGGATGTTGTCGCAAAGCTCCTCCAGATCGCGCCCATCGGCATGGCGGTAGATGGGCACGCCCTCGCGCAGCTTGCCGCCCAGCAACTGGTACAGCGGCATGCCGGCCTGCTTGCCCTTCAGGTCCCACAGCGCCATGTCCACGCCCGAGATCGCATTGTTCTCGATCGGACCGTTGCGCCAGTAGGCGTTCTGGTGCATCAGCTGCCACAGCTCTTCAACCTGGCTGGCATCGCGGCCGATCAGCAGCGGGCGCAGGTATTGCTCCACCAGGCATTGCACCGCCAGATGGCGGTAGGCAAAGGTGGCGCAGCCCAGGCCGTAGAGGCCGGGCTGGTTGGTCTCGATCCTGACGACCAGGAGGTTGATGCCCTCTGGCGCCGTCGCGATGACTTTGACGTCGGTGATCAAGGTGGCCATGGTGATGCCCCGCCTACAGTACCGCCAGCCAGCCGCCATCCACATAGATGATCTGGCCGTTGACATAGTTGGAGGCGCCCGAGGCCAGGTAGATGGCGGTGCCCACCAGCTCATCGGGGCGGCCCCAGCGCTGCGTCGGGTTGCTGGCCTTGACCCAGGCGTCAAACGCCACGTTGTTGACCAGGGCCTCGTTCATGTCGGTAAGGATGTAGCCCGGGCCGATGGAGTTGGCCTGGATGCCGTGCATGGCCCATTCGGCCGCCATGGCTTTGGAGAGCATCTTGATGCCGCCCTTGGCCACCGTATAGGGCGCGACCGTGGCCCGTGCCGCCTCGCTGGTGAGCGAGCCGATGTTGATGATCTTGCCGCCGGTGCCGCGCTCGATCATGCGGCGCGCTGCCGTGCGGCCAACCACAAAGGCGGCCGTCAGGTTGGTGTTGATGACGCGGGTCCAGTCCTCCAGCGACACATCGAGCAAGGGCTGGCGGTGCTGGATGCCGGCATTGTTGACGACGATGTCGATCGCCAGGCCCTGGGCATCCCACGCAGCAAAGGCGGCCTCCACCGCGGCCTGATCCGCCACATCGAATGCTGCCCCCTGGGCCTGCAGGCCCATGCCCTGCAGCTGCGCCACCGCCGTATCCACCGCAGCCTGCTGGCGGCTGTTGACCACCACGGTCGCCCCCGACTCCGCCAGGCCCTGGGCCAGCGCCAGCCCAATGCCGCGCGAGGAACCGGTAATCAGCGCCGTACGGCCCGACAGATCAAACAGGGAACGAGACATGGAATGGCGACCTGGAGAATTTCAGAAGTCGCCATCATCGGTTTATTTGTATGATGATTGAATCCGAGCAAACCCTAGACTTCCGCCGCCCCTGCGCTTTGCGTGACAGCCGTGCGATACCTGGATTGGCAGGCCTTAAGCGGGTGCGCCCCAGCGGGCAATCGTGTCTGCCAGCAACGCCCGCATCCACAGCTGCGCATCATCGGCGCTGCGCCGCTCAATGGCCGCCAGCACCTTGCCATGCATGAGCAAGCCATCGTTGAACTGCCCGGCCTGCTGCGCGTTGACGGTGAGCAAGGATTCCAACGCCGACGCCACAATGCCGCCCAGCGAGATCAGCAAAGGGTTGCCCGTGGCCTGCAGAATGCTCTGGTGAAACGCCAGATCGGCGACGACCCACTCATCGATCGAGGCCGCCGCCTCCATCGCGGCGAAGGCCTGCTGCAGGCTGAGCAGCTGCGCCTCGGTGTGCATGCGCGCGGCCAATGACGCGGCGGCCGGCTCCAGGATGCCGCGCATCACCATCAGGTGCCGGCCCAGTTGCTGGTCCACCCCCTGGCTGCAGAGCCAGCCCAGCACATCGGCATCAAACAGGCTCCACTGCGCTTGCGGCCGCACGCGGGTACCGGTGCGGGGCCGCGCCTCCAGCATGCCCTTGGCGCTCAGCGCCTTGATCGCTTCGCGCACGGCAGTGCGGCTCACCCCCAGGCGCTCGCACAGCTCCTCCTCATTGGGCAAGGTGGCCCCGGGCCCATACTCGGGGCTGGCAATCAGCCGGCCCAGGCTGTCCATCACCTGGTGGTGCAGACTGCTGCCGGGCTGTGACGATAAAGACATGGCAATCGGTGGTGGTGCAGAATCATTCATCATACAAAACAAAAGAGCTTGGGGCCAGCACTGGCGCTTTGCCGCTGCCCCTGGGCCGATGATGCCCGCCTTCTGCCACCGAGCGCAGCACTCACCTTTGCTGCCGGGCGGGAACGCCTGCTGGCTACCCCAGGCTTTTTGCATCCCGCCACCAGCGCCAAGGTGCTATGCCGCGTCGTCAGCCCCTGCCGCCCGGCTCTCGCGGCCAGCCACACGCACCAGAATATCGGCGCCCCGGTTGGCAGCGGGCAGGCCACGGAACAGAAAACACAGGTTGATGACCGCCTGCAACTCAGCCCAGCCAGCGCCGGCACGGCGTGAAGCGATCGCATGGGTTTCCGCCGCGTCGTTGCCATCCATCAGCAGCATGCCAAACAGCATCAACTGGATGGTCTTGGCATCGATATGCGGGGTGGTCATGGCATGGTTGCGCATGCGCTCTTGCAGGTTGAGCATCTGCGAATCCAGCCCTCCGGTGAAGTTGAGCCGGGACTCCACCCGGTGCGGCAGAAATCCCAGCAAATTGCGGTAGGTATGGGCATGGGTGCATACGGCCGTTTGTGATGCGAGAGAATCCAGGCCCGCAAATTTGGCCAGCGCGGCGGTGTCAAGACTTGAGTTCATATGCAACTGCTTTCAATGGAGGGGAGATAAAGGCGGCATGGCACGGTGCCGGCGGTCATGCCTTGCCGGTCTGCATGCCCTGGTAGCGCTGCACGCCATCCGGAAAAGCCCACTCCGCAAAGGCCTCGGCACTGGGGACAAACTGCCGGGCCACCCAGCTGTCATCGCAGATATCTGCGTCAAAGTCGTATTCAGCAGCGCCCCCGCAGGGGTTTTTGAAGTACCAGAAATAGGCGGAGGACACCGGATGCCGCCCAGGCCCAATGTGGGTCTTCCAGCCCCGGGAGGTCATGAAGAGCCCGCCGCCGAAAACCTCATGGATGTCGCGTACATCGAATGCCAGATGGTGGAAGCCCACCGCATCACCGCGCTGGAGCAGAAACAGGCTGTGGTGGTCTGCCGAACCGGCGGGCCGCAGAAACACGCCGCTGCCGGTATACGAATCGGTGACCCGAAAGCCCAGGCGCTTTTCGTAGAACTCTGCCGTCTCCTGCAGGTTCTGCACCGCATACACCACATGGCTCATGTGGCTGGGGTAGGCACGCGGATAAATCTGCGCCGCAGCATTGATGCGCATCGCATGGCCTGGGGTGTTGAAGACGGTAGCCGGTTGCACCATGGGCTCGACACAGCTGAGCTCGAAGGCAATCGCGTGCCCGGCGGGGTCGGTGGCGAGCACCCGTCCGGCCTCATCGGTACGCATGCTGGCGTCCTGGCCGAGCTCGGCCGCGATGGCATCCAGCGCGCGCTGGTTTTGCACACCCCAGACCACCTGCCGCACCGTGGGGCCCGCCACCGGCGCGGGCGCCAGCATGGGATCTGCGAGGCGCCGCACATGCACCTGCGAGCCCTCCGGCGTGCAAAAGATGATCTGGTCGGGTGCATCTATCACGAGCTGCAGTCCGAAATCAGTCCAGTAGCGGCGCGCCACATCGAAGTCCTCCACACCGTACACCACAGAATTCAATCCAACGATTTGCATCACAACACCTCCATCGATTGAAAATAATTATTATCGATATTTTGGCAATTCATCGACATTGCTTGAGATACCGATGGTGTCCATAAGTATCGGTATGGCTAGAATGCGGCCCTTCTTGTTCTGAGGATTCCCATGCAAAGCCTGCCCCCGCTGAAGACAGACAACGAAGGCAGCACCCTGGCCCATTCGCTGGCAGTCCGTTTGCGCACAGCCATATTGAACGGTGACATTGCGCCGGGTGAGCGTCTGCACCTGAGCGCGTTGAAAGCCCGCTTTGGCATCAGTTTCAGTCCGCTGCGTGAGGCATTGACAGGCCTGGCGGCAGAAGGCCTGGTCGTGGCAGCAGGCCAGCGCGGCTTCCATGTGGCCCCGGTGTCTGCGGAGAACCTGGACGAGCTCATCCGCCTGCGCTGCATGGCCGAAACCACGGCCATCCGCGAATCGATCCGGTTGGGAAATGAGCAATGGGAAGAGGCTCTGGTCGCCGCGCACTACCGGCTTGGCCGCGTTGCCGCAGCGCCCGTCAACGCGCAAGCCCAGCAGACCTGGGAAGCCGCACACCGCAACTACCATGCGGCGCTGGTGTCCGCCTGCCGCATGCCGCTGCTGCTGAAGTTTTGCAGCACCTTGCATGACCTGAGTGACCGCTACCGGCGCCTGTTCCTCACCCAGGCGCCGCGCGACAAAAAGGTGCCCACAGAGCACCTGCAGCTGTATGAAGCGGCCTTGGCCCGGGATGCAGACAAAGCCGCCGCCATCCTGGAAGCACACATCCGCCGAACGGGCGAGAACGTCAAGCGCGCCGTGGTGCCATCGCAGGCATCCGCCAGTCCTGCCGCAAGCAGCAAAGAGCTCCGCCTTTCGAGGGCCAGATAAGGACATGGATCAACGTCGTGGCTGACCGAGCGCGGTGCGGGCTACAAAACTCCGCCGATGTGCCTGCCATGTATCAAGCCAGCTGGCCGCCCGCAGCCACCGGCCTCCGGGCAGTAGTGGCTTCCCGCGTCACCCGCGCCCCAAATATCGCCCGCCCCACGCGCAGCACGGTGGCCCCAACGATCAATACCTGCCCGGCGAACAGCTGCCGACCGCGAAGGCCAGGAACGGACGCTACCGCACCCTGCTGGTGGCGCTGGTGGCGGCGCCAAGATCGGACGTCATGCACGGCAAGGCCGGCAGGATGGCGCTCGCGGACACCATCCCCAACGCAGCCCGGCGAGCATGGCCAGCACAGGGCCGCTCAGTAGCTGGGCGTGGAGCCGACCGGCGAGATGGCCATGGAAGTGGGCGTGGTCATCATTCAAGCCCTCTCCAGCACCGTGGCGATGCCCTGCCCCCCGCCTATGCATTGCGTGGCCAGCGCGTAGCGTCCTTGCTGGCGCGCCAGCAGGGCCGCAGCCTTGCCGGTGATGCGCGCGCCGGTGGCGCCCAGCGGGTGGCCGATGGCCAGGCCTCCGCCGTCGATGTTCACGGTCGCCATGTCCAGGCCCAAGTCGCGGATGCAAGCCAGGGCCTGCGATGAGAAGGCCTCGTTGATTTCCACGACGTCCAGGTCGGTGACGGCAAGGCCGGCGCGCGCCAGTGCCTTGCGCGTGGCCGGGATCGGGCCAATGCCCATGATGGCCGGGTCCACCCCCACAGTGGCAAAGCTGCGGATACGCGCCAGCATCTGCAGGCCGTGGCGTTCGGCAAAGTCATCGCTGGTGACCAGCAGCGCTGCCGCCCCATCGGTCAGCGGCGACGAAGTGCCCGCCGTGACCACGCCATCGGCCCGGAAGGCCGGCTTGAGCCCCGCCAGCGCCTCCAAGGTGGTACCAGGGCGGATGCAACCGTCGGCCTCCACCACCTCGCCATCGGGCAAACGGATGGGCACGATCTCCTCAGCCAGCAAGCTTTGGTCGCGGGCAGTTGCGGCTTTCTGGTGGGACTGCAGTGCGAGCAGCTCCTGGTCGGCACGGTTCACGTTCCAGCGCTGCGCCACGTTCTCCGCCGTCTCTCCCATGGAGATGTAGGCATCGCTCGTCGCCTGCAGCTCGGGATGGGGCGAGAAGTTGAAGCCGCCCTGCGGCACCATCGTCATCGACTCCACGCCCACGCACAGGAAAGCATCGCCCATGCCAGCCTCGATCTGCGCCGCTGCGATGTGCACTGCCTGCATCGACGAGCCGCAGAAGCGGTTCACCGTCATGCCGCCCACGGCCTGGGGCAGGCCGGCCAGCAGGCCGACGATGCGCGCCAGATTGTTGCCCTGCGCGGCTTCCGGGTAGGCGCAGCCGAGGATCACGTCCTCCAGCAGCACGGGATCCAGATCGGCGCGCCGGAGCAGGCCCTGCACGACCTGGGCGGCCAGCGTGTCGGGCCGCACTTCGGCCAGACGGCCCTTGCGGGCAAAGTGGAATGGCGAGCGCGCATAAGCGGTGATGACGGCTTTCATGGTGGAACCTCCTTGCAGGGGTCAGTGCCCGGCGGCATAGCGGGGCGCGACGGCACTGCTGGACAGTTGGCCTGCCATCGCCTGGCGTGCGGCCTCGTACGCATCCCATTTCTCGCCGGCATGCAGCGAGGGAATGCTGACCTTCTCGCCGCGCTCGAAGCCCAGCAGCGCGGCATCGACCAGATCCTCAGTGCGCATGACGATGCGCTGATCCAGATGCTCGATCGGTAACCCGCCAATGGCCCAGAAATCGGTGGCAGTGGCACCAGGCAGAACCGCCTGCACCTGCACGCCCTTGTCGGCCAGCTCATGCTGCAGCGACTGGCTGAAGGCCAGCACAAAGGCCTTGCTGCCGCCGTATACGCCATTCAGCGTCTCTGGCGAGATGGCGACGATGGATGCGATGTTGATGATCGCTCCGTGTCCACGGTCCACGAAGCCCGGCACGGCGGCATAGGCCAGCCGCATCGGTGCGGTAACGTTCAATTCGACCATGCGCGTCATCTGTTCCACGTCGCTCTGCAGCAACGGCGTGTGCGTGCCGATGCCCGCGTTGTTCACCAGCAGGGTGATGCTGGCGTCCTGGCGCAGCTTCGCCTCGACCTGCGCCAGGGCGGTACGGTCGTTCAGGTCAGCGGGCAGCACTTCCACCGCGCGGCCTGTGCGGGCGCTGATGTCGCTCGCCAGCGCATTCAGCCGCTCGCGGTTGCGGGCGACAAGGATCAGATCGTAGCCGCGCTGCGCGAGTCGCTGCGCATACAGCGCACCGATTCCGCTGGATGCGCCGGTGATGAGGGCGGTGCCGAGATGGGTCTGTGCCATGGTGAAACTCCTGGAGGGTTGAGAGATGCTGTCCATGGCATGAATGGTCCGCGATGCAGACAATGTCGTAAATGACGTATATAGTTATAAAAAAGGACATATCCCCAGGACACCTTCTATGCACCGCATTGGCTACATACTGCCCGAAGGCTTTCAGGTCATGGCGCTGGCCACCCAGGCCGTGTTCGAGCTGGCTAATCTGCTGGTGGGCCAGCCCTTCTATGCCGTGGAAACCTATGCGCTGGACGGATCGGCACGCGCATCGACAGGCCTGGTGCTGCAAGCCAAGCCGCTCAGCGCGCACCGCAGTGCTGATACGTGGCTGGTAGCAGGCACCATCAAGCCCATGCCTTCGGCCCCCGAATTGATCCGGCTGCTGAGCAAGATCGCCGTGCGCGCGCGGCGCATCGCAGGTTTGTGCACGGGTGCCTTCATTCTGGCCGAGGCAGGTCTGCTCGACGGGCGTCGCGCCACGACGCACTGGTACTGGGCTGAAGTGCTGCAGGAGCGCTATCCCCACATCCAGGTCGAGGCCGACCGCATCTACATTGCCGACGGACCGGTGTGGACGTCAGCGGGCATGACGGCAGAGATGGATTTGGCCCTCGCCCTCGTCGAGAAAGATCTCGGTGCCGACATTGCGCGCTCCGTGGCACACCGCTTGGTCATGCACCAGCGCCGCTCGGGCGGGCAATCACAGCATTCCGAGATGCTCAAGCTCGCGCCAAAGTCCGACCGCATCCAGCAGGCGCTGGAACATGCGCGGCGCAACCTGGCGCAGCCATTGAGCGTCGAAGCGCTGGCCGAAGCCGCCAGCCTGAGCCCGCGCCAGTTCAGCCGCGTCTTCACCGCAGAGACCGGCCAGTCACCCGCCAAGGCCGTGGAAGGACTGCGGCTCGAGGCCGCGCGGCTGATGATCGAAGGCAGCCGGCATCCCCTTGAAGTCGTAGCGAGGGAAACGGGTTTTCGCGACCGGCGCCATATGCGCGAGGCCTTCCTGCGCGGCTACGGCATGCCGCCACAGGCCGTGCGGCGTGAAGCGCGGATCGCACCACCGGCCTAGTAGCTGAGACTGGCCACCGCACGGGCAACAGCCTCCAAGGCCAGCTTCAGCCTGGCATGGGAGATGGAGCCCAGGGCCAGCCGAAGGGCATGCGTAGGCTGGCCCCCCATGGCATAGGGCGCCGCAGTCGATACCAAGATGCCCTCGCGTTCAAGCCGCATGGCGACTGCATCCGCCCGCACTTCATCGGGCATGGACAGCCAGACAAAGTATGACGCCGGATGGCGGATGGTCCTGAAGCCTGCGAGCGCCTTGGCCGCGATGGCCTGACGCGCGCCGGCATCGCGGCGCTTGTCCTGCTCCAGCCGCGCCACGGTGCCGTCCTGCAACCAGTTGCAGCACAGCGAGGTCACGAGAGTGGGCGTATTCCAGACCGTGGCACGTATGGCGCGGCTGATCCTGGGAACGAAGGCAACGGGCGCGCATAGGAATCCGAAACGCAAGCCTGCCGCCACGCTCTTGGACAGGCTGGAGACGTAAACGGTGATGTCGGGCGCCATCGCAGCCAGCGGTGGTGGCGCCAGCTTTTCCAGAAAGGCATAGGTGCCGTCCTCCAGCAGCAGCAGGCCATGGCGCCGGGCCACTTCTATCAGCGCAAGACGCTGATTCACCGTCATGACCCAACCCAACGGGTTATGCAGCGTGGGCATGCAGTACATCGCACGCACCTTGCGGGTACGGCACAACGCTTGCAGTGCATCGAGGTCGGGGCCAGCGCCGCTAAGCGGGATGGCAACCAGTTCCAGCCGACACTGCTCGGCCACGACCTTGATGCCGGGGTAGCTCAAGGCATCCACGGCCACCACGTCGCCCGGTTGCAGCAAGGACATGGCTGCCGTGGCGAGCCCGTGGATGGCACCACTGACGATGAGCACAGCATCGGCAGACACCGGCAGGCCTCGGCTCTTCAGGTGCTCGGCCACAATGGCCCGTTCGTGGGGACGGCCTCCATGCGGCTGGTAGCGCAGAACCGACTCCAATTCACCTGCCGACGCAAGCTGCTTGAGCGCCGTGCGCAACATCTCCGTCTGCGTGGGCAAGGCTGGATAGTTGAAGGTCAGATCCACCAGATCGTCGCTGGCCGCGTGCATCGCAACCTCCCCGTCCATCGAGATGGGCTCGCGAACAAAGGTCCCGCGGCCCACCTCACCAGCGACCAGCCCCATGGCCTGCAGTTCGGCATAGGCGCGCGTCGCCGTAGCCAGCGAAATGCCCTCCACAGCCGCCAGCTTGCGATGGGGTGGCAGCACCGTTCCGGGCCTCAACCGCCCTTGCCGGATGTCGTCAGCAAGCCGGTCCACCAGTTGCTTGTAGCGCGCTTGCGGCATACGAATTGTATCCATGACAATAATTTGATTGTACTGACAATTGTCCCTAGGATGCCGGCATGGAACTGGCTGCCACCACCATCCTCATCAGCTTTGCCGGTGTCTTCTTGATCTGCTTCATGAAAGGCGCGTTTGGCGGCGGCTTTGCCATCATCGGTATCCCATTGCTGTCGCTTGTGATGGATCCAGTCACGGCAGGCGGCCTGCTGGCGCCGCTGTTCATAGCGATGGATCTGTACGGCCTGCGCTACTGGAAGCCGTCTACCTGGTCAAAGCCCGATCTGCTGTTGCTGGTTCCGGGGCTGGTGGCCGGTATCGGGACTGGCTATCCGCTGTTCCAGAACATGGCCACGCCGCGCGGCGCCCGCACGGTGCAGGACGAACGCGAGGCGTTCACTCGGATGATGTGGGACACCTGGGCGCCGGCCGGCTGGTACGACCCAGCCGATTTCGACGAGGCAGCACGTGCGTTCCAGGGGAAGGACTGGGCCGAGGTCGTGCTCCATTCTTACCGCCACCGCTGGGGCTTCGCCGAAGGCGATCCAGCCTATGCCGAGGACGAAGCACGCCTCGACCCAGCACCGGTGCTGCAGGTGCCAACGCTGGTATTGCACGGCGGCGCCGACACCTGTAACCACCCCGATAGCTCCCAGGGGCGGGAAGCCTTCTTCCAGGGCGGCTACGAGCGACAAGTGCTCGATGGCTTGGGGCATTTTCCGCAGCGCGAGGCGCCGCAGGCTGTGGCTGATGCAATTCTGCGGTTCTGCGGTTCTGCCTGAAATAAGCAGCGGGCATCTCGGACGCGCGGCAGCCAAAGCCATTGAAATGGTAGTTGTACTGAAACGCTCCGGCTTCAGTTGGCAACACCGCTACGAACATGCCGTCGCGGTCCACCACGTGGAATATTCTTTTTGAGCGCCAAGGCGCCACGTGCTCGATCGGTCAGCAATCAGCATCTCATGTGGTTTGCCGCCGCAAAAAGATACCGTCACGACAACCGTCAAATGCGCCGGCTTAGGCAAACTGGGTGAGACACCCAGAGACGCCTAAGCCTTTATTGCATTTTGAATTTCCGTGTTTTCAAGCCTGTTTGAGGCAGCGTGAGACGACGCTGTTTCACTCCCACTCGATCGTCGCAGGCGGCTTGCTCGAAACATCGTAGGTAACGCGATTGATCCCGCGCACTTCATTGATGATCCGGTTCGAGACACGCTTGAGCAGCCCGTAAGGCAGTTCCGCCCAGTCGGCGGTCATGAAGTCACTGGTCTGCACGGCGCGCAGCGCCACGACGTAGTCGTAGGTGCGGCCATCGCCCATGACGCCCACGCTCTTGACCGGCAGGAAGACGGTGAAGGCCTGGCTGGTCAGGTCATACCAGGTCTTGCCGGTGGCGTCGTCCACCCAGTTGTTCAGCTCTTCAATGAAGATGGCGTCGGCGCGGCGCAGCAGGTCGGCGTATTCCTTTTTCACTTCACCGAGGATACGCACACCCAGGCCCGGGCCGGGGAACGGATGGCGGTAGACCATGCCACGGGGCAGGCCCAGGGCCACGCCCAGCTCGCGCACTTCGTCCTTGAACAGGTCACGCAGCGGCTCGAGCAGCTTCAGGCCCAGTTGCTCTGGCAGGCCGCCGACGTTGTGGTGGCTCTTGATGGTGACGGCCTTCTTGCTCTTGGCACCGCCCGACTCGATCACGTCGGGGTAGATGGTGCCCTGGGCCAGGAAGGTGGCGCCCTTGTGGCCGCCGTCGCCAGCCTTGAGCTTGGCAGCCTCGGCCTTGAACACGTCGACAAACAGGCCGCCGATGATCTTGCGCTTGGCTTCGGGATCGCTCACCCCAGCGAGCTTGCCCAGGAACAGGTCCGAGGCATCCACGCGGATGACCTTGGCGTGGAGCTTGCCTTCGAACATCTCCATGACCATGTCGCCTTCGTTGAGGCGCAGCAGGCCGTGGTCCACAAACACGCAGGTCAGCTGGTCGCCAATGGCACGGTGGATCAGCGCGGCAGCGACGGACGAATCCACGCCGCCGGACAGGCCCAGAATCACCTCTTCGTCACCGACTTGCTCGCGGATCTTGGCAACCGCTTCTTCGATGTAGTCACCCATGATCCAGTCGGCCTGGGTAGCGCAGATGTCGAGCACAAAACGGTTGAGCAAGGCCTGGCCTTGCACGGTGTGCGTTACCTCGGGGTGGAACTGCACCGCGTAGTAGCGGCGCGCTTCGTCGGCCATGCCGGCGATCGGGCAGGATGGCGTGGACGCCATGACCTTGAAGCCTGGGGGCAGTTCGGTGACCTTGTCGCCGTGGCTCATCCAGACCTTGAGCATGCCGTGGCCTTCGGGGGTGACGAAGTCCTCGATGCCCTTGAGCAGTTCGGTGTGGCCATGGGCGCGCACTTCGGCGTAGCCAAATTCGCGGCTGTTGGAGCCTTCAACCTTGCCGCCCAGTTGGGTGGCCATGGTCTGCATGCCGTAGCAGATGCCCAGCACGGGAATGCCCAGCTCGAACACCGCGTCCGGCGCGCGGTCGTCCACTTCGTAGACGCTGGCATGGCTGCCGGACAGGATCACACCCTTGAGCTTGCCGTCAGCGGCAAACTCGCGCACCCATTCGCTGCTCACATCGCAGGGATGCACTTCGCAGTAGACATGGGCTTCGCGCACGCGGCGGGCGATCAGTTGGGTGACTTGGGAGCCAAAGTCAAGGATGAGGATCTTGTCGTGTTGCATAGCAGATCGTTGGGTTTGGATGGAGAAAAAACGGGGGTGATGGGTCAAAAATCGTCGGCGGCCAGCACGGTGATTCCGCATTGCTGGGCCGCTGCCACCTGCGCGGCATCAAAACTGGCCAATGGCAGGCGCAGCGACTGCGCGAGCCACAGATAGGCGGCATCGTAGACCGGCAGGCCAGTGGCCAGCGCCACATCGAGCACGGCCTTGTGCTGGGCAGGAGCCAGCTCATGCAGCTCCACTCTGTGGCGTATGGCGTCGAGCACGCCCCAGAGGCCTTCGACGCTGCCCAGCGGGATACGGCCGCTGTTGGCGCCGGTGGCCACCAAGTTGCTGCATTCCCAGAACCACAGGTTGGGCGCTTGCGGGTCGACCTCATGGCGGCGAATGCGGGCGTAGAGGCGCTGGGTATGGCTGCTCGCCGCTTCGGGCAGCAGCCAGGCTGCAGTGACCGAGGCATCGAGCACAAACGCGCTGAAGGCGGCGCTCATGCAGCGCTCCTGCCGCGGCGGCGCAGTTGCGGCACCGAATCTGCCTCGGGCGGCGGCGCAATGCTGGCCTGCAAGGCCTCGATCTGCGCCAGCTCACGGGCAATCTGCTCGTCGGTGATCACCGGTTTGCGCCGCATCGGCAGCATGCGCACCACTTCTTTGCCGTGGCGCGTGATGCGCACTTCCTCGCCCTGCTCGACCAACTCGACCAGCGCAGAAAAACGGGTTTTGGCTTCGTAGATACCGACGCTGTGCATGGAAGTAGGTGACAAAAAAATCTGGCCTGAACATCAATTCAGACCAGATTCTATCATTCAGACCAGTTTTATGCCAACAGACCAGAATTGAAGGGGTTTTGGTGGTGGCCTCTTGTGGCACAACAGCGCGGCACGGGCTGGTGTTACAAGAGGGAGGAGCGCCGCGTCAGTGCAAGGTAGTGAGGTATACGCTGTCAAAAGTACCGGGTGCGTGGTTACGGGCTGATGGGTAAGCCGTGTATTGAGCACGTTTGCGCTGCCCTCCGCGCATCCAGAGGGACCCAGTATGTTTTCAACCCCCTGGCTCCCGGCCGGGGTCTTTGCACTCGCCCGTGGCGCTCCAAAAACTAGCTGATCATCCCTTGTTGAATCCCTGAACGGTTACGCCGCCACATCGACTTGCCAATTGGCCGATTGCAGCACCACATTGGTCTCGCGGATGCGGCGCGACAGGTCATCGGCCTGCTTTTGCAAGCTGGCCACATGGATCTGCGGCAGCCATTTGATCTCGCGCTGGCTGTAGCGGTCCACATCCTTGTGGGTGGCGGCGATGGTGGCAACCAGCAGCGAATGCTGGGCCACCAGGGTGTCGCGCTCGGCCAGGATGTCGGCTAACAAACGGCCATCGGCCGAGCGGGCCGTCTCATTGGCGGTGTTGATGGCGCGCACCAGTTGCTGCTGCGCCAGCAAGGTCGAGGTGGCCTCGGCCAGCAGGTCTTCGACCCGCTCCTTGGGCTGCTCGCCCTCCTGCACGATGGCATTGCGCGCAATGCGTTCACGCAAGGAGAGCAGCTTTTTCTTGTGGTCGGCGCGGAGCAACAGGGCTTCGGCAAGCTTCATCGGCATTCCTTGGAAGGAGTTAAAAGAATGGCTGCCAGCGGCAGCCATTCTCTGGACCATCAGTCAGCGCGGTAGTTCGGCGCTTCCTTGGTGATCTGCACGTCGTGCACATGCGATTCACGGATACCGGCTGCGGTGATTTCCACAAACTCGGCCTTCTCGTTCATCTCTGCAATCGATGCGCAACCGCAGTAGCCCATCGACGCACGCACGCCGCCTGCCATCTGGTAGACGATGGCTACCATCGAGCCCTTGTAAGGCACGCGGCCTTCAATGCCCTCGGGCACCAGCTTGTCGGCATTGGGGTTGCCGGTGCTCGATTCCTGGAAGTAGCGGTCGGCCGAGCCTTGCTGCATCGCACCGATCGAGCCCATGCCACGGTAGCTCTTGTACGAGCGGCCTTGGTAGAGGATCACTTCGCCAGGGGCTTCTTCAGTACCGGCAAACATGCCGCCCATCATGATGGTGGATGCGCCAGCAGCCAGGGCCTTGGAGATATCGCCGGAGAAGCGGATGCCGCCGTCAGCGATCAAGGGCACGCCGGTGCCTTGCAGCGCCTGGGCCACGCTGTCCACAGCCATGATCTGGGGCACGCCCACGCCGGCCACGATACGGGTGGTGCAGATGGAGCCAGGACCGATACCGACCTTGACGGCATCCGCACCCGCCTCGACCAGTGCCAGTGCAGCTGCGCCGGTGGCGATGTTGCCGCCGATCACATCGACTTGCGGGTAGTTTTGCTTGACCCAGCGCACGCGCTCGATCACACCACGGCTGTGGCCGTGGGCCGTATCCACCACCAGGGCGTCGACACCGGCCTTGACCAGCAGGTCCACGCGCTCTTCGGTACCAGCGCCCACGCCCACGGCTGCAGCGACGCGCAGACGGCCCGCGCGGTCACGGGCCGCATTGGGGAAGGTGGTTTGCTTGGTGATGTCCTTGACGGTGATCAGACCCTTGAGTTCAAAGGCATCGTTCACCACCAGAATGCGCTCGAGCTTGTGCTTGTTGAGCAAGGCCTTGGCAGCGGCGGGCGTGGTGTCGTCCTTTTCGTTGACGGTGACCAGCTTCTCGCGCGGCGTCATGATGTCGCGCGCCTTGACGTCGTAGCGGGTCTCGAAGCGCAGATCGCGGCTGGTCACGATGCCCACCACCTTGCCGCCGTCGCAGACCGGGAAGCCGGAAATGCCCCGTTCGTCGGACAGCTGCATGATCTGCAGCACCGTGTGCTCCGGGGTGATGACCACCGGGTCGTGCACAACGCCCGATTCATGGCGCTTGACCTTGGAGACCTCGGCAGCCTGCTGCTCGGCGGTCATGTTCTTGTGGATCACACCAATACCGCCCTCCTGGGCGATGGCAATCGCCAGTCTGGCTTCCGTCACCGTGTCCATGGCGGCAGACACCAGGGGCAGGTTCAGGCGGATATTGCGGGTGAATTGGGTGGCGAGAGAGACGTCCTTGGGCAGGACTTGGGAGTATGCGGGCACCAGCAACACATCGTCGAAGGTGAGCGCTTTTCCGATCAGGCGCATTGTGAAGGCTCCAAAAAAAGGATTCTACCGTCTTTTGTAAGCAGCTTGCAGGGCGGCGGTATGACAGCCCCTCCAACGCAGGTTGTTATCTCCAACCAACAACTTCGTGCGGCACCGACAATCGGCACGCTACACTCGCCTTCTATGAAACTCATCAAGCTGCTCTTGCTCTCGGTAGCCATTGGCATTGGCGCGCCCGCCATGGCCCAGTGGCAGTGGATCGACAAAGATGGCCGCAAGGTCTTCAGCGACCGACCACCGGGGCTGGAGGTGCCGGAGAAGAACATTGTCAAGCGCCCCAAGGGTTATGGCGCGCTCAAGGGTGTGCAATCCTCGGGCACCGGCCCCGCGCTGCGCGATGCCAGCCCTGCCCCGCAAGAGGGCGAAGCCAGCGATGCGGCAGCGGCACCATCCCCCGCAGCGGCCGTCCCTGCTGCCAAGGCAGCCGCCGGCAAGGACAAGGAGCTGGAGGCGAAAAAAGCCGCAGACGCCAAGGCCAAGGCCGATGCCGAAGCTGCTGAGAAGGCCAAGCAAGCGGCGGCCAGAGCGGACAACTGCAAACGTGCGCAGCAGGCCAAGGCGATGTATGACACCGGCAAGGCCGTCCGTGCACCGAATGAAAAGGGTGAGATGGTGTTCCAGAATGCCGAACAGCGCGCCTCCGAGATCAAGCGCACCGATGAGGCCATCTTCAACAACTGCTGATCACCCGCGCCACCCGCCAAAAAGCCAAGCAGATGCTTGGCTTTTTTCATTCAAGGCGCGCGGCGTCAAGCGCCATAGCCGGCTTTGGACTGCGGCCTGCGCCGGGCAAACAGGCCTGTACCGCGGGCGCCCTGCTTGGCAAAGCGCTCACGGCGGGCCTTTTTCGGATCGACCTTGAGTGGCTGGTACAGCTCCACCCGGTCGCCATCTGCCAGAAGCTGGCTGCGGGAGCGCAGCCGGCCCCAGATGCCAGCGTCCTGCGTATCGGCAAACACCTGGCCGGTTTGTGCGCTGGCAGCAGCCAGGGCCTGGGCCAGGCTGGCACCGGCGGGCAGCCGCAGTTGCACGCTGTGGGGTTCGCCATTCTCGGCCCAGACCACTTCGATCTGCATCAGGCCTGCAGCGCCCCCAGCGGGCGCTGCTGCCGCCGTGTCTGCATCAGCCATAGATTTTCTCGGCACGCTGGATGAAGGCGTCCATCATCGTCGCGGCGATCTTGTCGAAAATGGGGCCGACCACGGCGGCCAGCGCCATGCTGTCAAAGCCGTAGCTCAGGCTCAGCGATACCTTGCAGGCGCGCTGGCTGCCGTCGCCCACCGGCTCAAAGCGCCAATCACCCTGCAGTTGCGAGAATGGCCCTTTGACCAGCGCCATCTGCAGGCGCTTGCCCGGCTCGTAGGTGTTGCGGGTGACAAAGGATTTTTTGATGCCCGCCAACGCAATGCCTACCTCGGCAGTGACGCCATCGGCGTGCTGCTCCAGCACATGCGCGTGGTCACACCAGGGCAGAAAATCTGGGTAGCGTGGCACATCGGCCACGAGATCGAACATCTCCTGGGGGCTGTACCAGATCAGGACGGACTTGTTGACAGTTTTCATGCAGACAGGAGAGCGGGCTGCAGCAGCAAACCGGCTGCCGCCCAAAACATTCATAAAATCATAGACCAGAACAAAAAGCGCTGCATCCAGCAGCCCTAAGGGCTTGGGAAAGCCGTTTTGCCCCTAATATTGCAATTATGTCGAAGACGAACAACACCAACAGCCGCATAGCCGATAACAAGAAGGCTGCATTCAACTATTTCTTTGAGGAACGCTTCGAAGCGGGCATGGTGCTGCATGGCTGGGAAGTCAAGGCACTGCGCGAGGGCAAGGCCCAGCTGACCGATGGCTACGTGCTCGTCAAGAACGGCGAGCTCTTTCTGATGGGCTGCCAGATCAACCCGCTCAAGACCGCCTCGACCCATGTGAGCCCGGATGCCGCGCGCATCAAGAAGCTCTTGATGAAAAAGGACGAGATCAAGCGCCTGATCGGCAAGGTCGAGCAAAAGGGCTACACCTTGGTCCCCATCAACCTGCACTGGAAGAACGGCCTGGCCAAATGCGATATCGCACTGGCCAAGGGTAAGGCAGAGCACGACAAGCGCGACGTGATCAAGGACCGCGAAGGCAAGCGCGAGGTCGAGCGCGCGATGAAGGTGCACAACCGCTGATCGGCGACGACTTCCGCGTAACTGCCATGGGGCCACCATCACGAGTGGCCCTGTTTTTTGCCCTCTATCTCTTGTAGCGAGGTCCGCATGGGAACTTGGTCACACGGCAATTTTGACAACGACGCAGCACTGGACTGGCTCGGCGGCACCACCGGCCAGCTGATTGCAGAGATCCGGGAAGCGATGGCATCGCCGGACAGCATGCAGGCCGATGAATGGGATGGCGATATCGTTCCCTGCCGCATCGAGCTGCTGTGCGTGATGGCAGAAAACGGCATGGCGCCGCGCTGGCCTGATCTGCTGGAGCTGCAGCAGTGGAAGCTTATCTATTTGCGCGAATGGGACGGCAGCATCGACGAGCTGGACCCGGATGAGGACTACCGCCAAAACCGCCGCGACACCCTTGCCGCCACCTTTGACCGCATGCTGAAACTGGCTGCCGCCAGCGCTGACGCCGGGCGCTGAGCGCTGCGATATAGCGCGCCCGTCTGACACGGCACTACATCAGCGCGCACTATATTGGTCGGCACCATCAACCAACCTGGATGCTGTCTATGTTCTCCAAGCTCGCAGTACTGGCCATTCCGCTGTCGGCCGTCCTTTTGACCGCCTGTGGCTCGATGCACCACAAGGACCACAAGGAAGCGGCCACCAGCACCCCGGTGCGTTCCGCCGATGGCGTGCTCGTCGGCCCCGATGGCCGCACGCTCTACACCTTCACCAAGGACACTGCTGGCAGCGGTGCATCCACCTGCTACCAGCAGTGCGCCACCAACTGGCCGCCACTGGGCGTGGCCCCAGGCGCCAAGCCGATTGGTGATTTCAGCATCATCACCCGCACCGACAACACCCAGCAGTGGGCCTACAAGGGCTGGCCGCTGTACTACTTCGCCAAGGACAGCCAGGCGGGCGACAAGCGTGGCGACGGCATGGGCGGCGGTGTGTGGAAGCTCGCCACGCCTTGATCGGCCAGCGGCCCTGACCGTCAGCGCATACCACAAGAGGTGGCCCTGCGGCCACCTCTTTGCATGGGGGCATGCCGCCCCGCACGCCAATTATTTGGATTTATCGCGCAGATTGCTGCTGTAGCGCTCCAGCCAGGCCGACAGCTTGCCGAAAGCCTGGCCGCCCTTGCCCAGCAGCTGCGCCAGCTCCGATTCGGCACGCTCGCGCAGGGTCTCGTCGTTGTCAGGCAACGGCGGCAGAATGTGGGCGAAATAGGTCTTGCCCAGCACGCGGTGCAGCAGACGTTCACCGACAAAGGGCTGGTTGCCATTCAGCGCCCGCGCACCCTTGATGATGTTGCGGATGTCGTACTGCGTGGGGCTGATGTCGGGCACCTGCTTGGGCAGGGCCAGCAGGGTGTAGACGCCGATGCGCGCCGTGCGCACCGAGCTCTCCATCGTGAAGATTACATCATTGCTGGTCTCGACAAACTGGCCCAGCAAGGCCAGGTTGGTGCAGCCCTCGGGCACCACATGGGGCCGGTCGCCGGCAGCGCGCGGCATGAACTGCGCGGTGATGTAGGGCATCAATGCCAGGCGCACCTTGGTATTGGCCGCCACCGCATCGATCTGGTCGGCAATACCGAGGTGGTAGCACAGCTCGGCCAGAATCTCGCGGCCCGTGCATTCAGGCATGGTCTTGGGCACATGGTTGCCCTTCTTGTCCATCAGCAGCGCGTAGACCCACAGCACCAGCACGTCGCCGGGCTGGTCGGGGAAATGCGGCTGGCGGTTGCAGGTAAAGCTCATCACCCAGTTCGAATCGGTGAAGGTGATGACGCCGCCGGTCACCGTCTTGCCCGAGTAGGGATCGTTGACCGACAGTTCCTTGAGCTTGTCGATCAGTGGCGAGGGTTTGCAGGTCAACGTGGCCGACTCCCACATCGAGCCCTTCACATCGCCATAGAATTTTTCGGGTCTGCCAAACACCGGCGACTTGGCTGCCAGGCGCTTCCACAAGGTCCAGTCGCTGTCGTCGCCCGGCTCCTCATTGCCACGCGCCAGCACCGGCACCGTATCCAGATCGCCATATGCCGTGCCCTCGGTCATCGAGCCGGTCAGCGCAAACACGACATCGTGGGGACCGACGTCAATCTGTACCTCCTGGCCCGCCGATCGGCAGCGGATCGCGGTGACCGTGCGGCTGCCCGCTTCTTCGCGCATGTCCAGGTCATAGGCGCGGGTGTTGAACTGCACCTTCACGCCCTTGTCCTTGAGCATGCGCGTCAGCGGTACGACAAAGCTGTCGTACTGGTTGTACTTGGGGAACACCAGCGCCGACATGTCGGTCAGCCCATCGATGGCATCGAGAAAGCGGTGCATGTAGAGCTTCATCTCCAGCAGGCTTTGCCAGTTCTCGAACGCGAACATCGAACGCCACAGGTACCAGAAATTGGTCTCCAGAAAGCTCTTGCTGAAATAGGATTCGATGCTGATGTCGTCCAGCTCCTCCTTGCGCTTGAGCAGCAGCTTGACGATCTCCCACTGGTGCGCCTTGGTCAGGCCCAGGGTGGAGAAATCGCGGATCTTGCCTTGCTGGTGCATCAGCCGGGCCTTGGACCAGTTGGGATCGTTGTCATTGACGTAGCGGTACTCGTCGAGCACGCTGTAACCCTCGGGCAGCTCCAGCGCCGGCACGTCCTGGAACAGGTCCCAGAAGTTGTCGTAGTTCCAGTTCATCTCGCGGCCACCGCGCACGATATAGCCCTGCTCGGCATTGCCCGCACCATCGAGCGAGCCACCCGCCACATCCAGGGTATCCAGAATGGTGATGTCTTCGCCAGCCATGCCGCCGTCACGGATCAGGTAGAAAGCTGCGGCCAGGCCGGCGATGCCGCTGCCGATGATCCAGGCCTTGCGCCCCGCTACCGGCGCGCCCAGCACCGGCCGGTTGCGCATATAGGCGCCCGTCATGTCCGGTGGCGGCAGGCTGTCTTGGGGGCCCTTGCGCCAAAAGCCTTCACCAATGTTCGCCTCAACGCGCAGCGAGGAGGTCCGGGAGTCTGCATGCTTCATGCTGTTGCCTTTCATGGATAGCTTGACGATCAGACGTCAAGGTATAGCACACCGGCTCCCACCCGCTATTGATGAGCGGCAAGCGCCTACGCATCCACGTAGCCGCTGGCGCTGTCCTGTCGCTCAGTTCAGCGCCAGCAGCGGGTGCGCCTCCACAGGCCAGGGGCTGGCAAACATCTGCGCCACCTCCTGCAGGTTCACGTCTTCGATGCGGGCGGGGCTCCACTGGGGGGCGTGGTCCTTGTCCACCGCCAGTGCGCGGATGCCTTCGAGCGTCTCGCTCTTGCGGTCGGGCCGCAGGTAGAAGCAGTGGCGCACCATGTCGCGCTCCATGCGCAGGTCGTCAGCCAGGCGCATGCCGCGAGCGCGGCGGATCTGCTCGAGCACGACAAACAGCATCAGCGGTGAGCGCTTGCGCAAGGTCTCGGCAGTGGCGCGGGCAAAGTCGCTGTTGCCGGCCTCCAGCGCGGCGATGATGGCCGGCACATCGGCCAGGCCAAAGTACTGGTTGATCTCCGCATCGGGGTTGGCTGCACGCTCTGGCGCAGGTGCCAGGCCGGCTTTGACAAAGGCCTGCACCGCGTCGCCGTTGGCAAAGCTGCCGCTGGCCAGCCCGTCCCACAGCGCCTGCTGCTGCGCGCTGGGCAGGTAGCCATCGGCCAGCCGGTAGGCCAGTGCATCGGCCGCGCCAATCATCTGGCCGGTCAGGCCCAGGTACTCGCCCACATGGCCGGGGCAGCGGGACAAGAAGTAGCCGCCGCCCACATCGGGGAACAGGCCAATGGCCGTCTCGGGCATCGCCATCTTCGTGCGCTCGGTGACGATGCGCAGGCTGCCGCCCTGGCTGATGCCCATGCCGCCACCCATCACGATGCCATCCATGAAGGCGATATAGGGCTTGCCGAAATGGTGGATCAGGTGGTTGAGCGCATACTCCTCGGTGAAGAAATTCTCCAGCTCGGGGTTGCCTGCCATGCCGGCGGCATGCAGAAAGCGGATATCGCCACCAGCGCAGAAGGCGCCAAACGCGCCCTCCTTGTTGCTGCCCCGGATGGCGACGGCCAGCACCTTGTCGTCCTGCTGCCAGCGCAGCAGCACATCACGCAGCTCGCGCACCATCGCCAGCGACAGCGCATTCAGCGCCTTGGGCCGGTTGAGCGTGATAAAGCCCAGCTGGCCACGCACTTCGCTTTGCACATCTTCGGTGTAGACCGACATAAGACTTGACTCCTTGTTCTTCTGAAAACAACCGCCACCATAGCCGAAAAACGGCGCTGGCTGCGGTCAATCAGGTGCCAAATCAGGCTACCGGCGCGCTGCTGTCCGTGATCTGGCGGATCACATCGAGCGCCATGCCATCGGCAGCCAACAGCGCTTGGCCCGCCTGCAGCTGCCAATAGCTTTCGCTGCCGGCCGTCTGGCGCCACAGGTGCAGGCGGCGGGTGTAGAGCTGCAGGTCAAACTCGGTGGTAAAGCCGATGGCGCCGTGGATCGAATGTGCGAGTGAGGCCACCTCGACAGCCGCCTCGCTGCTGCGCGCCTTGCCCACCGCCACCTTGAGCGGGTCTGCCACCACGCCATCGGCCTCGCAGGCGATCTGTGCGGCCATGCGCGCGGCGCTCACATGTTCGGCCATCACCGCCAGCTCATGCTGGATCGCCTGGAACTTGCCAATCGGGCGGCCGAACTGCTGGCGTTCGTTGGCAAAGTTCAGGCTGCTCTCCAGCACCGTCAGCAGGCTGCCCGCCAGCAAGGCCGAGACCACCCCCGCCTGCGCGACCAGCAAGGAGGCGAAGGCCGGCACGCGCGTTGCAGACGCCAGTGCTGCTTCGGGCCAGAGCAGATCCGCATCCAGCACAAAAATGCTGGCACTGGCCTGCGCCGCAGCCACCGGCAGCAGCAGCAGATCGGCGCCCTGCTGGCCCAGCACCCATTGCGCCACGCGGGCGCCGCGCACACCGGTGGCCCGCACGCCACCGGCCGCCACTGCCAGCTGCGGCGCCAATGCAATGGCGCCCTGCGGCAACGGCACACCGGCGGTTGCCAGCCAGGCCCGCGCCAGCATGGTGTCTGCCAGCGGCAGCGGCATCGCATGCTGGCCCAGCACATCCCATACGCCAAAGGCATCGCGCAAGGCCAGGCCTGCGCCGCCAGCAGCCTCGGGCAGCAGCAGGTCGGCAAAGCCGGTATCTTCAATCTGCTGCCACAGCGCCGCAGCGGCGGGCGACGCGCCAGCGCCTTGCGCCACTTCGCTCTCCATTGCGCGTACCACAGCAGGCGTGCATTGGCCGCTCAGCAGATCGCGCAGGGCCTCGTTAATCAAATGGTCCATGTTTTTCTCCTTGCGCTCAACGCAGGCCCAGGCCGCGCGCGATCATGCCGCGCAAAATGCTGCGGGTGCCGCCGCGCAGCGTGTAGCAGGGCGAGACGAGTGTGAGGTAGTTCAGGGTCAGCAGCAGTTCATGCGGCACGCCCTCGCCATCCAGCGCCATCAGGTCATCGGCAATCGCGGCCGGAATGTACTGCTCCAGCACGGTGCCCTGGTCCTTGACCAGCGCGGCCTCGACGATGGGGCTCTGGCCCTGCACCAGCTTCTCTTGCACCGCTACCGACAGCGCGCGCAAGGGTGCCAGGCGTGTCAGGATCTGGCCGGCCAGCTTCAGCGATTCGGCGCGTGGCGCCGCCTGACTGCGCAAGAAGGCCAGCCACTGGTCCAACAGCACCACCGACGAGAACAGACGCTCCGGGCCGCTGCGCTCATAGGCCAGCTCGGCGGTGACCTGCTCCCAGCCCTGCCCTTCAGCGCCCACCAGTGCATCGGGAGCGAGCTGCACGTTGTCAAAGAAGACCTCGCAGAAATGGCTATCGCCTGACATGTCCTCAATGGGCCGCACGGTGACGCCCGGCAGGCTCAGGTCCACGATCAGCTGCGACAGACCTTTGTGGCGGTCAGCCGCCTCACCCGAGGTGCGCACCAGCGCAATCATGTACTGGCAGTGCTGGGCGTTCGTCGTCCAGATCTTCTGCCCGTTCAATAGCCAGCCCCCCTCATGGGGCACGGCGCGCGTGCGCACGCTGGCCAGGTCGGAGCCGGCATTGGGCTCGCTCATGCCGATGCAGAAAAAACTCTCGCCCCGCGCCACCGGCGGTACATAGCGCTGCTTTTGCGCCTCGGTGCCGTATTTCAGGATCAAGGGCGCGCTCTGGCGCTCGGCAATCCAGTGCGAACCGACCGGCGCGCCGAAATTCAGCAGCTCCTCGACCACCACATAGCGCGCAAAAGCGCCCTGCGCGTGGCCGCCATAGGCCTTGGGAAAGGTCATGCCCAGCCAGCCCTTCTGCCCCAGCTTGCGGCTGAAGGCGGGGTCATAACCGCTCCATGACTTGGCGCGGATATGGGCCGGAATGTCCTTGACCGCCTCCTGCAAAAAGGCACGCACTTCGGCGCGCAGCGCCTCACCCTCGGGCGGGATGCGCGTCAGCGCCAGTCCGTTGAGAATCGTCATCGTCTTCGCTTTCGTTCAGTCCAGGGATACGCCGGTGCTCTTGACCACGCCGGCCCAGCGCTTGATCTCGCTCTGGATGTAGTCTCCATAGGCCTGCGGGGTAGAGCCCAGCGGCTCGGTGCCCTGCACGCGCAGCTTCTCCAGCACGCCCGGGTCCTTCAATGCCTTCAGCAGTTCGGCGTTCAGGCGCTGCACCACCGCATCGGGCGTCTTGGCGGGCACCATCACACCCTGCCAGGCACCGGCCTCAAAGCCGGTCATGCCGCTTTCGGCCAACGTGGGGGCGTTGGGGAAATTGGGAATACGCTGGGCCGTGCTCACCGCCAGCAGCCTGAGCTTGCCGTCCTTGATGAAGGGCGCCACCGAATTGATGGTGTCGGTCATGAACTCGATCTGGCCCGCGACCAGGTCCACATCGGCCGGCGCACTGCCCTTGTAGGGCACATGGCTGGCATCGATGCCATAGTGCTGCACCACCTGAAAGGCGGCCAGGTGGGTGACATTGCCATTGCCGGCCGAGCCGTAGGAGAGCTTGCCCTTGTTGTCCTGCGCGTACTTCACTAGCTCCTGCACCGTGTGGGCGGGCACCTTGGGGTTGACCACCAGGCCCAGCGGCACCACGGCCGTCAATGCGACCGGGCGCAGGTCCCGGGCCACGTCGTAGCTGAGCTTTTTGTACAGCGATGGGCTGAGCGCAATCGACGAGGTGTTGTAGAGCACCGTATAGCCATCGGCCGCAGCCTTGGCCACCAGCGCGTTGCCGATATTGCCGTTGGCGCCAGGCCGGTTGTCGACGATCACCGTCTGCCCCAGCTGCTGGCCCACCTGCTGGGCCAGCACCCGCGCCACCATATCCGTCGGCCCGCCCGGCGGAAACGGCACGACCAGGGTGATCGGCTTGCTGGGCCAGGGATCCTGCGCCTGCGCAGCCCCACACACAGCCACCAGCGCCAACGCGAGCAGGGCCGAACGACGTACAAAACCATATTGCATCTTTGTCTCCTGTATTGGTTCTCTCATCTGACGCAGGCCATGGCGGCCACCTAACGGGAGGCCGCGCTAGCGCCCGGCCAGCAGGCGCACGGCGGTGTAGACCATCACCTGCTCCTGGCGCTGGTTGTAGACCTCGATGCGCGAGGTCACCACCGCCCGGCCACCTTTGCTGGTGGGCCTGATATCGGTTACCTCCACCAGCGCCTCGATCGTGTCGCCGACCACCACCGGGCCCAGAATCTTCTGGTGCAGCTCCAGCATGGCCAGGCCCGTACCCTGGATCATGCTTTGCAGGATGAAGCCTTCGATCAAGGTGTAGGTGAGCGCACCGGGTACCGGCCGGCCCCGGATCGCGCCGCCGTCGTAGCCGTCCTCGATAAAGATGGCTTCGAGCATGCCGGTGGTGTTGATGAAGTTGACCAGGTCGGTCTCCGTCACCGTGCGGCGAAAGGTGCGCAGCTGCTGGCCAACCTGCAGGTCCTGCCAGACAAAGCCCTGGCCCATGCGTGCGGTGCCGGCCAGCGTGGCGGCGCGGTTCTCGGTCGAAGAAATCCAGTTAGGGGCGGTCATGGCGTTTTTTCTTTCAGCGGTTCATCAGCCACGGAGGGCTGCAAAGCGGCAATGCGGGCATCGCCCCACCCGGCTTCGCGCAGCAGCTGCTGCGTGTGCTCACCCAGGCGTGGCGGCATGCCGATGGGAGCCTGCGCCCCATCGATGCGCACCGAGGAGCGCGGAAAACGCACCGTGCCCATGGCGGGATCGTGCTTTTCGACAAAAAAGCCGGTGGCCTGCAGGTGCGGGTCGCACGGCAGGTCGTCCATGCGCGCGACGGGGGCGGCGGGAATCTCCAGCGCTTCGCAGGTCTGCAGCCAGTAGGCGGTGTCCTTTTGCGCGACATAGCTGCTCATGGTCTCCAGCAAGGTCGCGATATGGCGGGTGCGCTGGGCCTGGGTGGCAAAGCGCTCGTCCTGCGCCAGCTCTGGCTGGCCCACGGCGGCAAAGAAGCGGCGCCAGTGGCCATCGGTGTAGGGCATCATGCAGACATGGCCATCCAGGGTTTTATAGGGCTTGCGCCAGGGCGCCATCACGCGCGGGTAGCCGGCACCGCTGAGTGCCGGCTCAAAATGCATGCCATAGAAATGCTCGACCAGGTTGAAGCCCACCATGGTCTCGTACATCGGCACCTCGACAAAGCTGCCCTCTCCGGTGCGTTCACGCTGGAACAGGGCCGCCATCACCGCATGCGCTGCCACCAGGCCACAGGTCTTGTCAGCGGCAATGGTCGGCAGGTAGCGGGCCTCGCCGGTTTGGCGCTCCATCAGATCGGCCAGGCCGCTCATGCCCTGGATCACATCGTCATAGGCGGGCAGGCCGGCATAGGGGCCATCCTCGCCAAAGCCATGCAGGCCCACGTAGACCAGGCGCGGGTACTGGCTGCGCAGCCGCACCGGGTCCAGCCCCAGCTTGGCCAGTTTTTGCGGGCGCATGCTGTGCATGAAGACATCGGTAGTCTTGAGCAGCGCATGCAGCGCCTCCTGGGCCTCGGGCGACTTCAGGTCCAGCACCACGCTTTTCTTGCTGCGGTTGGAGCCCATGAACAGCGCCGACATGCCGGCCTCGGCGGCCGGCCCGGTGTAGCGCGTGGAGTCGCCGCCGGGCGGCTCGATCTTGATCACCTCGGCGCCGTAATCGGCCAGCACCTGGCTGGCCAGCGGCCCGAAAATCACGCTGGATAGGTCCAGCACCCGCAGGCCTGTCAATGCACTCAAGGCTTGTCTCCGTCTTTGTGGTGATAGCGATGAATGGCATTATTTGATATGTTTCACAACTGTGTCTATGTCGCAATTGACAGGTACTGATACACAGGAGATATCAATGGACTTGCGCCAACTGCGCCACTTTGTCACCCTGGCGCACACCCTGAACTACCGCCAGGCGGCCGAGCAGCTGCACATGTCGCAGCCGCCGCTGTCGCAGTCGATCCGCAAGCTCGAAGACGACCTGGGCGTGCAGCTGTTCGAGCGTGACCGGCGCGGCACCGTGCTGTCGGGCGCGGGCCGGGCTGCGCTGGAGAGCGCCAAGCTCGCGCTCTACCATGCGCGCCAGGTGCAGGCGGTATCACAGGCCACTGCCAGCGGCGAGCTGGGGCGCCTGCACATCGGCTTTATCGGCTCGGCCACGTTCTCGCTGATTCCCAAACTGGTGCAGGCCTTCCGGGCCGCCTACCCTGCGATCGACCTGGTGCTGACCGAATCGACCACGCGCGAGATTTGCGCCCAGGTCGCCAGCGGCGATTTCGATGCCGGCCTGCTGCGCTACCCGGTGACACAGGCCACCGAGCTGTCCATCACCCCGGTCGAGCCCGACCGCCTGATTGCCGCGCTGCCCGCTGGCAACCCGCTGCAGATCAAGGAGAGCCTGCAACTGATCGACCTGGCCGACCAACCCTTTGTGAACTACCGCCCCAGCGAGGTGCCAGGCCTGCATGCGCTGGTGGTGCTGGCCTGCCAGAACGCCGGCTTCATGCCGAAGATCAAGCAGCATGCCGTGCAGGCACAGACCTTGGTAAGCCTGGTGGGCGCGGGCCTGGGCGTCGCCTTGGTGCCCGCCGTCGTCGCCAAGGCCGCCACGCCAGGCGTCGTCTTCCGCGAACTGACCGACACCCAACACCTGCCCCAGATCGGCATTGCGCTGGCGTTGAACCAGCGCCAGCCGGTGGCCACGGCGCAGCGTTTGAAGGAACTGCTGCTCAAGCTCCAGCCTATGGGCTGACGCCTCCAATACGCAAAAAAGGCCGCAGATGCGGCCTTTGCTGGTGTGGGATCACGTCGCAACGCAGGTTATGCGTTTTCGCGCGATGCGCGCTTGCGGTCGTGTTCCTTCAGGTGGCGCTTGCGCACGCGCAGGCTGGTGGGGGTGATTTCCAGCAGTTCGTCTTCTTCGATGAACTCGACACCGTATTCCAGCGACAGCTCGATAGGAGGCGTGATCTTGATCGCGTCTTCCTTGCCGCTCACGCGGAAGTTGGTCAGCTGCTTGGTACGGGTGGCGTTCACGACCAGGTCGTTGTCACGGCTGTGGATACCGACGATCATGCCTTCGTACACGGGGTCGTTGGGCTTGACGAACATGCGGCCACGGTCGTCCAGCTTGCCCAGCGCGTAGGTGAAGATTTCACCGTCGTCCATCGAGATCAGCACGCCATTCTTGCGGCCGCCGATTTCGCCCTTGTGCGGCTCGTAGCTGTCGAAGATGTTGGCGATCAGGCCGGAACCACGGGTCAGGTTCAGGAATTCGTTGGTGAAACCGATCAGGCCACGGGCCGGAATGCGGTATTCCAGACGGACGCGGCCGCGGCCATCGGGTTCCATGTTCACCAGCTCGCCCTTGCGCTCGCCCAGCGCTTGCATCACGCCGCCTTGGTGGCCTTCTTCGATGTCGGCCGTCACCAGCTCGATAGGCTCGTGCTTGACGCCGTCGATCATCTGCATCACGACGCGTGGCTTGGACACGGCCAGCTCATAGCCTTCGCGGCGCATTTCTTCCAGCAGAATGGTCAGGTGCAGTTCACCACGGCCAGCCACTTCAAAGATACCGTCTTCGTCGGTTTCCTTGACGCGCAGGGCCACGTTGGAGCGCAGTTCCTTTTGCAGGCGGTCCCAGATCTGGCGGCTGGTCACGTACTTGCCTTCACGACCTGCCAGTGGCGAGGTGTTCACGCAGAAGTTCATCGTCAGCGTAGGCTCGTCAATCTTCAGCATCGGCAGAGGCTGTGGATTGGCCGGGTCGGTCACGGTTTCACCGATACCGATGTTTTCGATACCGCTGATCAGCACGATTTCGGAAGGACCAGCTTCGCTCGCTTGCACGCGGTCAATACCTTGGAAGGTGTGGACCTGGTTGATCTTGCCGGTGTAGCTCTTGCCGTCCAGGCCGGCCATCACGGCCACTTGCTGACCGGGCTTGAGGGTGCCCTGGGTGATACGGCCCACGCCGATACGGCCCACAAAGGTGGAGTAGTCCAGTGCGGAGACTTGCATCTGCAGCGGTGCAGTCGCATCGCCTTGCACCGATGGCACGTGTTCCAGAATGGTTTCGAACAGGGCCGACATGTCGGGACCCCATTGCGCGCCTGGCTCGCCTTCTTCCTTCGACGACCAGCCGTTGATGCCCGAGGCGTACACCACGGGGAAGTCCAGCTGTTCATCGGTCGCGCCCAGCTTGTCGAACAGGTCGAACGCAGCGTTGACAACCTTGTCGGGGTTGGCACCGGGCTTGTCGACCTTGTTCACCACGACGATGGGCTTCAGACCCAGGGCCAGTGCCTTCTTGGTCACGAAACGCGTTTGGGGCATGGGGCCTTCTTGCGCGTCGATCAGCAGCACCACACCGTCCACCATGGACAGCGCGCGTTCCACTTCACCACCGAAGTCCGCGTGACCGGGGGTGTCGAGAATGTTGATGTGGGTGCCGTTCCAGGACACGGCGCAGTTCTTGGCCAGAATGGTAATGCCGCGCTCACGCTCGATGGCGTGGTTGTCCATCACGGTGTCCACGACTTTTTCGTGTTCGGCGAAGGTACCAGACTGGCGCAGCAGCTGGTCCACCATGGTCGTCTTGCCATGGTCAACGTGGGCGATGATCGCAATATTGCGGATTTGTTTGCTCATGATGTTTCCAAAATGCCGCTGGCTTGTGGGCGCGGCGTTCCTTCCAAAATTTGTTGAATCTCGACGGGGCTCAGGAGGCGGTCGGGAATGAGCTCGCGCGCCCGGATGTGTGCCACACCCAAAAGCGCAGGAGGCTCTTCTCCATAAACGGCCACTGCATCGGCATCGGCCCATTCACCCCGCCGGCGCAAGCCGGACAAAAATCTGCCTGCATTATCACCATCGAGCGTGACACGGGTGTGCGCTGCAAGCAACGTGTCGACGGGCAACACGGTCTGCAGGCGCTCGGCGTCGGGCGTCGCTTCCAGGGTTTGCAGGCTGATGCAGCGGGACAGATCGATCCCGCCGGTCTCTATGCGGCGCAGGCTGCGCAGATGCGCGCCATAGCCAAGCGCCTGGCCGATGTCCTCGGCCAGCGTACGCACATAAGTGCCCTTGCTGCAGCGCACCGTCATCTTGAGCGCGACATACGCCTGCTCTTCTTCAACGCGGGAGAGCGTCAGATGCAAGATGGTCACGGCGCGCGGCTCACGCTCGAGCGTGATGCCGGCACGGGCGTATTCGTAGAGGGCCTTGCCATCGCGCTTGAGCGCGCTGTACATCGGTGGCACCTGGCTGATGGGGCCGGTGAACCGGGCCGCCACAGCAGCCAGGTTTTCGGAGGTCAGCGCCTGTGTGTCCACTTCCCAGGTCTGCAGCACCTCACCCTCGGCATCGCCGGTGGTGGTGGTAGCGCCCAGGTGCACCAGGGCCTCATAGGTCTTGGGGGCATCCAACTGCAATTGGCTGAACTTGGTGGCCGCGCCAAAACACAGCGGCAGCACACCGGTGGCCAAAGGGTCGAGCGTGCCGGTATGGCCCGCTTTTTCGGCGCGCAGCAGCCACTTCACTTTTTGCAAAGCGTCGTTGCTGGACAGGCCAATGGGTTTATCAAGCAGAAACACCCCGTGCACAGGGCGCCGCTGCACCCGTGTGCGAGAGGCATTCATCGGGTCAGCCTTCCTCGGGACCGCGCGATGCCACTGCCTTGGCGATCAAGGCATTCATGTCGGCTGCACGCTCGGTGGTGCGGTCGTAGATGAAGTGCAAGGTCGGCACGGTGTGGATGTGCAGGCGCTTGAACAGGCCATTGCGCAAAAAGCCAGCAGCCTGGTTCAATGCGTCCTGGGTCTGGTCAGGGTCACCGATCAGCAAGCTGAAATAGACCTTGGCGTGGGCATAGTCCGGCGTCACCTCAACGGCTTGCAGGGTCACCATGCCCACACGTGGGTCCTTCAACTCACGGGCGATCAGCTCCGACAGATCGCGCTGGATCTGGTCGGAGACTTTGAAGCTGCGGTTGGGCGCAGCAGTTTTCTTGCGAGTTGCCATCGGAAATTACAGCGTACGAGCGATTTCCTTGATCTCAAAGACTTCCAACATATCACCTTCTTTGATGTCGTTGTAGTTCTTGAGCTTGATACCGCACTCGAAGCCTTCCTTGACTTCCTTGACGTCGTCCTTCATACGGCGCAGCGAGTCGATCTCACCCGTGTAGATGACCACGTTGTCGCGCAGCAGACGGAAGTGTGCATTGCGGGTAACGTGACCCTGGGTGATGTACGAACCTGCCACGGTACCGATCTTCGAAGCCACGAACACGGTGCGGATCTCGGCCATACCGATGATCTCTTCGCGTTGCTCGGGAGCCAGCATGCCGGACATGGCTGCCTTCAACTCATCGACAGCGTCGTAAATGATGTTGTAGTAGCGGATATCGACATCGTTGCTCTCGGCGGTCTTGCGCGCCTGCGCATCGGCACGCACGTTGAAACCAATCACGATCGCCTTGGAGGCCAGCGCCAGATTCACATCCGACTCGCTGATACCACCCACGCCGGTGTAGACCATCTGCACCTTGACTTCGTCGGTCGACAGCTTGAGCAGAGAGGCAGCCAATGCTTCCTGCGAACCCTGGGTGTCGGCCTTGATGATGATCGGCAACGATTGCACGTTGCCTGCACCCATTTCGGCGAACATGTTCTCCAGCTTGGCAGCCTGCTGCTTGGCCAGCTTGGTGTTGCGGAACTTGCCTGCACGGTAGGTGGCGATTTCACGGGCGCGGCGCTCATCGGGCAGCACCATGAAGTCATCACCGGCTTGCGGCACATCCGACAGACCCTGGATTTCCACGGGCAGCGATGGGCCCGCTTCCTTGGCGACCTTGCCGTCTTCGTCGACCATGGCGCGCACGCGGCCATAGGTTTGACCTGCCAGCACGATATCGCCGACCTTCAGGGTACCGGACTGCACCAGCACCGTGGCCACTGGGCCGCGGCCCTTGTCCAGCTGGGCTTCGATCACCAGACCCTTGGCATTGGCTTCCACCGGTGCCTTGAGTTCCAGCACTTCGGCCTGCAGCAGCACTTGTTCGAGCAGCTCGTCAATGCCTTGGCCGGTCTTGGACGACACGGCCACGAAGGGCGAGTCACCACCGTACTCTTCAGGCACCACTTGCTCGACCACCAGCTCCTGCTTGACGCGTTCGGGGTTGGCATCGGGCTTGTCCGCCTTGGTGATGGCCACCACGATAGGAACACCAGCCGCCTTGGCGTGCTTGATGGCTTCCTTGGTCTGGGGCATCACGCCGTCGTCGGCAGCGGCCACCAGAATCACGATGTCGGTCGACTGTGCACCACGGGCACGCATGGCCGTGAAAGCCTCGTGACCGGGGGTGTCCAGGAAGGTGATCATGCCGCGTGGCGTTTCCACGTGGTAGGCACCAATGTGCTGCGTAATGCCGCCGGCTTCGCCCGCAGCCACCTTGCTGCGGCGGATGTAGTCCAGCAGCGAGGTCTTGCCGTGGTCGACGTGACCCATCACGGTCACCACCGGAGCGCGTGGCAGCGCTTCGGATTCGGCTTGGGATTCCTCTTCGGCGGTGAACGCTTCCGGATCATCCAGCGCAGCAATGTGCGCCTTGTGGCCCATTTCTTCCACGACGATCATCGCGGTGTCCTGGTCCAGCGGCTGGTTGATGGTGACCATCTGGCCCATCTTCATCAGCGACTTGATCACCTCGGAGGCCTTGATGGCCATCTTGTGGGCCAGCTCGGACACGGTGATGGTCTCGGGCACATAGACGTCGAGCACGCGCGCTTCCACCGGCGCAGCCGATTGCGCGCCACGGTTGTCATTGCGATCGTTGCCACGGCGGCCACGAGGGCCGGAGCGCCAGTTGTTGCCACGGCCAGCCACGCCACCCGAGGAATCTCCACGGGTCTTGAGCTCTTTCTTCTTGCCATTGCTGTCGTTCTGGTTGCTCCAGCTCGACGACAGCTTGGCCGACTTGACTTCCTTGTTGCCAGGCGCTGCGCCAGCGGCAGGCTTGGCAGCGCCAGTTCCGGTGGTGGCAGGCTTGTGCAAGGTGCCCTTCTTGGCATCAGCGGCCTTGACATCCTTCTTCTCTTCCGAAGGCTTCTTGGCCACCAGCACCTTCTTGGGCGCGTTCATCATCGCGCGAATGGCTTCCGCTTCGGCCAGGGCCTTGCGGCGGCGCTCGTCCAGATCGACAGCGCGCGCGGTTTCCTCCGCCTCACGGGCCTTGGATTCGTCTTCAGCCTTTTTCTTGGCTTCAGCCTGCGCTTCGTTGCGGGCAGCCAGCTCCTGGGCATGGCGGCGCGCAGCTTCTTCCTGCTCAGCAGCTTCCTGGGCCTTGCGCTCCTGCGTCTTGGCCGCATAGGCAGCGGCGCGCTCCTCGGCCTCGCGCTCCTTGCGCTCGCGGTCTTCGCGTTCGGTGCGATCGGCACGCTGCTGCACCAGGTCCGCTTCCTGCTTGCTGATCAGCTCAGCTTCGCGGCGGGCTTCCTCTTCGCGCTTGACCAGCTCAGCCTTGTGTTCGGCTTCCTTTTGCTTGGCTTCGGCGTGCTTGAGCGCTTCTTCGGAATCGGGCTCGGCAACTTCGTCACGTTTGACGAAGGTACGCTTCTTGCGCACTTCCACCTGAATGGTGCGTGCCCTGCCGGTGGCGTCGGCTTGTTTGATCTCGCTGGTAGATTTCTTGGTCAATGTGATCTTCTTGCGGTCGGCAGCGCCGTGGGCGGCCTGCAGATGGGACAACAGCGCTTGTTTGTCCGATTCGGTCAGTGCATCGGATGCATTTTGCTTGGACACACCTGCAGCTTGCAGTTGTTCCAGCAATGTATCCGGTGATTTCTTGAGTTCAACAGCGAACTCGGCGACAGTATTACTCGACATATCTTGTTCCGTGCCTCCTGACCTTATTCCTGTCCATCAAACCAATGTTCGCGGGCCTTCATGATCAAGGCTTTTGCGTCATCGGCAGACTGTCCGGTCAGCTCGGTCAATTCATCAATGGCCAAATCGGCCAGGTCGTCACGCGTGTGGATTCCACCAGCTTCCAGCTGGGCTACCAACTCAGGCGTCATCCCTTCCAGATCACGCAACTCTTGGGAAACACGGGCAACACTCTCTTCGTGGACGATTTCCATCGTCAGCAGCGCATCCTTGGCGCGCGTGCGGAGCTCATTGACGGTCTCTTCATCGAAGCTCTCGATTTCCAGCATTTCCTGCAGCGGCACATAGGCCACTTCTTCCAGGCTGGAGAAACCTTCTTCGATCAGGATGTCAGCGATTTCTTCATCCACATCCAGCTTTTCCATGAACAGCTTGCGGGAAGTGCTGGTTTCCTCTTCCTGCTTCTGGGCCGATTCGGCCGCGTCCATGATGTTGATCTTCCACCCCGTCAGATCGGAGGCAAGACGCACATTCTGACCGCCACGGCCGATGGCGATCGCGAGGTTTTCCTCGTCCACCACCACATCCATGGCGTGCTTTTCTTCGTCCACGACGATCGAGGACACATTGGCCGGAGCCAGTGCACCGATGACGAACTGGGCGGGATCCTCGGACCACAGCACGATGTCCACGCGCTCGCCGGCGAGCTCATTGGTCACCACGTTCACGCGGCTGCCGCGTACACCCACGCAGGTGCCGATCGGGTCAATGCGCTTGTCGTGGCTGAGCACGGCAATTTTGGCGCGGCTGCCTGGGTCACGGGCGCAGCTCTTGATCTCCAGCAGGCCTTGCTCGATTTCGGGCACTTCGTTGCGGAACAGCTCGACCATGAACTCGGGCGCAGAGCGCGACAGCAGGATCGGCGCGCCGCGCAGGGTCAGGTCCACGTCCATGATCATGGCGCGGACACGGTCACCATTGCGCAGATTTTCCTTCGGAATCATTTCACCGCGCTTCAGGCGGCCTTCGACGCGGCCGGACTCGACGATGATGTCGCCCTTGTCCATGCGCTTGACGGTGCCGTTGAAGATCTTGTCGCCGCGCGCCATGAAGTCGTTGAGCAGCATTTCGCGCTCGGCATCACGGATCTTTTGCAAAATGACCTGCTTGGCCGCCATCGCACCGATACGGCCGATAGGCACGGATTCGATCTGCTCTTCGATGTAATCGCCGACCTGCACATCTTCCTTGCGGTCAACCGCGTCCATCAGCATTTCTTCGGCGTCTGGGTTTTGCAGGCCCGCATCATCGGGCACCACCAACCAGCGGCGGAAAGTGTCGTAATCGCCGGTATCGAGATCGATAGCCACACGCACATCCACTTCGCCGGGATACAGCTTTTTCGTGGCCTGGGCCAGGGCAGATTCCACGGCGCCAAACACCACATCGCGCTCTACGTTCTTTTCGCGCGCGATGGCATCCACCAGCATCAACAATTCGCGATTCATGCGACGACTCTCCTATTTCAATCTTTAACCAGAAGGCAGCATCAGCAGCGCCACCATGTGCGGGGCCAATCAGGCCTGGGTATCGTCGGCGGCCTCTGCCGCCGCCCTGCCCTTGAAGCTCACGATGGGGGCCAGACGCGCTTCACGCAATTCATCGAGCGTAAAGCCCAGGCTTTGCAGCGGTGCGGGCGGGCGCTTCTTGCTCACGCGGGCACCAGGCTTGACGGGTGGCGCATCGCTCCAGACGATCTGCCAGCCACCGGCCTCGGTACGCTCGAGCGTGCCGCGAAACTTCTTGCGATTGGCGCTGATGGTCGTGCCTTCGGCAGCGGCACCGATGGACTCCTTCAGCGTCAGGTCCACCACCGTGCCGGTGAAGCGGATGAAATCCTGCTCATGGCGCAATGGGCGGTCGATACCGGGCGAGGACACTTCGAGGCGCTTGTACTCCACGCCATCGACTTCCAGCGCAAACTGCAGCTGGCGGGTGACTTTCTCGCAATCCTCCACCGTGACAAACTGTTCTGGCACGCCTTCCGGGCGGACGTCATCCGCACTCCAAGGCAGGTCGATGGTGATGCGCAAAAGGCCGCTGGCAGAGCGTTCGATCTCCACCAAGTCGTAGCCCAGGCCGCTCACCGTTTGTAGGGTGGTTTCTTGCAAGCTCACGTGTGCTATTTATCCCGCAAATACAAAAAACCCGAGAACCACGGAATGTTACACATTCCGCAGCATCGAGCTGAAAAACATGCGACCAAAAAAAAATGGGCGGTTGGCACCGCCCAGTTGGTCGTGTAGACATCAATTATAGGGGCAAACCAGTATCGATGCAATGAGGCAAGGTGGCTTTTAGGTGCAGTGGCGATCAAGCCTGCGCGCTGCGGGCCTGCACAATGGCCAGGGTTCGGTGCAGCAGCGCATGGGCCTCATCGCCGCCGGGCAATGCGGGCGCATCGCCCTGCGAAAAGCGCTCGAGCATGCGCTGGAGCACACCGGCCTGGGGCAGGACCGGGCCCAGAAACAGCGCGTCGGAGCCGCGGCCCAGCAGGACGGTGGGAAACGTCGTGATGTCCAACTCGCCCAACGCCTCTTCCTCGTCCTCCACGTCGAGCCAGACAAAGTCCATTCCGGGCCACGCCTTGGCCAGCGCATCGAACACCGGCTGGTACTGGCTGCAGGTACCACACCACTGCGCGCATAAACACACCACCAGCCAGCGCGCATTCGCAGCGTCGGTCATACCAAGCCCATCCCGCAAACAAAGGCGTATTTTTACCACCATTGCGGTATCCGACGGGCCCAACGTCTTTGTGAATACGCGCTTCTCTGACTTGCATCAGCGTCAAAAGCAACTAAGTTCTAGAAAGTGATTGACCAATGGGCAGTTGCCGGTACAACGGCAAACTGCCACATCTTCGGGAGCAGGCATGGATTCCAAAAACTACTACGAGGTTCTGGGCGTGGATAAAAAGGCCAGCGCAGACGAGATCAAAAAGGCATTTCGCAAGCTGGCGCGCAAATACCACCCGGACCTGAGCAAGGAAAAAGACGCCCAGCAGCGCATGGCCGCAGTCAACGAGGCCAATGCCGTGCTGTCGGATGCGGAAAAGCGCGCTGAGTACGACGCGATGCTCGACGCTCCGCGCGGTTTTGCGTCCGGCGCGGGCAACCCCTTCCGGGGTGCCGAGGGCTTTGACAGCGGTGATTTCCAGTTTCGCCGCCAAAGCATGGGCGGGGATGCGGATTACAGCGATTTCTTTCGCCAGATGTTTGGCGACGCTGCACGGGGGCAACGCGGCGGCGCTGCGGGCGGGCCGCGTGCCGCCATGCGGGGCGAAGACCAGCATGCCAGTATCGAGCTGGACCTGACGGACAGCTACCGCGGCAGCGAGCGCATGCTGACCCTGCACGGCCAGGAGATCACCGGCGAGGGCGAGGTGCGCAGCCAGGAACGCCAGCTGCAGGTGAAGATCCCCGCAGGCGTGCGCGAAGGGCAGATGATTCGTCTGGCCGGTCAGGGCGGACCCGGGTACCAGGGTGGCCCGGCGGGCGATCTGCTGCTGGAAGTGCACTTTCGCGCTGACAAGCGCTGGCGCGCCGAAGGCAAGGATGTCTATATGCCGATGGCCGTCAGCCCCTGGGAAGCGGCACTGGGCGGTAGCGCCGAGGTGCACACCCCCGCAGGCACGCTGGAGGTGCGCATTCCGGCGGGCTGGTCGGCCGGGCGCAAGCTGCGCATCAAGGGCAAGGGCCTGCCCGCTGCCACACCTGGCGACCTGTACCTGGAGCTGCAGCTGCACATCCCGCCAGCAACCACCGAGGAGGAACGCGCCGCCTATACCGCCTTTGCCCAGGCCTTTCCCCAGTTCCAGCCTCGCCAAGGAGCGTAACCATGCCCCACACCACCACCGTACACACCACCACCGTGCAGATCATCGACGACGACAGCCTGGATGCCGCCAGCCTGGCGCAGGCCTGCCAACGCAATCTGGACTGGGTGCAGGCCCGTGTCGTCGATGGCGTGCTGACGCCCAGCGCGGGCACGCGCAACCCCGATGCGGTCACCAGCTGGCGCTTTGCCGCCACCTGCATCGTTCGCGCGCGTCGCGTTGCGATGCTGGAGCACACCTATGACGCCGACCCGCAATTGGCCGCATTGACCGTCGACCTGATGGAAGAGGTGCTGGAGCTGCGCCGCCGCCTGCAGCGCTGAAGTCCCTTTGCACAGACGCAAAAAAGCCCGCCAAAGCGGGCTCTTTCTTACCGAAAAGGCACCATCCGCATGCCGCGCCTGATCGTGGCAAGCGCGGCATGCGGACGGGGCAAAACCGGTATGCGGTATCAACCGCCCTTGTGCGTACGCTTGCCTGGGTTCTTCTTGGAACGGGTAGCGGTGCCACGGGCACGGCTGACCTGTTGGCCACGGCCAGCGGTAGGCAGGCTCTTGCCGTTAGGCAGGGCCGGTTGGGGGGTGAACTTGCGGTCAGCTTCCGTAACGATTTTGTTGCCCATCCTGGGACCTCGCGATAAACAAAACCGACATTAGGCCACAGATGCCAGGCGAGCAGATAAAAATACCTGCTAATTCCGATGGCTGGGTGCGAAATTAGGCATGCACGCCGCAAGCGGAGCCCGCAAATCAGGCGCTTTGCTTACATTTGGCCCGCTCTACCAGCTTGTAAATTACGGCCATCTGGTTAGCATTCATAAAACAAAACAAGGAATATTTGCTTATGCACGAGCTCGATCATCAACAACGACCGCAGCAGCGCTCCCTCTGGCTCCCCGTAGCAGCGGGTGTTGCAGCGTTGGCCGTTTACTGGTGGACCAGCAAGCGCTCCCGCAAAGTCGTGCCGGTCGACCTGATTGAGCCGGTGGCCGACTTTGATGTTGAGCGCTTTGTCGGCGACTGGTATGAGATCGCCCGCATCGAACGCGGTCTGGGCAAGCCGCTGACACGTTCACGCGTCGAATACGAACTGCTGAGCGACGGCAGCCTGGGCATCACCACCCGGGGCTTTCATGCAGGCACCCACCGCTGGGTGGAAGGCCATGGCATTGCCCGCTTTGTCGGCGCGCCCCACTTTGGCGCGATGAAAGCTTCGTTCATGGGACCCTTCCACGAGGGCTACCATGTGGTCGCGATCGATCCCGAGTACCGCTGGGCCATGCTGATGGGCGACACCACCGACTCCTTCAAGCTGCTCTCGCGCAAGCCCGTGCTCGACGGCAAGACCACCGACATGCTGGTGCACCAGGCCGCACTGATGGGCGTGGACACCTCACGCATCCATTGGGTGATGCAGGACGGCGTCAATCCCACGGGCCACTGGTAAGCGCCGCCAACACAAGCCTTGACACGTCGTTGCCTCGCCGGCCGCGCCAAGCCTGGTCGTACTGGTGTACTGCCTGCGGCTCGACGCCTTGTCGGGGCGCCCCGCTTCGATCGCAAACCTTCGGTTTGCTGGGTCGTGTTAGCGGCTCCGGCCGCAGCCCCCTTCAATCGCTGCAGCGGCACCCAAGCCTGCACGTGCCGCGTGCAGGCTTTGCTTTGCCGGTTGGCGTTTCAGACGCCGATCCGCTTGGCGCCAGCACGCTCCTCGTCGATCAGCGCCTGCATGCTGCCGGCAAACTGGATCGCGCCCTTCTCCAGCACATAGGCCCGGTCGCTCACCAGGCGCGCAAAGTGCAGGTTTTGCTCACACAGCAGAATGCTCACGCCGCGCTGCTTGAGCTGCAGGATCATCTGTGCCATCTGCTCGACGATGACAGGCGCCACGCCCTCGGAGGGCTCGTCGAGCAGCACCATGTAGGGATTGCCCATGAGCGTACGGGCAACGGTGAGCATCTGCTGCTCGCCGCCACTCATCTGCCCTCCTGGCCGCTGCGGCATGGCCGCCAGATTGGGAAAGAACGCCAGCAAGTCGTCGACCGTCCACGCACTGGCCTGGCTGCCATCGGCCCAGCGGCGGGCAGGCTGGCGGCCCACCTCCAGGTTTTCCAGCACCGTCAGACCGCTGAAGATGCGGCGCTCTTCGGGCACATAGCCCAGCCCCAGGCGCGCAATGCGCCAGGAGTCGGCCTGCGCAATGTTCTGGCCCATGAACTGTACGCTGCCCTTGCGCCGCTCCACCAGGCCCATGATGGCCTTGAGCGTGGTGGACTTGCCCGCACCATTGCGGCCCATCAGGGCCACGACCTCGCCACGCCGCACCTCCAGGCCCACATCAAACAGGATATGCGCCTCGCCGTACCAGGCGTTGAGCCGGCTCACCTGCAGCAGCAGTTCAGCCGTTGCATCGGGGGTCTGCGTGTTCATAAGGCGGGCTCCTGGCGCATGCCGTCACTGTCGTAAGTGCTGCCCTTGCCCAGGTACACCGCCTGGACCTCGGGGTTGCGCCGCACGTCCTCCGGTTGGCCCTCGGCAATCAGCCGGCCCCGCGCCAGCACAATGATGCGGTCGGCATAGGCAAAGACGACATCCATGCTGTGCTCGGTAAACAGCACGGCCATGTCGCGCTCGCGGGCCAGTTGCCGGGTCAGCGCCATCAGCTGCAGGCGTTCGGCCTGCGCCATGCCGGCCGTGGGCTCGTCCATCAGCAGCAGCACCGGCTTGTGGGCCATCGCCAGCGCCAGCTCCACCCGCTTCACATCGCCATAGGCCAGCGCATTGCAGGCGCGGTCGGCCTGGTCCTGCATGCCCACCAGCGCCAGCAACGCCAGTGCTTCGTCACGCTGAAAGCCGGCAGCCTTCTGCCACAGGCCAAAAGTGCGGCCCGCAGCAGACAGCAAGGCCATCTGCACATTCTCGGCCACCGTCAGTGAGGCGAAGGTCTCGGCAATCTGGAAGGTGCGCCCTACTCCGAGGCGCCAGATCTCACGGGGCCGCTTGCCGCCCAGGGCGGTGCCATTGAGCAGCATGCTGCCGGCATCGGGCACCAGCTGCCCGCCCAGCATGTTGAAGGTGGTCGTCTTGCCCGCGCCATTGGGGCCTATCAGCGCCAGCACCTCGCCGCGGCGCAGCGTAAAGCCCACGTCCGCCACGGCCTGCACGCCGCCAAAGCGCTTGCCCAAACCGGTCACTTGCAGTAGTTCTGTCATGGATTTCCAAGGAATACCACAGGCGCCTTGAGCCGCCTGCAGATACGTCAATCTGTGTCGTTCGGGCCGGTTCAGCCCAGCTCCAGGCTCGCCGCCATCAGCCGCTGTGTGTAGGGCTGGCGGGGTGCGTCCAGCACCTGCATGACCTCGCCGCTCTCGACCACTTCGCCATCCTTCATCACCAGCACCTCATGCGCCATGGCGCGGATCACCGCCACATCGTGCGTGATCAGCACATAGCTCAGGCCGCGTTCACGCTGCAGGCGCTGCAGCAAGGCCAGCACCTGCTGCTGGATGGTGACATCCAGCGCGCTGGTAGGCTCGTCCAGCACCAGAATGTCAGGGTCTACGATCAGCGCGCGGGCAATGGCCAGGCGCTGGCGCTGGCCACCCGAGAACTCATGCGGATAGCGGTCGAGCAGGCCCGGGAATTGGGCCTCGGTCATGCCCACCTCCTGCAGCAGCGCCCGCACCTGCTGCTGCAGCCCGGCAGCGGCCAGGTGGGGCTGCGCCAGTTGCAGGCCTTCGCCCACAATCTCCTGCACCGTCATGCGTGGCGACAACGACGAGAACGGGTCCTGGAACACCACCTGCACCTGGCGGCGCAGTTGCTGGTTGGCGGCACTGTTGCGCTGCGCCGGCAACTGCCAGGCCTGTTCGCCAATGCGCAGCTCACCCTCGCTGGGCAGCAGACCCAGGATCGCCTGGGCCAGGGTGGATTTGCCCGAGCCCGATTCGCCAATCACGCCCAGGGTCTGGCCCCGGGCCAGGCGAAGACTGGCGCCGCGCACCGCCTCAAACCGGCCCTTGCGGAACCAACCGGCAAAACCCGGCAGCGGCGTCGCATAGGCCACATGCAGGTCACGTGCCTGCAGCACCGCCGGCGCGTCGGGCTGGCGGGCCACGACCTGGCGCTGGGGCGTGCTGGCCAGCAGCTTTTGGGTATAGGCATGCTGGGGCGCGGCAAACACCTCGGCCACGGCGCCCTGCTCGACCAACCGGCCCTTCTCCATCACGGCGACCCGGTCGGCGAAATGGCGCACCAGCGGCAGGTCATGGGTAATCATCAGCACGGCCATGCCGGTCTGCCGCTGCAGGTCGCTCAACAGCTCCAGGATCTGGCCGCGCAGGCTCACATCGAGCGCGGTGGTGGGTTCATCGGCGATCAGCAGCTTGGGCCGGCAGGCCAGCGCCATCGCAATCATCGCGCGCTGGCGCTGGCCACCGCTGAGCTGGTGCGGATAGCTGCCGGAGCGGCGCTGCGGCTCGGTAATGCCGGTGGTCGCCAACAGCTGCACGGCCTGCTCCCAGGCCGCCTTGTCGCCCAGGCCCTGCTTGAGCTGCAGCACCTCGGCAATCTGCGCGCCCATGGTCATCAGCGGGTTCAGCGCCGTCATCGGCTCCTGAAAGATCACCGCAATCTCGTCGCCCCGCACTGCTTGAATCTCGCGCTCGGAAATCTGCAGCAGATTGCGCCCGCCCATCAGCGCTTCGCCGCGCAGCTGGGCCTCACCCACCAGGCGCAGCAGCGACAGCGCTGTGATCGTCTTGCCCGAGCCGGACTCTCCGACCAGCGCCAGCTTCTCGCCAGCCTGGATGCAAAAACTCAGGTCCTTGACCACATCCTGGCCGCCAAAGCCCACATGGAGGTGGTTGACCTGCAATAGCGGCGCGGGCATCGCCACCGGGGCTTGTGTTGGCTCAAGCATGGCGGGCCTCCTTGGCATCTGCGCCGGCTGGTGCGGCTGGCTGGGCCGGCACTGCCACCGGCGCTGCGCCCGCACGGGGCGCATTGAGCTGCTTGCGCGGGTCCAGCGCATCCCGCAGCGCATCGCCCATAAAGGTCAGCAGCAGCAAGGAGCCCACCAGCACCGCAAAGGTGGCCAGCGATATCCACCACGCATCGATGCTGTTCTTGCCCTGGCTCAGCAACTCGCCCAGGCTGGGGGTGCCGGGCGGCACACCCAAGCCCAGGAAATCCAGCGAGGTCAGGGTCAGAATCGAGGCGCTCATCTGGAACGGCAAGAACGTGACCACCGGCGTCATGCTGTTGGGCAGAATGTGGCGCCACATGATCTTCCAACTGGGCACGCCCAGCGCCCGCGCCGATTTCACATAGTCCATCTGGCGGTTGCGCAGAAACTCCACCCGCACATAGTCGGACAGCGCCATCCAGCCGAACAGCGCCAGCAGCACCAGCAGCAGCGCAGCGCTGGGGGCCAGCACGGCACTGAAGATGATCAGCAGGTACAGCACCGGCATGGCGCCCCATATCTCGGTAAAGCGCTGGAACATCAGGTCCACCTTGCCGCCAAAAAAGCCCTGTATGGCACCTGTCAGCACGCCGATCACCGTGCCCACTGCCGTCAGCGCCAGGCCAAACAGCACGCTGACCCGAAAGCCATAGATCAGCTGGGCCAGCAGGTCACGCCCCCGGTCATCGGTGCCCAGCCAGTTGTCGGCCGATGGTGCCGACGGCGTGGGTGACTTGGCAAAGTAGTTGATGGTGTTGGGGCCATAACGGTTGAGCGGAAAGAGCGCCCAGTTGCCATCCTTGCCCAGTTGCTGCTGGATGAAGGGGTCCAGGTAGTCGGTGGCGGTGTGGAAATCGCCGCCAAACGTGGTCTCGGGGTAGTCCTTGGCCAGCGGAAAATAGGTCTGCCCCTCGTAGCGCACGACGAGCGGCTTGTCGTTGCTGATCAGCTCGGCAAACAGGCTGAGCACCACCAGCACCACAAACAGCAGCAGGCTGTAAAAGCCCAGCTTGTTGGACCTGAAACGGCGCCAGGCGCGGGCAGCGGGCGAGCGGCCCGGCGGGAGTGGGGAAACAGGCTCGGTCATCGTCATGGTCTGCAGAGGCGGTGTGGGCACCATCCCCCTCCTGTCACTGAATAGGGGGGCCTGGGGCCTTGGGGGGCGACTGTAACAACTGTGGCGGCGATGGCACTGGCAGCCGCGTTGTCGCTGTTGGCCGACAGCCAAACGGCGCGCCATCGGCCATGCTCTGCGCCATGCCAGCCAGCACCAGCCCCCCAGCCTTGCGCACCGCGCTCAAAAGCATTGCCATTTTTGAAGCGCTCAAAGGCCTCGCCGCGCTGCTGGGCCTGTTGGGGCTGCTGAGCCTGCTGCACCACGATCTGCACCGCCTGGCGCTGGAGCTGATCGGGCACTTCGGCCTCTCGCCTAACGCACGCTACCCGGCCGTACTGATCGGCTGGGTGGACAAGGTCAATGCCACCTCCATCCATACGCTGGTACTGCTGGGCGCGGCCTATATCGCGCTGCGCTGGCTGGAGGCCTGGGGCCTGTGGCATGACAAGGCCTGGGGCGAATGGCTGGGCGCGCTGTCCTCGGGGCTGTACATTCCCCTGGAAATACAGCACCTGCTGGCGCACCGCCACTGGCAAGGGGCGGTGGTGCTGCTGCTCAACATCGTGGTGGTGGCCGTGCTGCTGCGGCGCCTCTACCTGCGGCGCAAGCACTGAGGCGCGGCGGCAGGCTGCAGCGGTTGGGGTGGCCAATGCGGGCATGCGCGCCTCAGTCAAACTTGACACGCGGATCCACCCAGACATAGCACAGGTCGCTCACCAGCTTGGTGAGCAGGCCGATCAAGGTAAACAGATAGAGAGTGCCCAGCACGACGGGGTAGTCGCGCCGCAGCACGCTCTCGTAGCTGAGCAGGCCCAGACCATCGAGCGAGAACAAGGTTTCGATCAACAGCGAACCGGTGAAGAAAGCCCCGATGAAGGCCGCCGGAAAGCCCGTGACAATGGGCAGCAAGGCATTGCGGAACACATGGCGCCACAGCACCTGGCGCTCGCTCAGGCCCTTGGCCTTGGCGGTGATCACATACTGCTTGCGGATTTCTTCAAGAAAGGCGTTCTTCGTGAGCATGGCCGTCACCGCAAAGCTGCCAGCCACCATGGCGGTCACCGGCAAGGTGATGTGCCAGAGATAGTCCACCAGCCTGGCGGCCCAGCCCATCTCTTCCCAGCCCGAGGAGGTGAGGCCGCGCAGCGGAAACCACTGCAACTGCCCGCCAAAGATCACCAGCAGCGCCACGCCCAGCACAAAGCCGGGTATCGCATAGCCCACCAGCACGATCACCGTGGTGACCATGTCGAAACGGCTGCCCGCGCGCACCGCCTTGGCAATGCCCAGCGGCACTGCAATCAGGTAGCTGATGAAAAAGGTCCACAGCCCCAGGCTGATGGAGACCGGCAGCTTGTCCTTGATCAGCTGCCAGACGCTCTTGTTCTGGAAAAAGCTGTTGCCCAGATCAAAGCGGGCGAACTGGCCCAGCATCTGCACAAAGCGCTCGACGGGCGGCTTGTCGAAGCCGTACAAGGCCTTGATCTCTTCGAGCCGTTTGGGGTCAATGCCCTGCGCGCCCCGGTAGCCCATGCTTGCGCCTTCAGCCCCCCGGTTACCGGCCTTGGCCTCCGCCAGGTACTGCTCGACCGGGCCGCCCGGCACGAACTGGATCACCACAAAGGTCAGCAGCAGGACCCCGAACAACGTGGGAATCATCAGCAGCAGACGTTTGAGGATGTAGGCAAACATGCGGTGCGGGCTCCAATGTCAGCACGGGCGGGCAAACGCCGTGGCACTGTGGCAGAAAAGGCCTGGGCAGCGCGGCAGGCGCGCCGGGGCGGTGAGAGGGATCATATAACGGCTGGGCCCTGCCTCAGACCGGGTCATGGCTTGGCCGTGTCAGCGGTGATCGGCGGCATGCGCGCCCACCAGTAGTACATCACCCAGGTCTCGCCCGGCACATAGGCGGGCACCTGCGGCGGCTCCACCAGGCGCCAGGCGTCATACACCACCCGGTGGCTCGCCGCATACCACTGCGGGATGAGGTAGTGGCCCGCCACGATGATGCGCTCCAGCGCATGGCAGGCGGGCAGCAGCTCCTGCTCGCTCTTGGCGCTGGCCATCTTGGCAATCATCGCGTCGACGGCCGGGCTTTTAAGGCCAATGAAGTTGCCCGAGCTTTCCTGGTCCGCCGCCGCGCTGCCAAACAATTCGGCATATTCCTGGCCTGGGATATTGGTGCCCGGGATGTTGACCGATATCAGGTCATAGTCGAACTTGTCGACCCGCTGCTGGTAGAGCGCGTAATCGGCCACCCGCAGCCGCAGCTTGATGCCGAGCTTTTCCAGGTTGCGCATCCAGGTCGAGACGGTGCGCAAGCCGCCTTCGTTGCTGTCCAGAAACTCCAGCTCCAGCGCCTCGCCGTTGGCATTGCGCAGCACGCCGTTGGCGTCTACCTTCCAGCCAGCTTCGGCCAACAGCGCCTGCGCCTTGCGCAGGTTGTCGCGCAGGCTGCTGCCCTGGTCGGTACGTGGTGGACTTTGTATCGGGCCCAAGGTGCCGGCGGGCAGGTCCTTCTCAAAAGGCTTGAGCAGGGCCAGCTCGGCGTCGCTCGGGCTGCCGTGGGTCTCACACACGGTATTGCCAAACAGGCCATGCACGCGCTCGTAGGCACCGTAGAACAGCTGGCGTTGCATCCACTCGTAGTCAAAGGCCAGGCCCAGCGCCTCGCGCACGCGCACATCCTGCAGCACCGGGCGGCGCAGGTTCAGAAAATAGCTCTGAAAACCGGATGGCAGCTTGTTGGCAAAGTCCCCCTTGCGCAGCTCGCCCCGGTCAAAGCGCTTGCCATACAGGCGCCGCGCCCAGTCACCGGCGCTGAAAAAACGCATCACATCGAATTCACCGGCCTTGAGCGCCTCCAGCTTGGCGGTGTTGTCCTTGTAGATCTTGATCGTGATCCGGTCAAAATTGGCGCTGCCCACGCGCACCGGCAGGTCCTTGGCCCAGTAGCCGGGGTCGCGCACATAGGTGATGTCACGGCCAAACACCACCGGGCCGATCTTGTAGGGGCCGCTGCCGATTGGCATATCGGTCACGATCTGGTCAAAGCGCTTGGGCTTGCCATCGGCGCCCAGGCCCCAGTCGCGGCTGAAGACCGGCAGGCTGCCCACGGTCAGCGGCAGATCGCGGTTGGGCTTCTTGAAGCGAAAGCGCACCGTGCGGTCATCGATGACATCGCAGCCTTCCACATCGGCCAGCAAGGTCTTGTAGCCGGGCGCGGCGTACTGGCTGATCAGTGCCTCGTAGCTGTGCTTCACGTCCTGCGCCAGCACCGGTTTGCCATCGTGAAAGCGCGCCGCCCTGCGCATCTTGAACGTGGCGGACAGGCCATCGGCTGCCACATCGATGTCCTCGGCCAGCAGCCCGTAGCCGGTCGTCGTCTCGTCCAGGCTGGCGATCAGCAGGCTGTCAAACAGCATCTCGGTCAGATAGGCCGGGGGCGAACCTTTGATCGTGAAGGGGTTGTACTTGTCAAACGTGGAGTAGCGCAACGCGCTGACCAGCCGCAACTCTCCGCCCTTGGGCGCATCAGGATTGGCATAGGCAAAATGCTTGAAATCCGCCCCGTAGCGCGGCTCGCCCCAGAGGGCGTAGGCATGGTTGGCCCAGGCAGGTGCTGCCGCAGCAGCCCACAAAATCAGCGGAAGGCAGAATCGCATGCGACAATTCTGCCCTAGCTGGCCACCTGTGCAAGCGTTTACCCCCGAGAAACGCTCTGCCCCGGTGCCAGGTCTTTTTTGGCCATGCCTCATGGCCTGGAACTCATCAGGAGAAGAACAATGGGATTTCTGACCGGCAAGAAACTGCTGATCACGGGCGTGCTGTCCAACCGCTCCATCGCTTACGGCATCGCCAAGGCCTGCCACCAGCAAGGCGCCGAGCTGGCTTTCAGCTACGTGGGTGAACGCTTCAAGGACCGTATCAGCGAATTCGCTGCCGAGTTCGACTCCACGCTGGTGTTCGATTGCGATGTGGCCGATGACGCCCAGATCGAGAAGATGTTTGCCGACCTGGCGGGCACCTGGGGCAAGTTCGACGGCTTTGTGCACTCGATCGGCTTTGCACCGCGCGAAGCGATTGCCGGCAACTTCCTGGAGGGTCTGTCGCGCGAAGGCTTCCGCATTGCGCATGACATCAGCGCCTACAGCTTCCCGGCGCTGGCCAAGGCCGCACTGCCCTACCTGAACGACAAGTCGTCGCTGCTGACCCTGTCCTACCTGGGTGCCCTGCGCTCCATCCCGAACTACAACACCATGGGCCTGGCCAAGGCATCGCTCGAAGCCTCCGTGCGCTACCTGGCCGAGGCCGTGGGCCGCACCGAAGACGGCCGCGCGATCCGCGCCAACGGCATCTCCGCCGGCCCGATCAAGACCCTGGCCGCTTCGGGCATCAAGGACTTCGGCAAGCTGCTGGGCCGCGTGGCCGACGCCGCTCCGCTGCGCCGCAACGTGACCATCGAAGACGTGGGCAATGTCGCCGCCTTCCTGCTGAGCGATCTGGCCTCGGGCGTGACTGCCGAGATCACCTATGTGGACGGAGGCTTCAGCCAGACGGCAGGCCTGTCGGCCGACCAGGTCTAAGCCCTTCCGCTTGAACAAAAGCCCTGCAGGCTGGGAGCCTGCAGGGCTTTTTCATGTCCAGCCGCATTGTCTAGACGCTAAAACGGCGCAGCCGCAACGCATTGGCCAGCACAAACACACTCGACAGCGCCATCGCCCCCGCCGCAAACACCGGCGACAGCAAGGTGCCATTGATCGGGTACAGCAAGCCCGCGGCCACCGGGATCAGCGCTACGTTGTAGGCAAAGGCCCAGAACAGGTTCTGGTGGATATTGCGCATGGCGGCGCGCGAGAGCCCGATGGCGGTCACGACGCCGCGCAGGCCGCCGCCCATCAGCACCACATCGGCCGACTCGATGGCGATATCGGTGCCCGAGCCCACGGCAATGCCCACATCGGCCTCGGCCAGCGCGGGCGCATCGTTGATGCCATCGCCCACATAGGCCAGCGCACCATGTGCGGTCCGCAGGCGTTTGACCGCCTCGACCTTGCCATCGGGCAGCACCTCGGCCACCACCTCGTCAATGCCCAGCTGCTGGGCAATCGCCTCGCCGGTGCGGCGGTTGTCGCCGGTGATCATCGCCACCTTCAGCCCCATCGCATGCAGGCCCTCAATGGCGGCCCGTGTCGTCGGCTTGATCGGGTCGGCCACGGCAATCATGGCCGCCAACTGGCCATCGATGGCCGCATACAACGGCGTCTTGCCTTCGGCGCCCAGGCGGGCCGCCTCGTCGGCAAACACCGCCACACCGGCGCCCAGCTGCTGCATCATGCGGTCTGCGCCGACTTCCACCCGCGCGCTACCCACTTGGGCACGCACGCCAAATCCGGTCACCGATTCAAAGCCGGACAGCGGTGGCAGTTGCAGGCCTTCTGCCTGCGCGGCCTGCACAATGGCCTGCGCAATCGGGTGCTCGGACTGGCTCTCGACGGCTGCCACCGCCGCCAGCACGGCGGCGCGCTCAAAACCGGGGGCCAGCACCAGGTCGGTCAGCGCGGGCCGGCCTTCGGTCAAGGTGCCGGTCTTGTCGACAGCCACCACCCGGGCGTCTTTCAGCAGCTGCAAGGCTTCGCCCTTGCGGAACAGCACGCCCAGCTGGGCGGCGCGGCCGGTGGCCACCATGATGGAAGTGGGCGTGGCCAGGCCCATTGCACAGGGGCAGGCAATGATCAGCACGGCCACCGCATTGACGAGGGCCAGGCTCAGCGCCGGCGACGGGCCCAGCAGCAGCCAGAGCACAAAGGTCAGCACGGCGGCGGCCATCACGGCGGGCACAAACCACATGGTCACCTTGTCCACCACCGCCTGGATCGGCAGCTTGCCGCCCTGGGCCTGCTCGACCATGCGGATGATCTGCGCCAGCACGGTATTGCCCCCCACCTCGGTGGCCTCCAGCGTCAACGCGCCCTTTTGGTTGATGGTGCCGCCCACCACCTGGGCGCCATGGGTCTTGTGCACTGGCACGGGCTCGCCGCTGATCATCGATTCATCGACATAGCTCTCGCCCCCGGTCACCCGGCCATCGACCGGAACGCGCTCGCCAGGGCGCACCTGCACCGTGTCCCCGGGCTGCACCGCGTCAATGGCCAGCGACTGCCAATCGCCATCACGCAGCACCCAGGCGGTCTTGGCTTGCAGCTGCACCAGGCGCTTGATCGCCGCCGAGGTGTTGCCTTTGGCGCGCGCCTCCATCCAGCGGCCCAGCAGAATCAGCACCACGATCACCGCTGCCGCCTCGAAATAGACATGCACAGTGCCGGCCGGCAAAACGCCGGGCGCAAAGGTGGCCACCAGCGAGTAGAGGTAGGCCGACAAGGTGCCCACTGCCACCAGCGAATTCATATCCGGCGCTGCACGCACGAGCGCGGGCAGCCCCAGGCGGTAAAAGCGGCGGCCCGGCCCTGCCAGCACCAGGCTGGTCAGCACCCATTGCAGCAGCCAGTTGCTCTGCTGCGGCAGCCATTGGCCTACCCAGTGGTGAAAGCCCGGCAGCATGTGGCCACCCATCTCCAGCACAAACACCGGCGCGGCCAGCACGGCCGCCAGCCACAGATCACGCCACAGGCCTTGCTGCGCCTGCTGTTGGCGCTGGGTTTGCGCATCATGGGCATCGGCTGCCCCGCCAGCGTCTGCCACCTGCGGCAGGCTGCGGGCGGTATAGCCGGCCTTGGCCACGGCGGCCAGCAGTTGCTCGGCCTGCACGCCCGCCGTCAGCTGCACCATCGCGCGCTCGGTGGCCAGGTTCACGGCTGCGGTCTGCACGCCAGGTACAGCCTTCAGCGCCCGCTCGACCCGGCCTACGCAAGAGGCGCAGGTCATGCCCTCGATCTCCAGCTCCAGCGCATGCGCAGGCACCTTGTAGCCCGCTTTGTGCACCGCTGCCACGGCCTGTTCCAGCAGTTGGGCGGCGGGGGCCTGATCGCCCAGTTGCAGGCTGGCCTGCTCGGTGGCCAGGTTGACATGGGCGCTCAGCACGCCAGGTACGGCCTGGAGCGCACGCTCGACACGGCCGACGCAGGATGCGCAGGTCATGCCCTCGATCGGCAGTTGCAGCAGTGGGGTAGCAGAGGAGATGGTGGGGGCAGTCATGGCGGTTGTCTTTCTATCCATGGCAGCCACTTTAAAGATTGCCATGGTGTGAATGTCAAGCCCCTGCCAACAGCGGGTGAAAACGCAGCGGGGGCAGCGCGGGCAGCGCCGCCCGCCCCCTTACCAGTTGCTCTGGATCTTGCGCCGGCTTTCCTGCGGGAACGCGGGCTTTTGCGGCACATAGCCGCCAGGCTGCGGCTGGGGCGCGGCCTGGCTGCCCGCCGCTGCTGCGCCTGCGCGCGCACCCGAGCCTGGTGCAGCGGCGCCGGCCTGGGTCAGCCAGGTCACCACTTCCGAGCGGTCGGCACGGGAGGCAAAGTCGCTGGCGGTCAGACCTTGCTGGTTTTTCAGCTTGGGGTCGGCCCCCTCCTTGATCAGCAGTTGCACGGCGCTGCGCGTGCCATACTGCGCGGCCATCATCAACGGCGTGGTGCCATTGGGTGATGCGGCATCGATATAGGCATGGTGCTCCAGCAGCAGCGCCACCATCTGCAGGTCGGAGCCGTCTTCACTGGGAGCCGATACGGCATAGTGCAGCGGCGTCCAGCCCTCGCGGTTCACATCGGCACCCCGGGCAATCAAGGCCTTGGCCAGATCGACCTGGCCCTTGATGGCGGCCATCATCAGCGGTGTTTCGCCCTTGGCATTGGCCAGGTTCACGTTGGTTGCCGGCAGCGCAATCATGCCCTTGGCTGCGCGGTAGGAATCGAGCTTGAACGCCTGGGTCAGCCCCGTCTCGCCCTTCTCGCTCACGGTGTTGGGGTCAAAGCCGCGCTGCACCAGCGCCTCGATGCCCTTGGCATCGTCGCGGATGATGCGGGTGAAGAAATCGTCGTAGGAGCCCGCTTGCGCGACTGCACAGGCGAGCGACAAGGCTGCGGCACAGGCCGCACGCAGCGCAGACAGGGAACGAGACTTGGGCTTCATGACAGCACTCCGCTGAACAATCGGTCGAAATTGCGGTTGGTGGCCTCGGCCACCGCTTCCACGCTGATGCCGCGCACCTCGGCAATCTGCGCGGCCACATGGGGCACGTAGGCAGGGATATTGGTCTTGCCGCGAAACGGAACCGGGGCCAGATAAGGGCTGTCGGTCTCGATCAGCAGGCGGTCCTCCGGCACAAAGGCCGCGACATCGCGCAGATCCTGGGCCTTCTTAAAGGTGATGATGCCGGAGAACGAGATATAGAAGCCCAGATCCAGCGCTGCGCGCGCCACCTCCATGCTCTCGGTGAAGCAGTGGAACACGCCCCCTGCAGCATCAGCGCCGCCGGTTTCGCCCTCTTCACGCAGCAGGCGCAAGGTGTCTTCCGAAGCGCTGCGGGTGTGTATCACCAAAGGCTTGCGCACCTGCTGGGCCGCACGGATATGGGTGCGAAAGCGCTCACGCTGCCATTCCAGATCGGCAATCGTGCGGCCGCCCTTGCGGTCTTCCATGCCGTAGTAATCCAGGCCGGTCTCGCCAATCGCCACCACCCGGGGCAGCGCGGCGCGCTCGACCAGGTCCTGCACGCTGGGCTCGGTCAGCCCTTCGGTATCCGGGTGCACGCCCACGCTGCACCAGAAGTTGTCATAGCGCATCGCCAGCGCATGCACGTCGGGAAACTCTTCCATCGTGCAGCTGATGCACAGCGCGCGGGTCACCCGGGCCTCGTCCATCTTGGCACGGATGGCCGGCAGGTCCTGGGCGAGCTCGGGAAAATTGAGGTGGCAGTGGGAGTCGGTGAACATCAATCGTCAACGCTGCAGACGAACGGAGCGCCGCAGTCCAAATACAAACAACTGCTGCCATTGTCCGCGCTCCGGCCCCGTGGCCGGTGCCTGCCACCGTAAAACCCTGTCAGCCCGGCTAAGAAATGCGGGTGGGACAGGGTCGAAGCTGCGTGCTTAGATCGTCTGCGTCGCGCGGTCGGCCTGCAAGGCGGTGCCCAAGATCTGTTCAATCTTGTAACGCAATTCGTCGGTTTTGGGGTCCTTGGGAAAGCGTACCCCGATGCCCTGGGTGCGGTTGCCGCTGGCGCCTGCCGGGGTCACCCAGCCGACCTTGCCGGCAATGGGGTAGCGCTGCGGGTCCTGCGGCAAGGTCAGCAACAGGTAGACATCATCGCCCAGCGCATAGTCCTTGGGCGTCGGTACGAAGATGCCGCCTTCCTTGAACAAGGGGATGTAGGCGGCGTACAGCGCGGCTTTTTCCTTGATGGCCAGTTGCAGCACACTGGGGCGCGCGCTCGCTGTGCCTGTTGCGGGAGTGGGACTGTTCATAGATTGCAAGGATAACCAAATTTTGCAAGCTCATCCCATATGCCAGCGCAAAGAGCGGACAGAAAGCGGCGCTGTTATACCGCTGGCGGGCCCCGCTCAGCGGCGGGACTGCAGCACGCTGGCCGCCTGCGCCACCAGTGCCTCCAGCATCAACCCCTGGTTGAAAGGGTGTGACGCCGTGCGCATCGACTGCGTCAACGCCTTGCTCCAGCGCGCCAATACGGCCAGTGTCGGAGGGGCCGGAAGATCAGCCGCCTCAAAAAACCGTGGCGTAGCCCCCACACGCAGCATCAGCAAATCATGGCAGAGCTTTTGCAAGGCATCGACCACCTCGGGTGCGGACAGGCTGGACAGCGCGCCGGGCTGGCCATTGGCTAGGTCCTTGGGCAGCTTCTTCCAGACCTGGGGCGAGCGGCCGGCCTCCATCTGCGCCAGTGCATCATCAGGGCGGCCACCCGCAGCCTGCAGCAGCGCATCGACCTGGTCGGCCGGTACATCCTGCGCGACCAGCCAGTTGCGCGCCGACGCCGTATCAGGCCACTGCATGGTGTGCGCCAGACAGCGGCTGCGTATCGTCGGCAGCAGCTGGTGCGCAGCCTCGGTCGCCAGCACAAAGCGGGCATCGCCTGGCGGCTCTTCCAAGGTTTTGAGCAGCGCGTTGGCGGTGACGGCATTCATCTTTTCTGCCGGGTACACCAGGACCGCCTTGCCCTTGCCCCGGCCGGAGGTGCGCTGGGTGAATTCCACCGCATCGCGCATGGCATCCACCCGGATCTCCTGGCTGGGCTTGCGCTTCTTGTCGTCAATGTCCGCCTGGGCCTTTTCCGGCAACGGCCAGCCCAGCGCCAGCATCTCGGTCTCGGGCATCAGCACACACAGGTCGGTATGGGCATGCACATCAATGGCATGGCAGCTGGCGCAGTGGCCGCAGGCCCCTTGCGGCGTCGGCGCATCGCAGAGCCAGGCACGTACCATGGCCATTGCAAGCGAAAACTGGCCCAGACCCGAGGGGCCTTGCAGTAACCAGGCATGGCCGCGCTGGGCCAGCAGCAGGTCGCGCTGCTGGGCGATCCAAGGTGCCAGAGGAGCGGGGGCGGCGGAGACAGCCTCAGCCGCAGTGGTGTTCTTGGCGGTGGCCATCTCAGCCCTCCTCCCGGCTGGCGCTCAGCCAGCCCCGGGCCTCGACGGCCTGGCGCACTGTCTGCCACACCGCCGGCTTGGGCTGGTGAGAATCGATGCGTGCAAACCTGCCAGGTTGCGCGAGCGCGCGCTCGGCATAACCGGCGGCCACGCGGGCAAAAAACTGCTGGGGTTCGGCCTCAAAACGGTCCGGGGCACGCGCGCCTGCCAGGCGCTCGGCGGCCACCTCGGTGGGCAGGTCAAACCATATCGTCAGGTCGGGCTGGCGCAGTGCGCCCTCGCCCAGCTCGGGCCGGGCCTGCACCATGTGCTCCAGCACCGACAGCACCTGCAGGTCAAAACCACGCCCTGCGCCCTGGTAGGCAAAGGTGGCATCGGTAAAGCGGTCGCACAACACCACGTCGCCACGGGCCAGCGCGGGCTCGATCACCTGCTGCAGGTGGTCGCGCCGGCCGGCAAATACCAGCAAGGCCTCGGTCAGGGCATCCATGGGCTCCTGCAGGAACAGCGCGCGCAGCTTCTCGGCCAGCGGCGTGCCCCCGGGCTCCCGCGTGCTCACCACCCGGCGGCCGGCGGCCAAAAAGGCGTCGTGCAGGCCCTGGATATGCGAGGATTTGCCAGCGCCGTCAATGCCTTCAAAGCTGATGAACAGACCGAGCGAGGCAGCCGGGGAAGATATGGGAGAAGATGGAGTCATGCTGCGGCAGATTGTACGTGCCAGCCAGCCATCCGGACGGGATCAGCCCGCAGGATCCAGGTCCGTGTCGCCCGCCACACCGCGCTTGCGCGCCACCGCGTAGGCGGTCAGCACCTGGTGGGCCACCATATCGACACTGGGGCGGGCGACGCCATCGCGGTCCACCCAGACCTTGGGCGTCAGGCTGCCCGACAGGCAGATGCTGTCGCCATCGCCCAGGCCCAGCAATGCGGCGACCGGGGCATCGTCGAAAGCGATGACGTTGACAATCAGCATCTCGCCATCGCCTGCACCGGCATTGGCACGCACCTTGGCCAGCGCGTAGGGCTTTCCGGTTTTACTGGTGCGCTCGACCGGCTGGCCCAGTATGCGCCCGGAAACCAATCCATCCATCATGCTTGCATCCCCCATTCAAGCCCTGCAGTTTAGCCGCTCGGGCCAGAGCCAAATGCAAGTCGGGCCCACCGATCAGGGCTCGCGTGGCGGCATAGCCACCGGCTTCTCACCCAGCGCATGGACGGCGGGCCCCGCCGCAGGACTGCTGTCGATGACCTTGAAAGTCGGCAGCGGCGTTTTCCCCAGCACCCAGGCCATGCGCGAGCCCGCACCTACCAGCGCGCCCATCACCCAGAAGACCCCGCCGACACCGATCGCCGCCCCCGCCGCACCGAACATCAGCGGCATGCAGACGCTGGAGCCGTTGATCAGCATCAGCCGCAGGCCCACCGCCTCGCCATGGCGCTCTTCCGGAGTGATCTGGTGCAGCATGCTCATGGCCATCGGCTGCACGCTGCCCAGGCCGATGCCCAGCAAGGCTGAACAAAAGGCCATCGCCCAGGCATTGGGCATCAGCGGATAGACCGCGAAGATGGCGGCGGTCAGCACCATCGCGGCCATCACCACCGTCATCTCACGCAGATGGCGCGAGATGGCAGGCAGCAGCACCCGGATCACAAAGGCCGCCAGCGCGAACACGCCGAGCACGGCGCCGATCTCGGAGGCCGACAGACCCCGGTCATGGCCCAGCAACGGCACGACAAAGGTGTGCACATCCCAGCAGGAGGCCACCAGCCAGTTGACGATCAGCAGGCGCCGGAAGGACTGCTCGCGCAGCAAATCCCAGGCATGGTGCGGCTGGCCATCGCTCTTGGGCGGCGCCGGCTCCATCTCCTGCGCGCTGCGCACGCACCACCAGGCGACCACCGAGAACAGCGCCAGCACCGCAAAAGCGATGCGGTAGGACAGGTTGTTGCCCGCCTGGCCGGTGGAGTGGTCGATGATCAGGCCCGTCACCATCGGGCCCAGAAAATTGGCAATCGCCGGGCCCAATGACAGCCAGCTGAAGATCTGGCGCAATTCGCTGGCCTCATGCGCGACGCGGCCGGCGTGGCGCTGCAGCGCAATGATGGAGATGCCGCAACCCGCGCCGGTCAGCAGCGCCGACAGGCACAGGACTTCAAAGCGGGGAAAGGCGACGCCGATGGCAGTACCGACAAAGGCCAGCGCAATCGCCGCGAGCATCGGCTTCATGAAGCCATGCCGGTCGGCGTAGCGGCCTGCCGGCAGCGCCAGAAACACCTGCGTGAGCGCAAACAGACTGAGCAAGAACCCCACGGCGCCGGGGGTGTGGCCATCGCGCAGGGCCAGCAGCGGGGCTGCCAAACGCGTGCCTGTCATACAGGTATGGACGAAAAACTGGCCGATGATCAGCCGTATCAACTCGCGATTCACGCGTTCCCTTCAGCACCTTGGGCACTTGGCGCTTGCTTGGCCTGCATTGTCGGCTAAGAAAGGCTTGCCGCGCTGTCGCCTTCGTCCGTATCCGAGGTCAGAGGGCCCAACTCACCGGCTGCAGGCGTCTCATGCACATGCGAGAGGCGCTTTTTGATCGCCCGGGTGCGCACATCGACCTGCTCGAACTTCTTGGCTGCCTGGTCCAGCGACTTGCGCGTGGCCTCGACCACCTCGCCAAACTTGTTGAACTCGGTCTTGACCTGGCCCAGCACCGCCCAGACCTCGGAGCTGCGCTTTTCGATGGCCAGCGTCTTGAAGCCCATTTGCAGGCTGTTGAGCATCGCTGCCAGGTTGGCGGGCCCCGAGACCATGACCCGGCAGTCGTTTTGCACCGCCTCGACCAGGCCGGGCCGGCGCATCACCTCGGCAAACAGGCCCTCGGTGGGCAGGTAGAGCACCGCAAAATCGGTGGTGTTGGGCGGCGAGACGTACTTGCTGTAAATCTTCTTGGCCTCCAGGCGGATCGAGTTCTCAAAACCGATGCTGGCCGACTGGATCGCCGCCTTGTCCATGCTTTCCTGCGCATCCATCAGGCGCTGGTAGTGCTCCACCGGGTATTTGGAATCGATGGGCAGCCACACCGGCCTGTCGTCGCTGTGGCCCGGCAGGCGGATCGCGAACTCCACCATCTCGTCACTGCCCGGCACAGTCTTGACGTTCCTGGCGTACTGCTGGGCGGTCAGCACGTTGTCGATGATCATGCCCAGCTGCAGCTCGCCCCAGGTGCCGCGCGATTTCACATTGGTCATCACACGCTTGAGGTCGCCCACGCTGCCGGCCAGGGTCTGCATCTCGCCCAAGCCCTTGTGCACCTGCTCCAGCCGGTCGCTGACCAGCTTGAAGGATTCACCCAGGCGCTGCTCCAAGGTGGCATGCAGTTTTTCGTCCACCGTTTTGCGCATCTCTTCGAGCTTGCTGGCGTTGTCGCTCTGGATGCTGGCCAGCCGCTCATTGAGCGTACCGCGCAGCTGCTCAGCCTGCTGCTGGTTGGCCTGCAGCAGCTGCGCCAGCTGGCGTCCCACCCCATCCTGCATGCCGCTCAGGTGCGACTGCACATCGGTCTTGAGCGTGGTCAGGCTGTGGTGGTTGGCCCGGGTGAGTGCATCGACGCGCTGGGTCAGCGAGGTATCGAGCACCGACAGGCGCTGGTTGACGGCGGCATCGAGGTGGGCCAGGCGCTGCGCCAGCTGGGCCTCGAACCCGGCCAGTGCCTGGGCCAGTTCCTGGCGCCCCAGGCGGGATTCGGCCAGGCTTTGCGCCATGCGCGCCTCCAGCGATTCGCGGAACTCGCCCATCACATCCTGGCTGCCCTGGTTCAGTTCGCGCAGCTGCAAAGTCAGGTGCTGCGACAGGTGGCTGAGCGCCCCTTCGCTGCGCGCCAGCGCCTGCACCGTCTGCTGCTGGTCCCGGGCCTGGCGCTCCTGATGCTGCAGCCAGACCTCACCCAGATCGGCCTTGGGCCGGCGCAGCAGCATGACCAGCAGATTGGCCAGCACCGCCAACAACACCAAGGCCAGCAGCACCAGGCTGAGCAGCGACCGATCCAGATCCAGATTCACAAGCGTTCCCCGTGTTTGAGAAGACTTCAAAAATAATAGCTGCTTGCACCCGCCTGGTGGGCACAAACAGCCATGTTTATTGAAATATTTTGCGTTCAGGCAGCGCTGCGGCGGCTGTGCTCCAGGTGGTTGACGGGCGTGACCGGCTCCTGGCCTCCCAGGTAGGCGATCAGGTTGTCGGCCGCCAGCTGGGCCATGGCCCGGCGCGTGCCCATCGTGGCGCTGGCGATATGCGGGGTCAGCACCACATTGGACAGTGCCAGCAAATCCGGGTGCACCGCAGGCTCGCCCTCGAACACATCCAGGCCGGCGGCAGCAATGGTCTTGTTGGCCAGGGCCTTGGCCAGCGCCGCGTCGTCAACAATGCCGCCGCGCGCAATATTGGTCAGCGTCGCCGTGGGCTTCATGCTGGCGATCTCGGCCGCACCGATCGTGTGGTGGGCCTCAGGGGTGTAGGGCAGCACCAGCACCAGGTGGTCGGCGGTGCTGAGCAGCTCCTGCTTGCTCACATAGCGGGCCTTGCAATCGGCCTCCAGCTCGGGGCTCAGGCGCGAGCGGTTGTGGTAGACCACCTGCATGCCAAAGCCATGGGCACCACGCCGCGCAATGGCCTGGCCGATGCGGCCCATGCCCAGAATGCCCAGGGTGCTGCCATGTACCTCGGCACCGGCCAACAGATCATAGCGCCAGTCCTTCCACTGTCCGGCGCGCAGAAAATGCTCGCTTTCGGTGATGCGGCGGGCAGCCGCCATCATCAGCGCAAAGCCGAAATCGGCCGTGGTCTCGGTCAGCACATCGGGCGCATTGGTGCCCTGCACGCCGGCTGCCGTCATCGCGGCCACATCGAAGTTGTTGTAGCCCACGGCCATGTTGGCGCAGATCTGCAACTGCGGGCAGGCGGCCAGCAAAGCCGCATCGATGCGCTGCGAGCCGGTGGTCAGCACGCCATCGATGCCCTGCAGGCGCTCGGCCAGCTCGGTGGGCGACCAGGCGACATCGTCCTGGTTGGACTGGACCTCGAAGTGCTGCTCCAGCACAGTGACCACTTCAGGGGAGATGGCGCGGGCAATCAGAATTTTCGGGCGGGACATCGGCAGTTTCCTCGGGGTTCAGCGGAACCAGATAAAAGTCATCACGATAAACAGCGGCACAAGAATGGCGCAGGACCAGGCCATGTAGCCAAAAAAGCTGGGCATGCGCACCCCGCGGCTTTCGGCAATGGCCTTGACCATCATATTGGGCGCGTTGCCGATATAGGTGTTCGCACCCATGAAAACAGCACCGGCCGAGATGGCGGCCAACGTGGTTGCCATCGAGGTCATCAGCACCTGGGGATCGCCCCCGGCGGTATTGAAGAACACCAAATAGGTGGGCGCATTGTCCAAAAAGCTGCTGAGCAGGCCGGCGGCCCAGAAGTACATCGCCGGGTCCGGCGAGCCATCGGGCCGGGTCACCGCACGTACCACGGCACCAAAAGGCCCGTCGGCACCAGCCTGCAGCATTGCAATGACGGGGATGATGGTCAGAAAAATGCCGGCGAACAGCTTGGCCACTTCCTGCATCGGGCCCCAGTCGAACTGGTTGGCGGCATGGGCCGACGCGGGCGTGAGCTTGAAGGACAGCACGGCCACCACCATCAGGCCCAGATCACGCACGATGGATGGCAGACCAACGGCTACACCGGCAATGTCCCACTGCAGGTCGGACTTCCAGAAGCCGCTGAGCAGCACCAGGGCCACCACGGCGCCCAGCAGCACAAAATTGATCTTGCCCTCAAAGCCCAGGCTGTGGGTGTCGGGCGTCGGATCGGTGCGGGGCTTTTGCGCGTCAAAGCGCAGCATGTAGCGGTCCAGCAGGTAGAAGATCACCAGCAGCGCGCCGACCAGAAACAGGGTCTCGGCAAAGATGTGGCGCACGGTCCAGAAGAAGTCCACACCCTTCAAAAACCCCAGGAACAGCGGCGGATCGCCCAGCGGCGTGAGCGAGCCACCGGCGTTGGAGACGATGAAGATGAAGAACACGACCACATGCGCGCAACTGCGGCGGGCATCGTTGGCGCGGATCAGCGGCCGGATCAGCAGCATCGACGCCCCGGTGGTGCCCATGAAGCTGGCCAGCACCGCCCCAATGGCCAGGATGGCAGTGTTCAAGCCCGGTGAGCCATGCAGGTTGCCACGGATGTAGATGCCGCCCGAGACCGTGAACAAGGCGGTGAGCAAAATGACGAAGGGAATGTATTCAGCCACCAGCGCATGGGCCAGGCTGCCAGCGGCCAACCCCGGTCCGAAGACGGCAGCAAACGGCAGCAAAAAGGCCAGCGCCCAGAAAGCGGCGACCTTGCCAAAATGGTGGTGCCAGAAGTGGGGCAAAAACAGCGGCATCAGCGCAATCGACAGCAGAATGCCGGCAAAAGGGATGCCCCATAAAACAGAAAGATCAGCCCCATTGATCGTGGCCGCACTGGCCCAGCCCGGTACCAGCACCGCGGCCCCCACGGCCGCCCTGCCCCACGCCCCATACCGCTGCCCCACCTGCGCCATAAGCTGCTCCTTGTGTTTGTGCTTATTCCCCATGCAGCCGTGCGCGCTTGGCAGACGGGTGCAGCCGGTGATTTTAGTCAGCGGCCATGCGCCAGGACCGGCTGCGGGTGACAGCTGCCCTCCCGATTAACCCGCACGTGCGGGGGCTGGTGCCACCCCTTGCGGCGGCATGTGCTGGCTGGGGGGCAGGTTGAACACCTGGCGCAGATAGGCCAGGTATTTTTCGTCGTCGCACATGCTCTTGCCGGGCGTGTCCGATATCTTGGCGACCGGCTGGCCATTGCAGCGGGTCATCTTGATGACGATCTGCAGCGGCTCGTAGCCGAGGTCATTGGTCAGGTTGGTGCCCACACCGAAGGCCAGCTGGCAGCGCCCCTGGAAGCGTTCGAACAGTGCAATGGTGCGCGGTATCGTCAGCGCATCGCTGAAGATCAGGATCTTGCTCAGCGGATCGACCTTGTGCAGCTTGTAATGGGCAATCAGCCGCTCACCCCAGCTGAACGGGTCGCCGCTGTCATGCCGCGCGCCGTCAAAGAGCTTGCAGAAGTACAGGTCGAAATCGCGCAGGAAGGCATCCATGCCATAGACATCGGACAGCGCAATGCCCAGATCGCCCCGGTATTCCTTGGCCCACATGTCAAAGCCATAGATTTGGCTTTCGCGCAGGCGCGGTCCCAGCGCCTGGCAGGCCTGCAGGTATTCATGGGCCATCGTGCCCAGCGGGGTCAGGCCCAGTTGTTTGGCAAACAAGGTGTTGCTGGTGCCGGCCAGTTGGCCCCGGCGCTCGCCCGGCATCGCTGGATGTGTGGCCACGCCCAGGCCACCCACCAGGCTGCCTAGCACCTCGCGCTGCCAGCGATGGCTGAAACGCCGGCGCGTGCCATAGTCGGCGATCTTGAGCGCCTCCAGGCCCTGCCCACGCATGGCCTCGATCTTGCCCGCCAGGCGCCTGCGCCCCTCCGCCCAATCGGGCTCAGGCTGGGTGTTGCGAAAGTAGACCTCGTTGACGATGGCGAGCACCGGGATCTCGAACAGCACGGTGTGCAGCCAGGGGCCGGTGATCGTGATATCGATCTCACCGCTGGGCAGCGGCATCACGCTGATGTATTTTTCCTTGAGCTGGTAGAGCCGCAGAAAATCGATGAAATCGCTTTTGATGAAGCGCAGCGACTGCAGATAGGCCAATTCGTCATCGGCAAAGCGCAGGCTGCACAGATGCTGGATTTCGGCGCGAATCTCGTCCACATACGGCGCCAGTTGCACGCCGGGGTTGCGGCAGCGGAACTTGTATTCCACCTGGGCTCCCGGAAACTGGTGCAGCACCACCTGCATCATCGTGAACTTGTACAGGTCGGTGTCCAGCAGACTTTGGATAATCATGGTTGGCAGCACAGGGTTGCGCGCCCACACGTGCAGCGGCCTATGTGGCTGCTACAGGCAGACGCCATGTCTCGTATCCACAACCCAGCGCCTATTTCATAAGGTCGCAACAGCGGCAAGTGTAGGCGATTGACCGCCGCCCTGCTGTGAGGCAGGGCAAGGCAACCCCGCGGAGGCTTATCGCAGGCGCAGTCTGTCGAGCGCCAAGCGCGTGGCGTCTGGCAGCGCAACCGGGCGCCGGCTGCTGCGGTCCACATAGACATGGACAAAATGCCCGCAAGCGGCGCTTTGCGATGCACCGGCCACAAAAATCGCCAGCTCATAACGCACACTGCTTTTACCCAGATGCGCGACCCGCACGCCAACATCGACATCCTGCGGATAGGACACTGGCGCAAAATAGTGGCATTGGGTCTCCACCACCAGGCCGATACTGGTGCTCTTTTCCAGATCGAGCAGCCCATTGTCGATCAGCAAGCGGTTCACGGCCGTGTCGAACCAACTGTAATAAACGACGTTGTTGACATGCCCATAGGCATCGTTATCCGCCCAACGGGTGGTTATGCGCACAAACTCGGCATAGGCCGACCGGGGCTGCGGCTGGGGACGCTCGGCGTGCTGCTGCGAAGAAGACATCTGGCCATCCTGGTCACGAAGTTCGCAGGCATTGTAGAACGTGTTTGCGATCTCTACGCGGCCGCGTTGGAGTGCAATCGGGATGAGTTCGAAGCGATGGTCTGCAGCTTGCACCGGGGTGCAAGCAAGGGCCAGCGCGCAGAAATCGCCCGATTTCACTCCAACCCTTCGGACAGTGGCTTTGCGGGCGCCCGGCTAGGGGTGCCCGACTAGGGGTGCCCGACTAGGGGTGCCCGACTAGGGCCGCCCGGGCAGGGGTGCCCGACTAGGGGCGGTCTGCGTCGTTGCAAATCCCCGCGATAGTGCGACTATGGCTGCGGTGTTGCGCGGCTGGGCGCCCCCTCGCCTCCCATCCCGCAAAACCGCTGTCGCGGCGCGAGGAGATCGTAAACACGTTCTTCGAGTGCCCGAACCCGCCGTCACCGCAGCGCGGCACTGTCGGAGACAGACCAGCACAGACGCTGCCATCGTGCTGTCACATGCGGCGGCTACAACGTCAGAACAAGCAGGTTTGAGCCAATTGCCAGGCGATTAATTCGTTACCCCATCAACTAATTAAACAAAAGGTAAATGATTGAAATCAAAACAAAAGATTTTTTGCTGCACTGCACAAAAAAAGGCTTGCAAAACACCCGCAGATGCCCAACAATAGAGTCATTGTGCAGTGCAGCAAATTCAAAGCAATGCACAAGCCTCCGGTACACAATGGGTGTCCGGACCGGTATTTTCACCACTTCTAACGAGACGGAGTATGAACATGGCATTGACCCCTGACCAAATCCTGGCTGCACACAAGGCAAATCTGGAAACCCTGCTGGGCCTGACCAACAAGGCCTTTGAAGGCGTGGAAAAGCTGGTGGAACTGAATGTGGCCGCTACCCGCGCTGCGCTGTCCGATGTCTCGGCCAACACCTCGGCCGTGCTCGATGCCAAGAGCGCCCAGGATCTGCTGAGCGTGCAAAGCGGTCTGCTGCAACCGATGGCCGAAAAGACCGCTGCCTACAGCCGCCATCTGTATGAAATCGCCGCTGCCACCAGCCTGGAATTCAGCAAGGCGTTCGAAAACAAGGCCGTGGAAGCCCAGTCGAAGTTCAATGACTTTGTCGATACTGCTGCCAAGAACGCACCAGCCGGTTCTGAAAGCGCCGTTGCCGTGATGAAGACCGCTGTTGCCGCTGCCAACAACGCCTACGACTCCGTGCAAAAGGCCGTGAAGCAAGCCGGTGAAGTGGCCGAGACCAACTTCAACACGATCACCAACAACGCCGTCAAGGCTGCTGGTACCGTCAGCGCAGCGACCGCCAAGCGCCGCTGAACGGACGCCGGTTGTGGCCCAATACCCACAACTGAGCCCGGCAAAGGGCCAGCCCCTGGACAAAGCCAAGGGTAAACCCTAGAATACATAGATCGCACTGACTTTGTCGGTGCACCCAGTTGTCTCCTTGGATCTTTTCGAAACCTGGTTTCTTGGATCCTTTTAAAGCCCGGCCTTGCCGGGCTTTTTTTTGTCTGTCCGGCGGCCAGCACGGCTGGCGCGCCATGAACAATGCGTCACTTAATGGCAGCTGAATAAGCACAGACCCTGCACTGGATTAAATAGAAACAATTCTTGTTTCAATTAAGATCGCGTCTCCAACTTTACAGAGACGTTTTGCCCTATGCATTCTTTCAAAATCCTTGCACTGGCTTGCGCCATCACGGCAGGTGCTGCTGCACAAGCCCAGGAAGTGGTCAACTTGTACTCTGCCCGCCACTACGCGACGGATGAGGCGCTCTATAACAACTTCACAAAAGCGACCGGCATCAAGATCAACCGTGTGGACTCGGACGACGCAGGCATTGTGGCCCGCCTCAAGGCAGAAGGTGCCGCCTCCCCTGCCGATGTGGTGTTGATGGTGGACGCCGCCCGCCTCTACCGCGGCGAGAAGGACAACCTGTTCCTGCCGATCCGCTCGGCCAAGCTGGAGGACGTGATCCCCGCCAACCTGCGCGCCCAGCCCGAAGCCGATGGCGGCATCACCTGGTTCGGTCTGTCGACCCGTGCCCGTGTGATCGCCTACAACAAGGACAAGGTCAAGCTCGAGGATGTTGACAGCTATGAAAAGCTGGCCGACCCCAAGAACAAGGGCAAGATCTGCATCCGCTCGGCCTCGCACCCCTACAACCTGAGCCTGTTTGGCGCCGTCACCGAACACATCGGTGAAGCCAAGGCCCAGCAATGGCTGCAAGGTGTCAAGGACAATCTGGCACGCCCACCCAAAGGCGGTGACACCGACCAGATCAAGGCCGTTGCCGCTGGTGAATGCGATATCGCCGTCACCAACAGCTACTACTTCGCTCGCCTGATGCGTTCGAGCAATCCCGACGATGTCGCGATCACCAACAAGGTGAGCGTCGTGTTCCCGAACCAGAGCAGCTGGGGCACCCATCTGAACATCGCTGGCGGCGCAGTCGCCAAGTACAGCAAGAACAAGGACAACGCGGTCAAGTTCCTGGAGTACCTGGCCAGCCCGGAAGCCCAGACCTACTTCGCCAACGGCAACAACGAGTGGCCTGCAGCCAAGAACGTGCAGACCGACAACCCGGCGCTGAAGGCGATGACGCAGGACAAGCCGTTCAAGAGCGAGACCATCCCGATCAGCGCTGTGGGCAGCAACATGGCCAAGGTGCAGCAGATGCTGGACCGCGCCGGCTTCCAGTAAGCCGCGCACGCTGTCACGAAAAGCCCGCTCGCGGGCTTTTTTTGTGACTGCTCACCGCGCTGGGCTCGGCTAAGATGCACCGATCCAACAACCGGGAGACATAGCGATGCAAATCGCCAAGAAGGTATTTATCGTCACAGGCGGCGCGTCAGGCCTGGGAGAAGGCACGGCCCGCATGCTCACCAATGAAGGCGCCACCGTCGTCATCGCCGACATGCAGGCAGACAAAGGCCAGGCGCTGGCCCAGCAGCTGGGCGGCGCATTTGTGCAATGCGATGTGTCGAATGCCGAACAGGCCCAGGCCGTCGTGGACAAGGCGGTATCGCTGGGCAAGCTGTTTGGCCTGGTCAACTGCGCAGGCATTGCCCCGGCTGAAAAGACCGTCGGCAAAAAAGGCGCGCATTCGTTGGAGTTGTTCAGCAAAACCATCACGGTCAACCTGATTGGCAGCTTCAACATGATCCGCCTCTGCGCCGAAGCGATGGCCCAGAATGCGCCCGAGCTCACTGGCGAGCGCGGCGTGCTGATCTCGACGGCCAGCGTGGCCGCCTATGACGGCCAGATCGGCCAGGCGGCCTATGCGGCTTCCAAAGGCGGCGTGGTCGGCATGACCTTGCCGATCGCCCGCGATCTGGCGCGCAGCGGCATCCGCAACATGACCATTGCCCCCGGCATCTTTGGCACCCCCATGCTCTTTGGCATGCCCCAAGAGGTGCAGGATGCGCTTGCCGCTGGCGTGCCCTTCCCCAGCCGCCTGGGCACCCCTGAGGACTACGCCAAGCTGGTCAAGCACATCATCGAGAACGATATGCTCAATGGCGAAGTGATCCGCCTTGATGGCGCCATCCGCCTGGCACCCAAGTAATAGCAAGGCCTGCGGGCCTTGCGATGCAAAAAGCCGATCTGCGGGGCAACCCGGCGATCGGCTTTTTCTTGCACGCTGCACCCGGGCAGCAGCAGCGATGGAAAAAAGCCTTCTTGCCACAGGACAAGAAGGCTTTTGGAATCTGGCGGAGTGGACGGGACTCGAACCCGCGACCCCCGGCGTGACAGGCCGGTATTCTAACCAACTGAACTACCACTCCTGGCAGACAG
>NZ_CAXYJV010000004.1:0-22251 GCF_964277875.1 uncultured Comamonas sp.
CTGGTCTCCTGCTGCTCAACATAGCTGCAGGCTAGGGTTAGTGCGTGGGTCAGAATTAGATGGAAATCCTGGGGGTTAGTGGGTCACTTCTGTGTGGAAATCAACAACGGGAGATCCGAAAGGTCAAGGCGGACAGAGACGGACAATGCATCACTGCCTGTCATACGAGTGCCGAGAGAAGAATTCCTGGGCGCGCCAACGATGGCCTTTAGCATGTCCTGCTCGACACTGAGGCCAAACTGATCGGGCGTGGTCTCCTGCCCTGATTGGATGCGCATCTGGCTTTCTATGGCATTCAACGACTGCACATCGACACAGCGAAAGGTCTTGGGGTCGACGGCGTTGAGCGCGCAAAGAAGTCCGAACCGCTCTTCGATCACATCGTCTCTCAGTAGAAAGCGACCGCCTTGCCCAAATACGAGAACAAAGCAGCGGCCATTGACCTGCATAAAGAACGCTGCAGCGACACCCGGCACCGCAAGTTCCCTTGGATCGATGAACTCCTTGAAGAGTGCTGACCATTTCGGCGGCGACGGCGGATTTCTCCGTACGAAAAGCTGTCCAGCCCCATGCCCGGCAATAGGGACTTCTACAGGCGCAGCACAAGCTTCGGCTTTAATAACTTCTTGACTACTTGTAAATGGCAATTTGACAAGAAAGATGCTGAGATGGTTGACCTTCTTTTCTTCGTTCACGCCTGGCCTCCTCCAGTAGCATTATTTATGAATTCTTAACCGAACTTGTGTCAATTGATGCTTTCCCTCGAAATCACGCTGAAGTGCCGGCGTCGTGCGCTTACTGAGGCGGAACTACAAATCCACGGATGATTCACCGGAATTCTATTTGTAAACTGCGCATTCCAGTGGCCGGTAGGCAGGGTTGTATTGACCCGGTGAATTTCCGCTCAGATGTTATCGTGGAAGGACACACAGATGAGGACCCTGATTATGATGAGGCTATTTTGGTGCTGCATGCAAGAAAAAAGCTGGCCTGCCTGCTGGGCAAAGAGGACGAGAAGTGATCCTCAGCCGTCAGCAGGGATTGACGCAAAACGGTGTGGCGGTCAGTCTGGTCAAGCTATGGCGGTAGTTCCACATTTACAGGCGCACGGTGTACTACCGCAATACCGTTACCGGACGGTGGCTCACTTGCTTAGTGTCAGCAAGAACACTGTGCTGCGTATCTTCCAGATCAAGGGCTGGCAGATGCGCAAGCGCCCAATAGGCATTAGGCCAAGAATCCAGGCTTTGCCGTCTGTGACCAGGCCTCCGACCAACGCTGTGTAACGGATCTATGCCGAGTTTGGGCGGGGCACAAAGGGTGGGCCTTGCTTGCCCTGGTGATTAACTGCTATGCCGAGAGCTGCTCGGTTGGCTCCTGAGCCGAAGTGGCTGATCCAAGATAGCAGAATCTGCCCTGGAGCAGGCCATAATTGCTCGAAATGGGGCCTGGGCAAGGTCAAACATCGTTTCTTTCCAGTGCTTGGCGGCACGGAGAAGTTCCTTCAAGAGACTTGCCACGCTCCCTTGCGAATCTACTGTGGCTAGCAGAATAACGGAGCCGCTTAGTAAATAAGCCAAACTACCATCAGAAAAGCAATAAGGAGATCCACTTGCCCAAATCTCTCATACGAGTCATGCTCTCAAGCAGATGTATGGATCCTTTTCCTGCAGATAGCGGTACCACGTTAACGGACTTGCGAAAGAAATTGAAGAAGGAAATTGAGGCAGTTCAAGTTCTGGGGCGCAAGTTGTTCGAGGTCTGGATCAACGAAGACGCGCCGCCGGCCGAGGGTGCACAAGATAGCTGGGATGCCTGTCTGCAAGCCGTGCGCGATTGCGATGTACTTATCGTGCTATCCAACGGCAATGCAGGCTGGGCCGCAGGCGACCAGGACATCGGCATCTGCCACGCGGAATACATGGAGGGCCTTCGTTCTGCGCAAGCCAAGGTGCGCCTGGTGGCATTACCGACAGTGGCCGACGCTCAGGGCTCTGCAGGCGAGCGCAATCGGCGCTTTCAGGACTATCTCTCGCGGCAGAGCGCCTTCCGGGGCGGTGAGGTGAAGACCGCCGCCGATGCCCAAAAACGCGTGTTCGAGGCTCTCTCGGATGCCGTGGTTTCGCTGACGCAACGAGGCGTACAGGCTGCCGCGTCGACGCGCTTCGATGTCGGCGCCGCCCTGGACTGGTCCCGGCTCGACTTCCGTCAACGAAAAATGGCAATGGAGTCAACGCTCAAAACAGCCTTGGGCGGGCTCAAGGGCGCCAAGGCGGTGGATGGCGGTGTGGTGGTCAACCTGGATGGTAAGGACGTAGCGGTAGTCGTTCACGCAATTCCGGCCTCGTTCAGCTTGGCCGCGGCGCGCGAGCTAGTGGGACGGCCCTTCCTGGAAGATCACCAACGCGTCAAGCTACTGGATTCCGCGCACGGGCCGCTGCACTTGATTGCCTGTCACCGCGGTGCGACAGAAACCCAGGCCACGTCGCTACTGGGATTTCCAGACGCGACCGTGGTAAGCGGCCCCTTTGGGGTGTTCGTGGCCGATGACGTGCAGAAGGTGCAATTTGCCTTCTTGGCCAACTGCCGAGACGACTCACAGACGCGACACGCCAGTCAACGGTTTTTTGAATGGTTGCAACAAACCGGTGAAGCAGCGCTGGTGGCACGCAGGGCGGTATCTCGCGCTCGGATCGTTAAGGTGGTAGCGAAAGAAATGAATGCCTCAGGAGACTGAACATGAATGAAAAAGATCTGCTGCTGGGGCCGGTGTTGTCGTTCCGCGGTATCGGAAAAGGGGATGCTTGGCGAGTAACGGCACTGATTGGCCTCAAGGGAGGTGCACAGATTCCGGAATTCCAAGTCGATGGCAAGACATGTCCTGCACCTACGGAGCTGTTGTCAACGCGTGGCGAGCGCTATCTGCGCTACGACCTTTCCTGCAAGGTCTTGAAGGATGAGCGCACGGTGAGCTACGGCATCCCTGGCGGGCTGACCTGGAGCATGACGGTGCCTGGCAAGGATTTCTCTCCGCGCATGGCCTATGTATCGTGCAATGGATTCTCTGACCCTGCGGTGATGAGGAAAATCATCCGAAAGTCAGATGCGGTGTGGGAGGACCTGCTCTACAGCCATGATCGCAAACTACGCAGAAAGCCTGGGGAGGGAGAAGTCAAGCTGCTGGACAAGGAACAGTTGTGGCATGAGAAGCGCATTCACAACAAAGGCCTGCAGCGTTTTCACATAATGCTCATGGGCGGCGATCAGATCTACTTTGACTCTATCTGGGAAGACATCAAAGCACTGCGGCAATGGGTTGGCCTGCCTCGCCAGGCCCAACTGAACTTCAAGGTCAGCAAGCCTCTCGAACGGGAGATAGAGGCCTACTATTTCGGCCTGTACAAACAACGATGGCTCCCCATTGAGAGGCAGCCATGGTCATCCGCGACGGCTGCGCTTGATGCAGGGGCAGCGATGGCGTCCATGCCAACCATCATGGTGTGGGACGACCACGACATCTTTGACGGCTGGGGGTCATACAGCTGCGAGATGCAGAACTGCGAGCTATTTCAAACACTCTTCCGCCACGCACGTAGGGCATTCTGGGTGTTCCAGATGCAACATGCGCTGGAAGATCTGCCTGAACTGGAGGACACAACGCCGGCAGGATTCACCCGTCAGGATCCTCTGCTAAAGCCTATCTCATGGAGCAAGGTGCTCGCTAAGGACTCGCTAGCGCTGCCGCTGCTTGACAATCAACCAGGATTTACGTCCGCCTACTCGATCGGGCCAGTAGCTGTCGTTGCTGCCGACTTGCGCACGGAGCGCTCCCGAACCCAGGTCATGGGATCGGATACGTGGCGGCAAATCAAGGAATGGACTGGCAACCTGAGGTCTGGAGGCGCTGGGCCGCAGCCGAAGATTGGATGTCAGCACCTGCTGTTCATGTCCTCTGTGCCGGTGGTGCACCCAAAGCTTCCATTGGCAGAACTATTTTTGGATAAATTCGGGCAGGACCATGTTACCGACAGCAACGCCGACGATCTTAAAGATCACTGGTCCCATGATGACCATGAGGGAGAGCGCAAGCGACTGCTCGAGGTGCTTTCTAGTTTTGCTCGCGACAAGAAGATTCGGGTCTCCTTGGTCTCTGGGGATGTGCATGTTGCAGCGTGGGGGACAGCCTATCGCAAAGATCTGCCCGCTTCCGAAACGTGGTCGCAGATGCACCAATTTACCTCGTCTGCCGTTGTTCACCCATCGCTGATGGGGGTGACGGAGCGGTTATTTCTTGCTTGGTTGAACTCCAATGCCAAGAAGCCTCAAAACATCGATGTGCAGTATGTCGCTGAAGTCATGACGTTTCCGGGACATGACACGCATATCATGGCGGCGCGGAACTGGCTTGCCTTGGAGCTAGATCTTGGGTCTGCCGAGGGGTGCAAGCTTTGGGCGACCTGGCGATGTGAGACCGAAACTAGTTTTTCTAACCACTTGGTTGCGGTGGCGCCCATCGCCTAAGTTGATCACTTGCAGTCGGGTGAATCGACCAGAGGTTTGTAGATAATTCAACGCATCCTATTACCCTCTAATCCCCTGGCGGCGTTTAGGTGCAGACTGGGACTTCAGTCAACGCGCCTTGCAATGACTGCTATGTGTATCAGCAGCCATCCGTGTGCAAAAGTTGAGCGACTGCATCCAGCCTGAAGCTGCCTCTAGCAGCCACGACTTACAGGGCCGCTTATGGCCGCAAGAATGTACTTAGAACACCGCAAACTAGCTGCGGACACTAGCGTGCCAACGACGAATGCGAGTTCCCTGAAGCCTCTAAACGCGCATAAGTCCAGTTCAAAGCCTGGCGCGAGGAAATTAAATATCTCCAAGCTTTGGCGCGCATAGCCACCCAGACGACACCCTGCTTCGGCCCTCCTGCAGTGCCCCCAATCACCTGAGCGACACCCCAACCCCTCCCCCGTAGCAACCCGCTTGAGCCCTCCGCCGTTATTCGCTAATATTTACTTGCCGACCGGTAAATTACTAGTATTCAACCAGGAGACCCTGCATGGCCTACAACACGCTCATCGTCGATATCAAGGACAAGATTGCCGTTGTCACCCTCAACCGCCCGCCCGTCAACGCGCAGAACAAGGAGTTCCGCAACGAGATCATGGAGCTGTTTGACGAGCTGTCTGACCGCGACGATGTGGCCTGCATCGTGCTCACGGGCACGGGCAAGGTGTTCTCGGCCGGTGCCGACATTCGTGAACGCCCCAACCTGGCGGGTGAGCCCGGCGCCTATGGCCGCCACAACCGCCTGGTGCGCGAGTCGAACAACGCGATCATGGAGTGCTCCAAGCCCATCATTGCGGCGATCAACGGGCCGGCGCTGGGGGCTGGCTTTGGGCTGGTAATGGCTTCGGACATCTGGGTGGCCTCGGAAGATGCCTATTTCTCGATGCCTGAAATCAATGTGGGCCTGGCGGGGGGCGTGACCTTCTTGCAGCGCTATTTCAGCCAGTCGCGCGCGCGCCGCATGTTCTTTACCGGCATGAAGGTGTCGGCGCAAGAGATGTACCGCCTGGGCCTGATCGAAGCCTGTCTGCCCGCTGATGAGCTGATGCCCTATGCGATGGAGATGGCGCGCGAGATCGCCTCCAAGAGCCCTATCGCCTTGCGCCTGGCCAAGGAAGCCGCGCGCATGACCTTGCTGATGCCCACCCGTGATGCCTACCGCTATGAGCAGGGCAACACCGTGGCGCTGTCCAAGACGGAAGACACGCGCGAGGCGCAGCAAGCGTTTCTGGAAAAGCGCGAGCCGGTCTACAAGGGCCGCTGAGACTAGCCGGGTACCGCTAAGAGCCGCTGACACAGGCCTTGATAGGTTGTTGCCTCGCCGGCCGCGCCCTGTCCTGCCGGGGGCGAGCCTCAACTGCAAACCATCGGTTTGCTGGGCCTTGTTAGCGGCCCCCCTTCCCACGTGCCGAGAATCATCGATCGCTGCCGCCCCTGGGCTACAACCCTGGGGCAACGCAGCCTTTGCGCCCCCCCGACAGCGTCGGGCTGGGCCCGATGGATGGATGATTTTCGTTGAACTATGATGGTGCCACCGCCCAGAAGCCACAAGCCGCCGGGTGCGGATCGACCGTCTCCCGGGCGATATCAGCGCACATAAATTTTGGTGACTATGCAAAAAAACACGACAAAAACCTCCGACGCCCCCGAAGAAGGCAGCAGCACGCGCATGCGTGTGGAAGACCGGAAAGAGCAACTGATAGAAATAGCGATGCGGCTGTTTGCCACCAAGGGCTTTGACGGCACCTCGCTGCGCGACATTGCCGACGAGGCTCAGATCACCAAGGCCGCGCTGTACTACCACTTCCCCAACAAGGATGCGCTCTACGAAAGCATCCTGGTCGATGGCATGCGCACCCTCGTCAACTACGTGTCTGCAGCGATGGGCAAGGTGACCAGCCCCGAAGCCAAGGTGCGCGAGTTCATGCTGTCCTCGGCCGACTATATGGAGCGCAACCGCGACTCCTGGATCGCCGGCTCCAACATGTTCTGGTTTGGCGACAATGCCAAGCCCCGCCCCGAGAACCTGGCCCTGCGTGACGAGTATGAAAAACTGCTGCGCGACGCGGTCAAACAGGCCATTGACAGCCAGGTGTTCCAGAAGGTGGACCCCACCATTGCCAGCCGCATGCTGTTGGCCGTGCTGAACCAGCTGCCCCGCTGGCACTCACCCACCGGGCGGCTCAGCACCCGCCAGGTGGTGCAGCAGTACATTGACATGATCTTCCAGGGGCTGCTGGCTAGCAATCCAACACGCTAAAGCTACTCCCCATCAAGAGCCGCTAACACGGCCCAGCAAACCGAAGGTTTGCGGTTGAGACTAGGCGTCCCCGACTAGGCGACCTGCCGCAGGCAGTACAGTAGTACGACGAGGCTGGGCGCGGCCGGCGAGGCAACGACGTATCAAGGGTTGTGTTAGCGGCTCTAAACAAGGCCCAGGCGCTGCAAACGCCTGGGCCTTTTTGCTTTGTTCGGCTATCAGAAGCTGTGGATGATGCCCACCCGGTAGGCATTGCTGTTGCCGTTGTTGGTAAAGCCGGCCGCAGTCACCGCGCCGGTCAAGGTGTAGCCGGCGCCGTTCTTGTTCTTCACATAGCCATAGTCCGTGTACAAGGTGGTGCGCTTGGACATGGGGTACAGGTAGGCCACGCCGTACTGGCGCGCATCGCGGTTCAGCGGGCCGGTGTCGTTCAGGTCGATGGCATTGAGCAGCAAGGTGCCTGGGCCGAGCTTGACCGAGGCGCCGATCGAGAAGCTGCGGTCGTCCTGGCCTTCGTAGTAGCCCACGGAGGGGAAGCCGGCCAACTGACCGCTGTTGTCCAGGCCAGTGTTCACGGTGGGCGTGATGGCCGCGCCGGGGTTCTTGAAGGTGGCAAACGAGCCAAACAGCTTGAAGGCCTTGAAGTCATAGGCCAGCGCCGAGTTGAAATAGCGCGTCGCCGATCCATCGGTGGGGTTGGTCATGCGCGTGGCCGATACCGCTGCGCTCCAGGCATCGTTCTTGTAGAACAGCGCCAGCGTGTACTGGTGGGCGCGGTGCTCGATGTCGATGTTCTGGCGCGTGTACTCGCTGATCGTGTATGCCGCTTTGCCGATAAAGCCGCCGATCGACGGGCTTTGGTAGAGGATGTTGTTGTTCTGCCGGCCGGGCGAGGGCTGGATGCCCTGCAGGTTGCCTCCGCCGCCCAGGCCAAAGGGGTCACCCACGGCCTGCACTTCGGTCGGCAGCGATGCCAGGGTGCGGCCCATGCGCAGCTCGCCAAAGTTGCCGGTCAGGCTGATCAGCGAGCCCCGGCCAAAGGCCTTGGCGCCAAAGCCCTGGTTTTGCTGCTGCGCGCCGTTGGAGGTGTTGATACCCATCTCCAGCTGGAAGTTGGCCCGCAGGCCGCCGCCCAAATCTTCGCTTCCCTTGAAGCCCAGGCGCGAGCCCATCATGTGGCCGCTCTCCAGCTTGGTGGCGCGCTGGCCTTGCATCGAGACGCTGGCCACGCTGCTGTCGATCAGGCCATAGACCTGTACCGAGCTGCTGCTGCCCAGCGCCAGCCCCCCGGCTGGCGAGGTGATCTGCTTGAGCTCCTGGGTCTGCGCGGTTTGCGCCGCTGCGCCCCCGGCCGCCGTAGTGGCGATGAGTGCTGCGAGCAGCGGATGAAGTCTGGGCTTGTTGGCTTTCATGGTTTGTCTCCTGTAGTACTTTTGGAAAGACGTGGTCGGGCCTGGCCCCATGCACGACCACGGTGAAAACGCTTTGCTGTTTTGTTAGACCGAGCAGATCCGCACCGCGCTAGACAGCGCAGTGAGAAAGGGAGTCCCTGCAATCAAACGCAGGGGCAGAAGGGGCGGATGCGATCCGCCAGATCGAGCGCGGTTAGCGGCGCGGTTACGGGCTTGAGGGCATAGCCACCTCGCGCATCAACGCGTACCAGGGGTCGTCAGGCGCCCTGGCGCCTATCGGCAGGCGCCGGCCAAAGCGCGTGGCTTCGTCCTGCGTGGGCGCGGCCCAGATGTCCTGCCAGTCGTAGACCACCACGCGCTTGGCCACCCGCCATTCGCGCGCGGCCGTGGCCGTGGCGCGGCAGGTAAACAGATCCACATAGCGGCCGCACAAGAAGGTGGCGCGCGGCGCGCCAGCGGCATCTGTGTCCGTCTGGTAGGCCAGAAAATACGCCTCCACCGCAGCGGCATCGCCGTTCAGCTGGATGGACAGGTTGGCGATGTTGTGGATGTAGCGCCCCTTGGCTAATTGGGGCAGCGCTGCCTGGATAAAGCCTTCCCCACTGCCCTGGTAGGCGCCATGGCGGTCCGTGGCATCCGGCCAGTAGGCGGCGCGCAGGGCGGCTTCGTCGCCCCGGTCAATGCCCCGGCAGTACGAATAGAGGGCTTCGCGGATCGCCTCGCGGTCGCTCAATGCCTGGAGCCGCGCCTCCAGCTGGGCCAGCCTGGCTTCGCTGCTCATGGCTGTGCCCCCTGCTGCTTCTGCACGCGCAGCTCGATCACCGCATCCAGGCACATGGCGCCCTGGGTGCGCACCATCAGCGGGTTGATGTCCACGCTCTGGATGCTGTCGGCATGCTGCACCGCAAACTCCGACAGCCGGCACAGCGCCTGCACCAGGGCGGCCTCGTCGTAGTGCGGCCCGCCGCGCCAGCCGCGCAGCAGCTGGCTGGAGCGCACCGCATCGACCAGCGCCTGGGCGCGGGCTGTGCTGAGCGGTGCCGATGCCAGCGCCACATCCTGGAACAGCTCCACCGCCGTGCCGCCGCTGCCATACATGACCATCTGGCCAAAGGTCGGGTCGCGGTGCAGGCCCAGGATCACCTCCACGCCGCCACTGAGCATCGGGGCGATCAACACGCCCTCCAGGCGGGCACCGGGCCGCGCTGTGCGGGCGCGGTCCATCAAGGTGCCAAAGGCGCGTTCGACGGCAGCGGCATCCTGCAGGTTGAGCATCACGCCGCCGACCTCGGTCTTGTGCGCGATGTCGGGCGAGACGATCTTGGCCACGACCGGGAAGCCCACCTGCGCTGCGGCAGCTGCCGCCTGGGCAGCGCTGCTGCACAGATGCTCGGGCGGCACCGGCAGGCCAGCGGCTGCCAGCGCGCGTTTGGCGCCGCTTTCGGTATGCACATCGTCCAGCGCCAAAGCCGGCGCGGCAGTCTGCGCACCGTCGGGCAGTTGGTACAGCGTCTGCCAGCGCTGGCGGATCTTGGCCAGGCTGGCAACGGCGCGCACCGCGCGGGTCGGGTCCTCAAACACGGCCACGCCCTGCTTTTCCAGCGCGCTGCGCACCTGGGGCAAGGCCAGCATCACCAGAATGGTCAGGCGCTCGCGGTGCTGCGCGGCCAGCGCGGCAATCTCTTGCTGGGTGCTGGCAAAGCGCTCGGGCGACAGGCCCACATGGGCCAGGTAGCCCAGCACCGCGCCATAGCGCGTGTGCTCCAACATCACCCCCAGGGTGCGCGAGGTGCCACGGGCCACCGACGTGACCTGGGCCGTCATGTCCAGCGGGTTGGCGGCCACCGCAAAGGGCAGCAGCGCCAAGGTGGCCTCGCGGGCGGGGGCGGGCAAGGGGGGCAGCTCCATGCCCTGTGCGCCCGCCTCGTCGGCCATCAGCACGCCGATGCCGCCCGAGCCGGTGAACACGCCCAGTTCGTCATTGGCCGGCAGCACGCCGCTGACGGTGTAGAGGTAGGCGATGTCCAACATCTCCTCGATGGACTCGGGCCGCAGCGCGCCGCATTCGCGGAACACCGTGTCGTAGACCTTGTCGTTGCCGGCCAGCGAGCCGGTGTGGGTGGAGGCAGCAGCGGCACCCAGCTCGGTGCGCCCCACCTTCATGATCAGCACCGGCTTGCCAGCGCGGGCTGCCTTGAGCAAGGCGCGGCGCAGGCGGTTGCCATCGCGGCAGGATTCGACCGCTGCGCAGATGATGCGGGTGTCGGGGTCGTCGGCCAGGTAGTCGATGCTCTCGGCCACATCGACATCGGCCTCATTGCCGGTGGCGATGATCTTGCTGAAGCCCAGGCCGCGCAAGGTGGCCATACCATAGGCGGCCGAGCCAAAGGCGCCGCTTTGCGTGGCCAGCGAGATGGCGCCCGGCTGGGGCTGGGCGCCGTTGAGAAAGGTCGAGAAGGTCGAGAAAAAGCGCGCCGGCACATTGAGCAGGCCCAGCGAGTTGGGGCCGAGCATGCGCACACCTGCAGCGCGGCACAGGCCGACAATGCAGTCCTGCAGCGCGCGGCCGGCTGCGTCAATCTCGGCAAAGCCGGCGGTCATCACCTGGATGGCCTTGACGCCCTTGGCAATGGCATCGCGCACGGCCTCTTCCACCCCGGCCACCGGCACGCAGATGATGGCCTGGTCGACCGGGAAAGGAATATCGGACACCTTTTGGTAGGACTGCAGGCCCTGGATCAGCGCGCCGCTGCGGTTGACCGGGTAGATGGGCGCGGCAAAGCCGGCTTCGAGCATGAAGCGCAGCGGGCGGCCGCCAATGCGCTCGGGATCGGACGAGGCGCCGACCAGCGCCACCGAGCGGGGGTGGAACAAGGCGTCGAGGGACGAAGATGCGTGGCTCATGGCGGGTCCTCTCAGGCGCGGGCGGAGGTGGGGGCGGTTTCAGCGGCGACTTCGGCTGCGATCTCGGCGGCCATGTCGGCTGCCAGGCTGTCGAGCTGCTCGTAGCGGTCGCCCCACTGCAGGCTGCAGCCAATGGCATGCATAGCCAGGCGCGCGGCAGGCAGCTCGCGCGACATGCCAATGCCGCCATGCAGCTGGATGGCCGACTCGCCCACCTGGCGGGCCGCGATCGACAGGTAGTGCTTGAGCAATGCCACTGCATGCGCGTCACTATCCCCCAGGTCAAAGGCCACGACGCGCTCGCGCACCATGCCGCGCACGCTTTCATAGGCCACATACATGTCCACCGTGCGGTGGCGCAGCGCCTGGAAGGTGGAGAGCTGCACGCCAAACTGCTGGCGGGTGTTCAGGTACTCGATGGTCTGCTCCACCATCGCGCCAATGGCGCCGACGATCTGCGCGCAGCAGACCAGCGCGCCCACGGTATTGGCGCGCTCGGCAGCAGCCACGGCCGCCCGGCCGCGTTGCAGCACGGCGCTGGCGGGCAGGCGCGTGGCTTTCAGGGCCAGGTCAGCGGTCAGCCGGCCGTCGTGGCCGGCCCAGCTTTGCAGGCTGCCGCCTAATTGGTCGCGGCTGGCCAGCAGCAGCAAGGCTTCGCCAGCAGCGCTGCGGGCCAGGAAGAGCAGATGGCTGGCCGGCTCGCTCAGGTCGATGCCGCGCAGGCTGCCCTGCAGTTGCACGCCTTCGGCATCGACCATCGCCGTCAGGCTGCAGCTGCCGTCATGCGCAAACACGGGGGCGATGGAGACTTCACCGGCGGCCAGCAGGCCCAGCATCTGCGCCACATCGTCGCGGCCGGGGATGGCGCCCAGCACCGCTGGCACCACGGCGCAGCGTGCAACCAGCGGCGTGGTCAGGCCATAGCGGCCAGCGGCCTCTGCGATCGAGGCCACATCGGCGAAGGTGGAGCCCGCGCCGCCACTGGCCTCGGGCACCAGCACGGCTTGCCAGCCGAGCTCCAAAAACTGCTGCCAGCTGTCACTGGCCTGGTCAGTGGCCTGGGCTTCGGTCAAAGCGGCATTGACCGCCACCGCATCGGCTGCCACCCGCAGCGTTGTGTCGTACAGGTCGCCCGGAAACATGGGAGAGGCTTGAAAAGGCATGGGTCAGGCTCCAAAGATATCGCGTGCAATCACGTTTTTTTGTACTTCGCTGGTACCGCCGGCCAGCGTGCGCGAGCGGTAGAAGAGGTAGGTGTGGATCAGCTCGCGCTTGAGCTCCACATCGGCGGGGCTGCTCTCGGGCAGGCTCGGAATCAGGCGGGCCGCGTAGTCGGGGCTCATGTCAAAGGCGATGCCGATGATCTGCTGGGCCAGGTCGGAGCAGAACAGCTTGAGCGCCGAAGACTTTGACGAGGCCAGGGTGCCCTGCATCTCTTCGTCGATGGCGCTGATCAGCATCTCCTTGGCGCCCGCCACGGCCGCCTGCGCCAGGAACAAGCGCTCCAGCAGCATGTGCTGGCTGGCGCCCTGTTGTGTACGGCCGCGCTCGCGCAGCGGCTGCTCAATCTGCTCCAGCAGACGCACCAGGCGCGGCACGGTGGCGGGCGACAGGCGCTCGCGGTCGAGCAGGAACTTGGCGCAGGCCCAGCCGCCGCCCTCTTCGCCAATCAGGTTGGCCACGGGCACGCGCACATCGCGCAGGAACACCTCGTTGACATGGTGCCAGTGGTCAATCGTCGGGATGGGGCGCACCTCGATGCCGGGCGTGTCCATCGGCACCAGCAGCAGGGAGATGCCGGCCTGCTTCTTGCCTTCTTTGGAAGTGCGCACGAGGGTGTACATCATGTCCGCCTCCTGCGCATGGGAGGTCCAGATCTTCTGGCCGTTGATGACATAGTCATCGCCATCGCGCACCGCTGCGGTGCGCAGCGAGGCCAGGTCGGAGCCGGCGCCGGGCTCGGAGTAGCCCTGGCACCACCATTCGCTGCCGTCCACAATGCGCGGCAGGTAGCGCTCCTTTTGCGCGGGCGTGCCAAAGTGCATGATCACCGGGCCGATGTGGCCGATGCCATGGTGGTAGAGCGGCGGGCAGTCTTCCTGCGCCATCACCTCTTCAAACAAATAGCGCTGCTGCATGTCCCAGCCGGTGCCGCCCCACTCGATCGGCCAGTTGGGGGCGCTCCAGCCCTTGCGTTGCAGGATCTTGGCCCACGCGCTCATCTCGGCGCGGCCCAGCTTCTCGTTGGCGCGGACCTTGGCTTTCAGCGCGGGCGGGCAGTGCTGCTGCGCAAAATCGCGCAAGGTTTGTCGAAAGTCGGCATAGGGATCGGTGGTTGCTGTCATGTTTCCGGGTTCAAGGTCAAATCAAACGACAAGGGGCGGGCAAGGGCTGGGCGCCCCCTGCCCTCATTCCTGGGTAATGTGCTTTTCTCGGATCACGGCGGCCCAGCGCGGGCGCTGGGTATCCAGGTAAGCCGTGAAGTCTTCGGGGCCGAGCAGGTGCAGCTCGCCGCCGGGGCGGGTGACGCCCTCGGCCACGCTGGGCACCTCCACCACCGCGCGCAGATCGCGGTAAATGCGCTGCTGCAGGGCTGCGGGCACCTTGGCGGGCATGAAGAAGCCAAAGAAGCTGCTGCAGCTGTAGCGCTTGAGCTCGGGCGCGGACGACTGGGAGAACGGGGTCAGCGGCAGTGCGCTGCGCACGGGCTTGTCACTGGCAACGCCCAGCACCTTCATGCGCCCGGCTTGCACATAGCTGACCGAGCTGGGTGCATCCAGCAACGCAGCCACCTCGCCAGCCATCAACGCATTCAAGGCCGGGGCATTGCCCCGGTACGGCGCGTGGATGATGTGCGCGCCGACGGCCGAGGCCAGCATCTCGGCACAGATATGCGGGCTGGAGCCCACGCCCGACGAGGCAAAGGCGACCTTGCCATCATTGGCGCGCATATAGCTGGCGAACTCGGCCAGGTTGTTGGCGGGCACTTGCTTGCCCACATACAGCACACTGGGCGACTCGGACACCATCATCAGCGGCTTGAGGTCCTGCGGGTCATAGGGCAGCCGGGCCATCATCAGCGGGTTGGTCAAGTAACCCAGGCTGCTCAGCAGCAAGGTGTGGCCATCGGCGGGGGCCCGGGCAACCAGGGCCGTGCCAATCGTGGTGCCGCCGCCGGGGCGGTTGTCGATCACCACCGGCTTGCCCCATTTCTCGGCCAGCACCGGTGCAATGGCGCGGGCCACCTGGTCGGTAAAGCCGCCGGCCGCATAGGGCACGACGATGGTGACCTGCTTGTCAGGGAACTCCGCCGCCTGCACCACCGCCCCGGCCCAGGCGCCGATGAGCACGCCCCAGCTGGCGGCCCGCTTGAATTTTTGAGAGATAGACACGGCAGGTCTCCATCACAAAATACGTTGTTGCTAGGGGCTGGCCCGTTGCGGCCTAGCCTGCGGCAGCGGCCTGGGGCACGCGGCGCTGCGCCGCCTGGTCCTGCCAGGCCTGTTGGGGCAGCGAGGCCATCATCGTGTGGGCCAGTCCGCCATCGACCACCAGCTCAGCGCCGTTGATGTAGGCGGCCGCATCGCTCAGCAAGAAGCTGACGGCACCGGCTATATCACCCGGCTCACCAATGCGGCGCAGCGGCACGCGCTGCTCGCGGTGGGCCTTGGCGGCCGGATCGGCGTAGGCGAGCGCAGTACCGGGCGTGGCGATCAAGCCGGGCGAGAGCGCATTGGTGCGCACACCCAGCGGCCCCCACTCGGTCGCCAGCTGGCGCACCAGCATCAGCGCCGCCGCCTTGCTGGCACTGTAGGCGCCCAGCGGCGGCGTGGCATGGCTGGCCGATACCGAGGTGATGACCACGATGCTGCCGCCACTGGCACGCAGCGGCGCCAGCGCCGCCTGGGCCAGCAGCAACGGCGCCCGCGCATTGAGCGCAAAGGTCCGGTCCCATTCGGCGACTGGGTAATCGCTCAGCGCACCGGGAAAGGCCGCGCCCGCATTGCTGACCAGGCCATCGAGCCCGCCCCAGTGCTGCGCGGCAGCAGCCACCGCCTGGGCGGCAAAGTCCAGCCCCGACAGATCACCCGCCAGTACCTGGACCTGGGCGCCCAGCGCTTGCAGTTCGGCGGCCAGCGCATCCAGCTCGGCGGCATGCTGGTCCAGCAGGGTCAGCTGCGCGATACGGCCCTGGTCCTGGGCGTCTTGGGCCAGGCGCAGCGCAATGGCGCGGCCAATGCCGCGTGCGGCACCGGTGACGAGGGTGCGGCCCATCACTGCCCCTTGAGCAGGTCGCAGACGCTTTCGGAGGCGGGGCGCCAGGCGTCTTCCGGCGCGATGGTGCCGATAATCTTGTAGTAGTCGAACTTGGCCTTGGACTCCGCCGGTGTCTTGACCTGCACCGCATAGAGCGGCCGCAGCACCTGGCCATCGGCCCGCACCTTGACCTGCTTGGAGAAGAAGTCATTGACCGGCAGCTCGCGGATCTTGGCCGCCACGGCCTTGCCCTCGTCGGTACCGGCGGCCTGCACCGCCTGCAGGTAGTGCGTGGTGGCGCTGTAGGCACCGGCCATCAGGTAGGTGGGCGCGCCGTTGTTGTAGCGCGCCATGAAGCGCTTGGACCAGGCCCGGGTCTCGTCGTTCTGGTCCCAGTAGAAGGGCAGCGCCAGCTGCAGGCCCTGGGCCACATCCAGGCCCATGGCGGTGACACTGTTGATCGTCATGCCAAACACCGCTACCTTCTGGCCGCCCCGCGCAATGCGGTATTCAGCCGCTTGCTTGAGTGCGTTGGACAGGTCCAGCCCCGCGTTGATGATGACAATCGCCTCGGCACCGCTGGCCTGCGCCTGCAGCAGGTAGGACGAGAAATCGGCCGTGCCCAGCGGATGGCGCGTAACCCCGGCCACCTTGCCGCCCCCTTCTTTGATAAAGCGGGTGGCCTCATCCAGGTAGGCCTGGCCAAAGGCGTAGTCGACCGCGATGAAGTAGAAGCTCTTGACGCCCTGCTTCAGCAGCGCCTTCACCCCTGCCTTGGGCATCGCGTAGGAGTCGGCAACAAAGTTGAAATTCATCGGCGAGCAGGCCTTGTTGGTCAGGTCGGCCGTCGTGGTGCCTGCGATCAGGTAGGGCTTGCTGCGCTCCTTCATCAGCTGGGCCACCGTCAGCGCGATCGACGAGGCGGAGTTGCCGACGATCGTGTCGAACTTCTCCACATCCAGCCAGCGGCGGGTGATGCTCAGGCCAATGTCGGGCTTGTTCTGGTCATCGGCCACCACCACCTCGATGGGCTTGCCCAGCACCTTGCCACCAAAGTCCTCGACCGCCATCTTGACGGCCAGCGCATGGCCGGGACCGCCGTTGCCCGAGTAAGGCCCCGTCTGGTCCCCCATCACACCGATGCGGACCACGTCATCACTGACCTGGGCCCAGGAACCAGACGGCGCGGCCATGGCCGCGAGTAACGACAAAAGCAATGCATGCGGGCGTACAGATTTCACGTTGTCTCCTTGATCAGCTCTTTTTTTGCGATGAACCGTGTCTTTGGCCGGCCGTCCAGATCTTGGTGTTGGACTACATACCTGCCGACAGGTAAATAGTACAAACAAAAGCTTGAAAGGCTTTCAGTGCTAACCCTTGGTCGCTCGGAGCTGTGTGTTTTTGCCCCTGCTGGATGGGGCTGGGGAGGCCTATGCACAGGCGGTGCTGGCTGGCGTCAAAGGCCTGAGAAACCGCCGAGGCATTCCCTGCTCTCAGCGACAGTTGCGCATGCCCCAGCAGGCATGGCGCATAAAGAAAACGCCTCGGCTTTAAACAAGCAGAGGCGTGAAAGAGGTGCCGCAGATGGACGCGATGGCAAGCGTCGCCTTGCGCGACGGCTTGCCGATTCTCAGAACTACTGCTCCAAGCGCCCTGTTCCCAAGCGCTTGCAGCCAGACCGGGTCAGGAAGCCAGGGCCTGCATCTCCGCGATCAGATCGGACTTGCCTTCAAAGCCAATGCCTGGCAGCGCTGGCAGGGTGACATAGCCGTTGTCCACCTTCACGCCATCGGGGAAGCCGCCATAGGGTTGGAACAGGTCCGGGTAGCTTTCGTTGCCACCCAGGCCCAGGCCTGCGGCGATGGCCAGCGACATCTGGTGGCCGCCGTGGGGAATGCAGCGGCTGGGCGACCAGCCGTATTCCTTGAGCATGTCCAAGGTGCGCAGATACTCCACCAGGCCATAGCTCAGCGCGCAGTCAAACTGCAGCCAGTCGCGGTCCTTGTGCATGCCACCGTGGCGGATCAGGTTGCGGGCATCCTGCATGGAGAACAGGTTTTCACCGGTGGCCATGGGGCCCTTGTAGACCTCGCCCAGCTTGGCCTGCAGTTCAAAGTCCAGCGGGTCGCCGGCCTCTTCGTACCAGAACAGCGGGTACTGCGACAGCGCCTTGCCATAGTCGATAGCAGTATGCAGGTCAAAGCGGCCATTGGCATCCACCGCCAGCTGCTGGCCAGGGCCCAGGATCTTCAGCACCGATTCAATGCGCTCGCAGTCCTCGGCCAGGGTGGCGCCGCCGATCTTCATCTTGACCACCGAGTAGCCGCGCGCCAGGTAGCTTTCCATTTCCTTCTTCAACCCATCCAGGCCCTTGCCGGGGTAGTAGTAGCCGCCAGCGGCATAGACAAACACGCGCGGGTTGGGCGTGCCATTGCCATAGCGTTCGGCCAGCAGCTGGAACAAGGGCTTGCCGGCGATCTTGGCGGTGGCATCCCAGACAGCCATGTCGATGGTGCCGACAGCCACCGAGCGTTCACCATGGCCGCCAGGCTTTTCATTGATCATCATGCGGGCCCAGACCTTGTGCGGGTCCAGGTTCTCGCCGGTCTCGTCCAGCAGGCTGCCGGGCTCGGCCTCCAGCACGCGGGGGATAAAGCGGTCGCGCATCAGCGCGCCCTGGCCGTAGCGGCCATTGGAGTTGAAGCCATAGCCAATGACGGGCCTGCCGTCGCGGATCACATCGGTGACCACCGCGACCAGGCTCAAGGTCATCTTGGAGAAGTCGATGTAGGCGTTGCGGATGTCCGACTTGATGGGACGGGTGGATTCGAGGATGTTGACGATCTTCATGGTGGTCATCGGTTGTGAAAATGGGGGGGATGAAATATCAACGGGCCAGAGACGAGCCACCACAGATAGCGATGTCCTGCCCGGTAATGGCTGCCGCCGCCGGAGACAGAAGAAAGCCCACCAGCGCGGCGATCTCGGCCGGCTCGATCAAGCGGCCAATGGGTGGCAGGCGCGGCGCACTGCCAGCGCGGGCCGGGTCGTTCAACATGCCGGTCGCCGTGGCTGCGGGAGATACCACGTTCAGCGTCACGCCCTGCGCAGCCACCTCGGCCGCCCAGCTGCGCGCCAGCGCGATCAAGGCCGCCTTGGTGGCGGCATACTGGCCGCGCCCTGCCATGCCTTGCGCCACCCGGCTGCCGATAAACACGACCCGGCCCTGGCCGCGCTGCGCCATGCCGGGCACGATGGCATCGGCCAGGCGCGTCGCGGCATCCACATGCAGGCGCCACATCAGCGTGCCGCCATCGTGGTCCAGCTGGCCCAGCGTGCCCACGCGCAGCACGCCAGCGGCATGCACCAGTGCATCCACGGCGGGCAGGTCGGCAGCGCTGCTTGCGATGGCGGCGCCATCCGTCAGATCGACCACCACATGCGCATAGCTGCCATGCACGATGGCGGCCGGTGCCAGGTCCAGCCCCGTGACGCGCCAGCCCGCCGCCAGCAGCGCCTGGGCAATGGCGCGGCCAATGCCACTGCTGGCACCGGTCACGACGGCATGGCGGGCGTCATTCAGCACGGATGTTCCCTTCGCTCACGATCTTTTGCGCGCGCTCGATCTCGCTGCGCTGGAATTGGGCAAAGTCCTCCACGCTGCCGGGGGTGGACAGCAGGCCCTGCTCCTTGAGCTTGGGGCCCATCTCGGCCAGGGCCTTGTTGACCTCGGCGTTCAGCCGCTGCACCAGCGCGGGCGGTGTCTTGGCCGGTGCCCAGAGGCCATACCAGCTGTAGAACTCATAGCCGGGAATGGTCTCTGCCACCGTGGGTACATCTGGCAAGTTGGGTACGCGCTGGGCCGAGGTAACGGCCACCACGCGCAGCATGCCGCCCTTGTGGTACTGGAGCGAGCCAAGGATCGGGTCAATAAAACCGTCGATCTGCCCACCGATCAAATCCTGGAAGGCGGGCGCCGTGCCCTTGTACGGAACGATCAAATAATCCAGCCCACCCGCGCGTTTGAGCAGCTCGGTAGACAAATGGCCGGCAGAGCCGATGGAGCCCACCGCAAAAGTCATCTTGCCGGGGTTGGCCTTGCCGTAGGCAATGAGCGACTTGATATCCGTCACCGGCAGGTTCTTGTTGATGGCCACCGACAGCGGGGCCTTGGCCACCAGCGCAACCGGCGCAAAATCCTGCGTCACGTTGTAGGGCACGGACTTGAGGGTGAGTGGCGCTGTCACATGCGTAGAAGCACTGAACAGCAGGGTGTAGCCATCGGCCGGGGCGCGGGCCACCGTCTCACCGCCGATCACGCCGCTGGCACCGGGCTTGTTCTCGATGACAAAGGGCTGGCCCAGTTGGTCGGCCAGCTTTTGCCCCAGCATGCGGCCCACCGCATCGAGCGTGCCGCCCGGCGGAAACGGGATCACGACCCGCACCGGCTTGGCCGGGTAGGTCTGCGCAAAGCCGCTGGCGGCCAGGGCCAAGGCGGCAGCGCCCATGGCGCTGCGTAGCGCAGTACGGATGAATGCTTGGCGTTGCATAGTGTCTTGTCTCCTGTCGGTTTTTTTAGATGTATGACCCCAGGAGCAGAGGACTCATAATCCTCTGCCCCGCTTCAACAGCTGCTTAGCGCTTGAGCAGCCCGGCTTGCTTGACGGCGGCGCGCAGTGCCTCGACTTCCTTGGCATTGGGCGCTTCGGTCGGTGGGCGCACGGTGGCGTCGTCGATCACACCGGCCAGGTACATGCCGCCCTTCATGCGGGCATGGGCCTCGCCGGTGGGTTCGCCACCGCCATACACGGCATCCTTGAGCGGGGTGATGATGGCCTGCACGTCCATCGCCTTCTTCAGGTCGCCCGCCTTCACGGCGTTCCACAGGTCGATGATCAGTTGCGGAATAAAGGTCGCAAAGCCCACCAGCGCGCCGTCCACGCCCTGCACCATCGAGGCGAGCAGGTACTCGTCATGGCAGGTCAGGATGGCCTTGGAGGCATCGGCCTCGCGGATCGCCTGGATGTCGCGGGCGTATTTGTTCATGTCGCGCTGGCCCACCTTGAAGGCCTGCAGGTACGGCAGCTTGGCCAGGTCGGCCAGCAGTTGCGACGAGTATGAGGCACGCGTCCAAGCGGGGTAGACATGGCAGACCAGGTCGGCATTCGGGGCAGCTTTGTGGATGGCTTCGAAATACTGCAGCGCATGGCCGGAGGTGAAGCCAAAGCGCAGCCAGTGGTGCGGGGGCATCACATCCAGGGCCACGGCGCCGGCTTCCACCGCAGCGCGGGCATGTTCGGCCGCATCGGCCAGGCCTTCGCAGACGATGGACGAGATCACCGGCACGCGGCCCTTGAGCTCGTCGGCCACAATGCGTGTCACCTCAGCGCGCTCGGCCGGAGTCAGCGAGAACACCTCGCCGGTATGGCCGTTGGTCATGATCGCCACCACGCCGTCGTGGCCGGCTAGCCAGGATGCGAGCTTGCGCAGTGCGGGTTCGTCAATGCGGTGGTCCGGGGTGAAAGGGCAAGAGATGGCAGGAATAATTCCACGATAATTCGCGATGGCAGGCATGTTTTTGTCTCCGTTAGGGGTGCGGGTGGTCAACGGTGTTCATCATTTCCTACCGGGTCCCTGCTGTCCAATACCCGAAACGCATACATGTATCTATGAGCCAGGAAGGCTCCAAGGAAACCCATGGGACCCGGCAACCGCCCGCTCGATCTGGAGTGGCTCGAAGACTTCATGGCGCTGGCCGATACCGGCAACTTCTCGCGCGCAGCCGAGGCCCGCGCCATTGCCCAGCCGGCGTTCAGCCGCCATATCCGCTCGCTGGAAGACTGGGTCGGCGTGGAGCTGTTTGACCGCAGCGCCCACCCTGCCGCGCTCACCCCCGCCGGCCAGCGCTTTATGCCGCTGCTGCAAAACGTGCTGGCCAACCTGGAGGCCGCCCGCATCAAGGCCCGCGCCGCACACGACACAGCGGCCGCCAGCCTGCGCTTTGCCGCTACCCATGTGCTGTCGCTCACTTTCTTTCCGCGCTGGCTGGTGGGCATGGAAGCGCAGCTGCGCATGGGCCCGATCCAGACGATGAGCGACAGCTCCCTCGCCTGTGAAGACCTGATGCTGCAGCGGCGCGTGCAGTTTGTGCTGTGCCACGGCCATGCCGCCGTGCCCGGCCGCCTGGACGAAGGCCAGTACCCCATGCTCCGCCTGTCCGATGATTTGCTGTGCCCCGTCAGCGCCGCCGCACCCGATGCCCCCGGCCAGCCGCTGCACCGCATCGGCCAGCACAGCGCCGTCCCGGTCCTCGCCTACAGCGAAGCCTCCGGCCTGGGCCGCATCATGCGATCGCGCATGCGCGGCATGTTTGCCGACGGCGCCGACGCCGTGCACGCCGCCCAGCCCGGCATGGAGCATGGCGTCGCCGTCGTGTTTACCGCCCACCACGCTGCCTTACTCAAAACCATGGCGCTGGAAGGCCGAGGCATCGCCTGGCTGCCCCACAGCCTCATCACCGAAGAGCTGCGCAGCGGCAGCCTGGTGCCCGCTGGCGACGACAGCTGGAACGTACCGGTGGAGATCCGCCTGTACCGCCAACGGTCGGAGATGGCGCCGGCGGCGGAGGCTTTGTGGGCGCTGGTGCAGGGGCAGCAGGCTGAGAGTACGGATAAGAAGCAAGCCGGCTGATGAGCCATAGAGCGGCAGTCAAGCAGCGAATATCGCGCTGGATGACCTGTTCATGTGGAGCGGCGCTTCACCCCAGTGCGTTCTACCAAGCACTCAAACGGCGCTTTGGCCAAAGCGCCGAAGCCAGCAATTCATGGACGCGGGCAACACACACTG
>NZ_CAXYJV010000005.1:0-81250 GCF_964277875.1 uncultured Comamonas sp.
TGTCGCGCCCGCCGCGCAGTGCAGCGCCGCCATCGACCGGGATGATGGCCCCGGTCACATAGTTGGCCAGTTCGGACGACAGGAACAGGGCCATGTCGGGGCAGTGAAAGCGCAAGGTGGCCACGCCGTCCTGGCGCTCAAAAATAATGCGTTTGTAGCATTGGCTCATGCGGCGCTCCTGGGGACGTAGGACGCACGCATGTCGCGCCCGCCGCGCAGTGCAGCACCACCATCGACGGGGATGATGGCCCCGGTCACATAGCTGGCCAGTTCGGACGACAGGAACAGGGCCATGTGGGCGACATCGTCGGTGCTGCCCATGCGCAGCAGCGGCACGGTGGAGACGGCGCGCTCGAGCGCATCGGCCGTGGGCGCCAGGCGCCGCATGCCCTCGGTATCGCCGATGGGGCCGGGCGAGATGCTGTTGACGCGGATGCCGTCCTCGCCCCATTCCAGCGCCAGCACCTTGGTCATCATGTCGATGCCGGCCTTGGCCGCGCAGGCATGGACCTGGTACATCGTCGGGTTGACACCTTGCGGCGCCGAGATGTTGATGACGCTGGCGCCGGGCTTGCGCAGCATCGGGTAAGCCAGGCGCAGCACATGGAAGCTGCCATTGAGGTCGATGTCGACAACCGTCTTGAAGCCATTGGGCGACAGGTCCTTGGCCGGCGCAATGAAGTTGCCCGCAGCGCCCGAGACCAGCACATCGATGGGGCCAAAGCGGGCATGCGCCTGCTCCAGCGCGGCCTGCACGGCGGCGGGGTCGCGCACATCGGCGCTCAGGCCCAGGGCCTGGGCGCCCAGCGCCTCCAGCTCGGCGGCGGCCTGGGCCACCTTGTCGGCCGAGCGGCTCATGACCACGACATGGGCGCCGGCGCGGGCGAAGGCCTTGGCAATGCCCAGGTTGATGCCACTGCTGCCGCCTGCGACAAACACATGCTGGTGGCGAAAGGAAAAAGAGCTCATGGGTGTTCCGTATGCAGAGAAGGGGAGGAGGCAGCGGCTTGCTGCGCCGCCTCCTGCAATGCGCGCCACTGGATCTTGCCGGTGGCGGATTTGGGCAGTGCGGCGAGAAAGTCCACCGCGCGTGGCACCTTGTAGGCGGCCATCTGTTCACGGCTCCAGCCGATGATCTCGTCCTCCGACGCCTGCGCGCCAGGGCGCAGCACCACGAGGGCCTTGACCGATTCGCCGCGCTTGGCATCGGGCACGGCGATCACGCAGGCCTCCAGCACGGCCGGGTGGCTGTAGAGCATGTTTTCGACCTCGGCGGGCCAGACCTTGTAGCCGTTGGCATTGATCATGCGTTTCAAGCGGTCGCGCATGAAGTAGTAGCCGTCCTCGTCGACCGAGGCCAGGTCGCCGGTGCGAAAGTAGCGCCGGCCATGGCGTTCGAAAAAGGCCGCGCGGTTGGCCTCGTCATTGCGCCAGTAGCCCTGCATCACCTGTTCGCCGCTGGAGACCAGCTCGCCCACCTCGCCTGCGGGCAGCTCTTGCAGGGTCTCGGGGTCGACGATCATCGAATGCACGCCCTGGGTAGGCACGCCCAGGCACTGGCGCTTGGCGTGGCCCGGCGGGTTGGCATGCAAAAAGGCGGCGGTCTCGGTCAGGCCATAGCCTTCGCTGTAGTGCAGGCCATAGCGCTCGGCCAGCATCTGCGATACCGCCTCGGGCATGGCCGCGCCGCCACCGGCCAGCATGGCCAGGCTCGACAGGTCCAGCCCATGGGCAGTGGCCTGGCTGAACAGGTCGATCACCATGCTGGGCGGCGCCGTCCAGGCGGTGACCTGGTGGCGCTCGATCAGCCGCGCGGCCAGCAGCGCATCCCAGCGCGGCATCATCACCACGGTGCCGCCGACGGCAATGGGCATGTTCATGCCGTACTGCGTGCCCAGCATGTGGAACATCGGCGCGACCGACAGAAACACCAGGTCGTCATTGAAGCCGCGCCACAGCCTTGAGCCGGTGAGCGATGCCAGCACCGAGTGGTGGCTGTGCATGCAGCCCTTGGGATGGCCGGTGGTGCCCGAGGTATAGGGGATGGTGGCCAGCATGTCGGCCTGCGCCACACGCGGGCCGGGTGCCAGCTGCAGCGCCAATGCATCGGCAAAGCCATGGTAGGGGCCGGCGGGCAGCGGCTGGCGCGGCGTGGTCACCACCTCGGGCAGCGCATCGGGCGGCGGGGTGGTGGGCAGCGCATCGCTGTAGGCATGGACGAGCACCGCATCGAGCAGGCCCGCATCCACGCAGGGCCGGACGCTGGCCAGCAGCTCCTGGGCGGCGATGGCCAGGCGGGCGCCGCTGTTGTCGGCGTAGTAGCGCAGCTCGGTGGCGGTGGTCATTGCGCTCACCGGCACCACCACGCCACCGGCGCGGTAGATCGCATAGCAGGCGATGACGAACTGCGGGCAGTTCTGGCTTTGCAGCAGCACGCGCTGGCCCGGTGCCAGCTGCAGGCGCTGCTGCAAGAAGCCGGCCAGCGCCTCCACCTGGGCCAGCAGCTGGGCATAGCTGGTGCTGGCACCCGCGTAGATGATGGCGGGCTTGTCCGGGTAGCGCTGGGCCGAGGCGCTCAGGTTGTCATCCAGGCTGATGCGGGGCACGCGCAGATCGCGCGAGACCCCTTTGGGCCAGTAGAAAGGCAGCGCTGGGCGGGGAGAGGCGGTGGAGGTGGGCGTGTCAAACATCGGCAGGTCGCATCAGTCCAGCTGCAGCTGCTGGCTCTGGATCAGCGCGCCCCAGGTCTGCTGGTCATCGGCCACCAGCTTGGCAAAGTCTGCTTGGGGCATGCCGCCGGGGCGGCCGCCCAGCGCGCGGTAGCGGCGCATGATGTCGGGGTCATGCAGCACGGCCTGCAGGTTCTCGGCCAGTTTTTTCTGCACCTCGGGCGGGGTCTTGGCGGGCACGAAGAAGCCCATCCAACCGACCTGGTTGAAGTTGCGCATGCCCAGCTCGGTCATCGTCGGCACCTCGGGCAGATCGGGCTCGCGCTGGTCGCCAGTGACAGCCAGCGGGCGCAGCTTGCCGTCCTTGATATGGACCAGCGAGGCGGTCATGTTGTCGAACATGAACTGGGTCTCGCCGGTCACGATCGCCATCGTGCCGGGGGCCGAGCCCTTGTAGGGGATGTGGACCACATCGGTGCCGGTGCGCTCCTTGAACAGCTCGCCCATCAGGTGCGTGGTCTGGCCCACACCTGCGGACGAGAACGACAGCTTGCCCGGCTGCGCCTTGGCAGCGGCCACCAGCGCATCCAGGCTCTGGATGGGCGACTTGGCGGGCACGACCAGCACGTTGGCAAACGAGATCATGTCGGTCAGCGCGGCAAAGTCGCCGGGTTGGTAGCTGAGCTTTTTATAGGCCGTGTAGTTGATCGCATTGGAGCCGCTGTTGCCCACCAGCACCGTGTAGCCGTCGGGCTGGGCGCGGGCGACCAGGCTGGCCCCCAGGCTGCCGCCGGCGCCGGGTTTGTTGTCGACGATTACCGGCTGGCCCAGCCGCTGGCCCAGCTTTTGGGCCAGCAGGCGTGCGGGAATATCGGTCGACCCGCCGGCGGCGCCGGGCACCACCAAGGTGATGGTGCGCGTGGGCCAGCTGGCCTCGGCATGGGCGTGGAGCGCGCTGGCGAGCAGCGCCAGGGCCGCCAAGGCCCGCAGGGGCTGGCGAAGAGGCTGGGTACGTGGCATGGGTTTGTCTCCTGCTGCGCGCTTCTGTGGCGCGTCCAAGGGCTGTACAACGCAGAGTTGCGGGACGGGGTTCAGGCACCCTTCCAGACCGGTGCGCGTTTTTCCGCAAAGGCGGCCGCGCCTTCGCGCGCATCCTGCGAGCTGAACACCGGCGCGGTGATGGCGGACTGGCGCTCGAACATCTCCGCCAGCGGCCATTCGCCGGACTGGCTGGCCACCTGCTTGCTCGCGGCGACTGCCAGCGGGCCATTGGCGGCAATGGTCTGCGCCAGCGCCAGTGCGGCATCGAGTGCGCCGCCGGGCTCGGTCAGGCGGTTGACCAGGCCCAACTGGGCAAAGCGCTCGGCGCCAAACATGTCGCCGGTGAGGATGCATTCCAGCGCCACGTGGTAGGGCAGGCGTTTGGGCAGGCGCAGCAGGCCACCGGCCGATGCAGCCAGGCCCCGCTTGACTTCGGGCAGGCCAAATTGGGCATTGCGTGCGGCCACGATCAGGTCGCAGGCGAGGGCCACCTCAAAGCCGCCAGCCAGCGCATAGCCTTCCACCGCCGCGATCAGCGGCTTGGAAGGGGGCCGCATCGTCAACCCGCAAAAGCCGCGCCCCGGCAGGCTGGGGCGCTTGCCCTGCAAAAAGCCCTTGAGGTCCATGCCGGCGCAAAAGCTGCCGCCCGCGCCGGTGATGATGCCTACCCGGAGGTCCGGCCGGCTGTCCAGCGCGTCGAGCGCACTGGCCATCGCCTCTGCCATTTCCAAGGTGGCGGCATTGCGCGCCTGGGGGCGGTTGAGCTGCATGATGAGCACCGGGCCACGGGTTTCGACCAGGAGTTCGGTGGTGTCAGAGCCAGACATGGGAGCCTTTCAAAGGGTGCTGCAGGGCAGTGCGCCTCAGCGTGGTTGCATGCGGATGGCGCCGTCCAGGCGGATGGTTTCGCCGTTCAGCATCGGGTTCTCCAGAATGTGCAGCGCCGTCATCGCGTACTCGGGCGGGCGGCCCAGGCGTGCCGGGTTGGGGACCGACGCGGCGAGCGACTGGCGCACGTTCTCGGGCAGCTTGGCGAGGATGGGGGTGTCGAACAGGCCCGGTGCAATGGTGCAGACGCGGATCATCTTGGAGGCCAGATCGCGCGCGGCGACGATGGTCATGCCGATGACGGCGGCCTTCGACGAGGCATAGGGGATCTGGCCGATCTGGCCTTCATAGCCCGCGACCGAGGCGGTCAGCACGCAGGCGCCGCGCTCGCCTTCCAGCGGCTCGTTCTGCGCCATCGCGACGGCCGACAGGCGCAAGGTGTTGAAGGTACCGATCTGGTTGATACGGATGATGTTCGTGTATTTTTCCAGCGAGCCGGGGCTGCCGTCCTTCTCGATCAGGCGCACCGGGCCGCCGATGCCGGCGCAATGCACCAGCGCACGGAACTGGCCCCAGGCCTGCGCGGCAGACACGGCCTTTTGCATCTGCTCGGCATCGGCCACATCGGCCTTGATGAATTGAAGCTGGCCGGCGTACTGCTTTTCCATCGCGGCGCCGCGCTCTTCGTTCAGGTCCACCGCCACCACGTTCAGGCCGCGCTCCAGCAGCGCCACTGCGCTGGCTTCGCCCAGCCCCGATACGCCGCCGGTCACGAGGGCGGTCATTCCTTGGGTCAATTGCATCTCAAAAATCCTTGTCAGTTCAAACGTTCAATCCGATGGAGTCCTTGTGAAGGGCTCTCTGAGGCGCTTAGCGCAGCACCTCAATAATCGTGGCGTTGGCCATGCCACCGGCCTCGCACATCGACTGCAGGCCATAGCGCTTACCGCTGTCTTCCAGCGCATGCAGCATCGTGGTCATCAGCCGCAGGCCCGAGGCGCCCAGCGGGTGGCCCAGCGCAATGGCGCCGCCGCGCGGGTTCAGGCGCTCGCCATCGGCACCCAGCTCTTTCTGCCAGGCCAGTGGCACCGAGGCAAAGGCCTCGTTGATCTCGTAGTGCGCAATGTCGCCCAGCTGCATGCGCGCCTTGGCCAGCACGCGCTGGGTGGCGGGGATGGGGGCGGTCAGCATGTACAGCGGGTCGTCGCCCACGACATCAAAGGCCACAAAGCGGGCGCGTGGGCGCAGTCCCAATTGCAGCGCGCGCTCTTCGCTCATGATCAGCATGGCGCTGGCGCCATCGGTCATCTGCGAGGCATTGCCGGCCGTGGTGCTCCACTGGATCTGCGGAAAGCGGGCCGAGAGTTCTTCGCTCTCGAACACGGCCTTGAGGCCGGCGAGCTTCTCGGCCGTGGTGCTGGCGCGGATGGTCTCGTCAGCACTGACAAGGCCCAGCGGGCTGCGGATGGGCACGATCTCGCGCGCAAAGCCGCCGCTGCTTTGGGTGGCATGGGCGCGCTGGTGCGAGCGGGCGGCATAGGTATCCAGATCGCTGCGCGACAGGCCCCATTTGGCGGCCACCAGGTCAGCCGACACCCCCTGGCCCACGAGGCCCGGTGCATAGCGCTCGTCAAAGCGGGCGCCGGTCGTGTTCTTGCCCATGCGTGAGCTGCCCATCGGCACCCGGCTCATCGATTCGACACCGCAGGCGATGACGATGTCCTGCGTGCCGGACATGATGGCCTGGGCGGCAAAGTGCACCGCCTGCTGGCTGGAGCCGCATTTGCGGTCAATCGTGGTCGAGGGCACATGGGTGGGCAGGCCGGCGGCCAGCCAGGCCAGGCGCCCGGGCGTGCCTGCCTGCTCGCCCGCCTGGCTGACGCAGCCGCAGATCACGTCATCGACGGTCGCGGGGTCGAGCTGGTTGCGGGCCACCAGCTGCTCCAGCACCTGGGAGAGCAGGTCGACCGGGTGGACTTCGGCCAGCGCGCCATCGGGTTTGGCCCGGGCCATGGGGCTGCGGATGGCATCGACAATGACAGGTGTTTTCATCATTTAATGAGACTTGTGGATCATTAAATTAATGATAGGTTTCAAAAAACCGAATACCTACTGGTATTTACCCGCAGCAAATTTCGCAGCAAACGCCAGATACTGTCTGTGAAATCTCGAAATTCGAGACGATTGATTCAAAATTAAAGTAAAGATGTAACACAGGTGATTGCGTGCAGCGATCCCCTGTGCACCACGGAGACCGAGGAGATGCACAACTTCTTCAGCTGGGCCCAGGCCCAGCCCGAGCGGGTGGTTTTGACGCAGGCTGATACCGGCCGGTGCTACACCGCAGGCGAGATCGCGCAGGGCGCCGAGCAGATGGCGCAGTGGCTGGCGCAGCAGGGGCTGCAGGCCGAGGAGACGATTGCGGTGCTGCTGGAAAACCGCTATGAAATCATGCAGCTGGTACTGGCCGCGCGGCTGGCCGGCCTGTATGCCGCCGTCATCAGCACCCACCTGACCGCGGCCGAGGTGGCCTATATCGCCCAGGACAGCGGTGCCAAGGTGCTGCTGGTTTCCAGCAAGACCTGGCCCACCGCGCAGGAGGCGGTGCAGGGCCTGGCGCTGGCCTGCTATTCGGTCGATGGCGATACGCCGGGTGTGGCGCCCCTGGCCGATGCGCTGGCCGCCGTACCCCAGCGCGCGCCGATCGACCTGGCCATGCGCCCGCTGGGCCGCGATCTGCTCTATTCCAGCGGCACCACCGGCCGGCCCAAGGGCATCAAGAAGCCGCTGCTGGCCGCAGCCTACCGCACGCAGCGCGACCCCGAGGTAGCCGCATGGATGCGCAGCATGCGGTTTGATGAAGACGCCGTCTACCTCTCGCCCGCGCCGCTCTACCATGCGGCACCGCTGCGCTACAGCCTGCGCACCCTGGATGTCGGCGGCTCGGCCATCATCATGAGCCGCTTCGATCCGGAGCAGGCGCTGGCGCTGATCGAGCGCTACCACGTCACCCACAGCCAGTGGGTGCCGACGATGCTGGGGCGCCTGCTCAAGCTGCCCGACGAGGTCAAGCGCCGCTACCGGCTGGACAGCCACCGCGTGGCCATCCATGCGGCAGCGCCCTGCCCGGTGGCCGTCAAGCAGGGCATGCTGGACTGGTGGGGCGACATCCTGCTGGAGTACTACGCCGGCTCCGAAGGCTGCGGCACTACGTTGATCGATTCGGCCGAATGGCGTGCACGGCCAGGCTCGGTGGGCCGGGCCATCAGCGGCCAGCTGCATATCGTCGGCGACGAAGGGCAGGAGCTGGGCGTGGGCGAGGTCGGCCGGGTGTATTTCTCGGGCGGCGGTGCCTTCCAGTACCTCAATGACGAGCGCAAGACGCGCGAGGCCATCGATGCGCGCGGCTGGGCCACCTATGGCGACATCGGCCATGTCGATGCCGACGGCTTTCTGTTCCTGAGCGACCGCCGCGCCGACCTGATCCTGTCGGGCGGGGTCAATCTCTACCCGCAGGAGATCGAGAACGCGCTGGCCCAGCATGCCGCCGTGGAAGAGGTGGCCGTCGTCGGCGTGCCCGATGAGGACTTTGGCGAGCAGACCCTGGCCGTCGTGGTGCTCAAGCCCGGCTTTGCGCCCGACGAGGCCATGGCGCGCGCGATCGTTGACCACGCGGCCGCCAGCCTGTCCAAGGTCAAGCGGCCCCAGCGCCTGGTGTTCGAGCCCAGCCTGCCCCGGCTGGAGACCGGCAAGCTGCTGCGCCGTGTGCTCAAGGACCGGTTCAAGGCGTCGCCGCAGGCGGGCTTTGGCCTGCGCAGTACCAGCGGCGCCCAGGGCTGATGCCCCCCATTCATTCTTCCCTATCCCAGCCTTTGACCACCATGCAAGACCTGACCCAACGCAGCGTATACCGCGAAGACCATCTGCAGTTTCGTGATGCCGTCCGCCATTTCTTTGACAAGGAGATCGTGCCCTTCCACGCGCAGTGGGAGCGCGATGGCATCGTCCCCAAGGAGGTCTGGCGCAAGGCCGGCCGCGAGGGCCTGCTCAACACCATGCTGCCCGAGCCCTATGGCAGCGGGGGTGATTTTGGCCATGCCGCCGTGCTGATCGAAGAGATTGCCCGCACGGGCGCCAGCGGCCTGGGCTTTCCGCTGCATTCGGACATCGTCGCGCCCTATATCCATGCCTATGGCAGCACCGCGCAAAAAGACCGCTGGCTGCCCAAGATGGCGGCCGGCGAGATGATCGGCGCGATCGCGATGACCGAGCCCGGCGCGGGCAGCGACCTCAAATCGGTGCGCACCACCGCCAGGCGCGACGGCGACCACTATGTGATCAATGGCGCCAAGACCTTCATCACCAATGGCATCAATGCCGAGATCGTCGTGGTGGTCTGCAAGACGGCGCCCGAGCTGGGTGCCAAGGGCGTGTCGTTGATCGTGGTGGAAGACGGCACGCCCGGCTTTGCCAAGGGCCGCAAGCTCGAGAAGATCGGCCTGATGGCGCAGGACACCTCGGAGCTGTTTTTTGACAACGTGCGCGTGCCGGTGGACAACCTGCTGGGCGAAGAGAACCTGGGCTTCAAGTACCTGATGCACGAGCTGGCGCAAGAGCGCCTGGTGGTGGCGGTGCGTGCTGCCATGTCGATCGAGGCCTTTTTGCAGAAGACCGTGGACTACACCCGCGAGCGCAAGGCCTTTGGCCAGACGGTGTTCGAGTTCCAGAACACCCGCTTCAAGCTGGCCGAGGCCAAGGCCCAGGCGACGATGCTGCGCGTGTTCGTCGATGACTGCATGCGCCTGCACCTGACGCGCGATCTGACACCGGACCGTGCAGCCATGGTCAAGCTCAATGCAACGGCGCTGCAGAACAAGCTGCTCGACGAATTTTTGCAGCTGCACGGCGGCTACGGCTACATGACCGAGTACCAGGTCGGCCGGGCCTGGACCGATGCCCGCATTGGGCGCATCTACGGCGGCAGCGACGAGATCATGAAGGAAATCATTGCCCGAACGCTTTGACCATGACCAGCGCCCCGAGCACGCCACAGAGCGCGCCAGCGGCATAACCCGCAACAGGAGACAAACCATGCAAAACCGCCGCTCGGCCCTGGGCCGTGTACTCACCACTGCTGCCTGCGCTGCCCTGGTGCTTGCCACCGGCAGCGCCCTGGCCGCCGACCACTACCCCAGCAAGCCCATCCGCCTGGTGGTGCCCTACCCGGCAGGGGGCGGCACCGACATCATTGCCCGCTTGATGGGCACCCAGCTGTCGCAGCGCTGGGGCCAGCCGGTGATTGTGGACAACAAGCCCGGTGCCAGCGGCATGATGGGCAACGACCTGGTGGCCAAGGCGCCCGCCGATGGCTACACGGTGCTGCTGGGCATTACCGCGCTGGTGCAGATCCCCGCGCTGTACAAGAAGGTGCCTTACCAGTTGAGCGACCTGGCGCCGGTGTCGCAGGCGGTCAAGTCGGCCGACCTGGTGTTTGTGCCGCGCAGCTCGGGCATCACCAGCCTGCAGCAGTTTGTGGCCAAGGCCAAGGCCCAGCCGGGCAAGCTCAACTACGGCTCGTACGGTAATGCCACCTCGTCCCACCTGCATGGCGAGCAGCTCAAGCTCAAGGCCGGTATCGACATGGTCCACGTGCCTTACCAGGGCTCGGGCCCCGAGATGGCGGCTATGTTGGGTGGCCAGCTGGAGTCGGCCTTCATCGATGCGGCTGCCGCCTACCCGCATATCAAATCGGACAAGGTCAACATTTTGGCGGTGACCGGCGCGCAGCGCCACCCCGCGCTGCCCGATGTGCCGACGATGGCCGAGGCCGGCTACAGCGGCTTTGAGGCCAATGGCTGGTTTGGCTACTTTGTGCCGGCCAGCACCCCGCAGCCGATTGTGGACAAGCTGGGCAACGAACTGGCCGCCATCGTCAAGATGCCCGAGATCAGCAAGCGCCTGCTGGACATGGGCCTGATCCCCGTGGGCTCGACGCCGGCGGAGTTCAAGCCGCTGCTGGCCCGCGATGCGGCGCACTGGAAATCGATTGTCGATGCGGCGAAGATCTCGATGGATTGACGCGAAAACACAGCAGGTCAGCGGGACTTCAGGTGGGCGGCGCCGCACAGGTCCACGCAAATGGCAGACTATCGCCTATGTCCCCTCCCGCTCTGCTTGTTGCCGATGACCACCCCCTGTTTCGCGCTGCCGTGGTGCAGGTGATCCGGGGGCGTTTTGCTGCCTTCGAGGTGCTGGAAGCCTCCAGTGCCAGCTCGCTCAGCGCAGCCTTGGCGGCGCACCCCGGCATCGAGCTGGTGCTGCTTGACCTGACGATGCCCGGAACCCATGGTTTCTCGGCGCTGCTGCATGTGCGCGGCGCCTACCCGCAGCTGCCGGTGGTGGTCATCTCGTCCAACGACCACCCGCGCATCATCCGCCGCGCCCAGCAGTTCGGCGCCTCGGGCTTTATCTCCAAGGCGGCATCGGCCGATGCCATCACTGCAGCCATCGAGGCGGTGATGGAGGGGGACACCGTCTTCCCCTCGATGGCTGCCGAGCTGTCGCAGGAAGACGCCGAGCTGGCCGCCCGCCTGGCGCAGCTGACGCCCCACCAGTTCAAGACCCTGCTGTACCTGGCCGATGGCCTGCTCAACAAGCAGATTGCGCAGGAGATGGGCGTGACCGAGCACACCGTGAAGGTGCATGTGACGGCCATCCTGAAAAAGCTCGGCTGCCACAGCCGCACCCAGGTTGCTGTGCTGGTGCGCAACCTGGAGGCGGATGGCGGTATGCCCACCGACGACTCAGCGCTGGCGTAGCAGCAGCTGGCCGACCAGTGCGCGCAGAGCGGCAGGCCGCGCAGGCTGCGTCAGCACCCCCCAGCCCCACGCACGGGCCTGTTGGCTGGCGGCGTCCTGGTGGCCGGCATCGGTGCTGAGCCAGACGACGCCCGGCGTTTTGGGCCCGCAGGCCAGCAAGGCGCTTATGGTGGCCGGGCTGGCATGCGCCGCATCGACCACGACAAAGGCAGGCCACGGCGTTGGGCCGTTCCGGGCCTGCGCCAACGCCGCCTCGGCATCGGCATGCTGCGCCACCTGGCAGCCCCAGCGTTGCAGCAGCGGCGCGGTGCCTTGAATGGCGGCCTGTCCAATGCACCAGGCGCTGGCGCCTTGCAGCGGTGCGGCCTGGCCGCTCGCCGCGGTGGTTTCGGCGGCCTGGTGAGACAGCGCCTGCGGCAGTGCGGCCTGGCTCAGCGGCACTTCGACCCAGAAGACCGAGCCCCGGCCCAAGCTCGAGCGCAGGCCAATCGGGTGCTGCAGCAGGCGCCCCAGGCGGTCGACGATGGCCAGACCCAGGCCGGCACCGCGCTCATGCTGGCGGCCGGTCTCCAGCCGGCGGAATTCTTCAAAGATCTCGCGGTGCAGGCTCTCGGGGATGCCGGGGCCCTGGTCATGCACCTCGATGCGCAGATGCCGGCCGACGCGCCGGCAGCCCAGCACGATGCGGCCACGCCGCGTGTAGCGGATGGCGTTGGACAGAAAGTTCTGCACAATGCGGCGCAGCAGCGCCTCGTCGCTGTGCACCCTGGCGCGGCAGCGGATGACCTGCAGCTCCAGGCCATGGCCCTGGGCCAGCACGCCCAGGCTGCTGCTCAGCTGGGCCAGCATCGGCTGGATGTCAAAGTCACGGCGCTGGACCTCCAGCTGGCCCGATTCCATGCGTGCGATGTCGAGCAGGCTGTTGAGGATATCGTCCTGAGAGGCCAGCGCCCCTTCGACATCGCTGGCCAGCTGCAAGGCCTTGTCGCCCTGCACATGCTGGCGCAGCAGCGAGGCAAACACGCGCGCAGCGTTCAGCGGCTGCAGCAGGTCATGCACCGCGGCGGCCACGAACTTGGATTTGTAGCGGTTGGCTTGTTCGGCTTCGCGCTTGGCCTGGGCCAGGTCTTCGGTGCGGTCGGCAATGCGCTTTTCCAGCGCATCGGCCAGGGAGCGCAGCTCGCGCGCGGCGTTCTTGTAGCTGGTGATGTCGGCATAGCTGGTGACAAAGCCGCCATCGGGCAAGGGGTTGCCACGGATCTCCAGCACGGTGCCGTCGGCCTTTTCGCTCTCGCGCGCATGGGGCTTGCCGCTGCGCAGAAACTGCATGCGCCGCTCGATGGCCTCATCAATGTCGCCCGAGCCCAGCAGGCCCCGGCGCGCGTTGTAGCGGTACAGCTCCTCGACCGGCATGCCCACTTTCATTAGGCCGGCCGGCAGCCGGAACAGCTCCATGTAGCGGGAGTTCCAGGCCACCAGGTTCAGCGCGGCATCAATGACCACCACGCCCTGGGGCAGGTGCTCGAGGCTCTGGCTGTGGCCGGCATCGGCCTGGTGGGCGGCGGCCACGATGCCATCCTGCGCGGTGCGCAACTCTTGCGCATGCTGCTTGAGGAGTGCCTCGAGCTCTTCGCGGCTGCGCTGGCGCAGCGCAGACAGGCGCTGGCGCTGGCGTGCATACAGCAGCAGCAGCGACAGCGCCAGCCAGCCACCGCCGGCAGCCGCAGCAGCCCACCAGGCCGCTGCCTCGCTGATGTCCACATCGTGCAGGATGTGCAGCTGCCAGCCGGTTTCGGGCAAGGTCATGCTTTGCCAGAGCTTGCGGCCCACCGGGGGATCCTGCCACTGCACCAGCGCACCACCTTCGGCCAGCGGCGTGATCTGCGCGTGGCGCAGCGGCCGCAGCGGCTGGTTGCGGTACTGCTGGGTGCGGTCCATCTCCTGCTGCGCGCTGGCATCAATGGTCTTGAGCGTGCGGTAGCGCCAGTCGTCATTGCTGGCCAGAAACACGACCCCATTGGCATCGCTGGCCAGCACGATATCGGGGTTCTGGATCCACTCGCGCTCCAGCTCCAGCAGCACGATCTTGATCGCGATCAGCCCCAGCACCCGGTGCTGGCCGCCGGCATCGCTGGTGATGGCGCGCGAGAGGAAATAGCCGGCCTCGCCAGTGGTCATGCCGATGCCGTAGAAGCTGCCTTTGTCCTGGGCCAGCGCCAGCTGCACATAGGGGCGAAAGCTGTAGTCCTCCCCGACGTTGCTGGAGGGGCCGCGCCAGTTGCTGGCGGCCAGCGCCACGCCATGGGCATCGATCAAGGTGAGGGTGGAGGCCAGGCTGGCGCCATTGGCCTGCTCCAGCTTCTGGTTCAGACGCAGCACCTGCTCGGGGCTTTGCGGATGGGTCAGCGCCTCGCGCAGCTCGGCATCGAGCGCCAGCACATCGGGCAGCACCCGGTAGCGGTCCAGCCGCTGGCCCATCGCCTGGGCGTACAGGCCCAGCTGCCGGTGGGCCTGCATATTCTCTTCGGCCAGGCTGTGCTGCAGCATCCAGTGCCAGGCGCCCGCAGCAGCAGCAGCCGTGCTCAGCAGCACGGCGCAGAAGGTCCACAGGGATCGCAGGGAGCGGCGGGCAATCATAGAGGAGGTTGTAACAACTGGCTAGGTAGTTTCCCTTGGTTTGGGTTTTCCTTAGCTCTGGGAAGGCGGCGCCTAATACTAATGTCTAATGGGCAATCTGTAAGGGCTGGGATACAAACGCGCCTCAGTGCACCGACTTGGTGCTGCGTATCTTTGGAGCCCCACCATGCAGATCGATTCCAACGCCAGCCTGGCGCCCGTACAGGCACCGCCTTTTTACCGGACTTTGTACTTCCAGGTGATCGTGGCCATCATCATCGGCGTCTTGTTGGGGCATTTCGAGCCCCAGTATGGTGCGGCGATGAAGCCCTTTGGCGATGCCTTCATCAAGCTGATCAAGATGATCATCGCACCGGTGATTTTTCTGACCATCGTGACGGGCATTGCGAACATGACGCACCTGAGCGCGGTTGGCCGCGTGTTCGGCAAGGCGATGGTGTACTTTCTGACCTTCTCGACCCTGGCCCTGATCGTGGGCCTGATCGTGGCCAATGTGATGCAGCCGGGCGCCGGCATGCACATCAATGTGGCCGATCTGGACCAGAAGGAAGTCAGCACCTATGTGGCCAAGTCGCATGACATGACCCTGACCGGTTTTGTGATGGACATCATCCCCAAGACGCTGATCAGCCCCTTTGTCGGCGACAACATTCTGCAGGTGCTGCTGGTGGCGGTGCTGTTTGGCGTGTCGCTGGCGATGGTCGGCGACAGTGGCAAGCCGGTGCTCAACCTGCTCGAATCCCTGACCAAGCCCGTCTTCAAGCTGGTCAACATCGTGATGAAGCTCGCCCCCATCGGTGCCTTCGGTGCGATGGCCTTCACGATCGGCAAGTTCGGTCTGGGCTCGCTGCTGAACCTGGCCGAGCTGGTGCTGACCTTCTACATCACTTCGCTGCTGTTCGTGCTGGTGATTCTGGGTGCCGTGGCCCGTGCCTGCGGCTTCTCGGTGCTCAAGCTGATCCGTTACCTCAAGGATGAGCTGCTGCTGGTGCTGGGCACCTCGTCGTCCGAATCGGCGCTGCCTTCGCTGATGCACAAGATGGAAAAGGCCGGTTGCAGCAAGTCGGTGGTGGGCCTGGTGGTTCCTACCGGCTACTCGTTCAACCTCGACGGCACCAACATCTACATGACCCTGGCGGCGCTGTTCATCGCCCAGGCGACCGACACCCACCTGACCCTGGGTCACCAGATTGCGTTGCTGCTGGTGGCGATGCTGAGCTCCAAGGGCGCTGCCGGTGTGACCGGCGCGGGCTTCATCACCCTGGCTGCTACGCTGGCCGTGGTGCCGGAAGTGCCCGTGGCCGGCATGGCACTGATCCTCGGTGTGGACCGCTTCATGTCCGAATGCCGTTCGCTGACCAACTTCATCGGCAATGCCGTCGCCACCGTCGTGGTCTCGCGCTGGGAGAACGCGCTGGACTACACCAAGCTCAACGCCGTGCTCAACAATGAGCCGGTGCTGGAGAATGTGCCGGTACAGGTGCCCGTGGTGGAGACCGCCAAGGGCTGATCGCCACCCGCTCCAAAAACAATGGCCTGCAGATGCAGGCCATTTTTCGTATATGACATGCCTGGAGCAGGCTCTTAAGGCAGCGGGCGCAGCAGGCCGACCATCGCCCGCAGCCGCAAGGTATCGCGCCCCAGCTTGCGCTGGTTGGGCAGCTTGCCGACCCAGCGCATCTGCTGCACGGTGCGCTCGAGCGCTGTGCGCACGGCTGGCTCGGTCTGCGCGAGCCAGGCCTGCCAGTCAACACGGGCGGCCTCCAGGGTGCCGGCGTTGTCCAGGAACAGCGCGGTGGAATGCGCGTAGCACAGCGCATCCTTGACGATGCACAGCGCAGGAGGCAGGGTCGCCAGCGGGTCGTCCTCGAAATCGATATAGCCAATGACGCCATCGGGGCAGCGCACCATGTTGCGGGCAAAGGCCTGGCTCAGGCAGGTGCCGCTGGCATGCACGCGCTGCAAGGCCGCAAAGCCCTGCTGCCACAGCACCAGGGTGCTGGCGGGCGCTTGCCGGGCTGCTGCTTCGATCTCGTCGCTGAGCGATGGCGTATTGCCGCCAGGCAGGCCCAGGTGGCGCATCAGAAAGCCATCGGGTGCATCGGCCAGCACCATTGGCACGCGCAGGCCCCGCGCATGCAGGTCGCGCAGGCGCCGCACTTCGGTGGCAATGGCCGTGCGCCCGCCGGGGTTGACGACGGGCTGCAGCACCGGCACATCGAGAAGCCGCGAGAGCAGGCCCAAGGTCCGGTAGCGCCAGGCCGCAATCGCCGGCCCGGCCTTTTTGAGCCAGACGGATTCGCCGGGCAGCTCGTAGCGCACCACATTGAAGGTCTGGCTAGCCAGGTGCTGCTGCAAAAAGCCGGCATAGTCCGCGCGCCCGGCAGGCAGGGCGCCGGACGGGGCGCCAGCGGGGGCAGGAGGCTGTAAGGGGGGAGCGGTATCGGTCATGCGCAAGCGGGGCGCACGCCGCAGCGGCCACTCCAGCAACAGTGAAAACCTTGCATTATCGCTGCCCGTTCAGCGAGCACCTGCCGCCTGGGGCACCATGTCGTGGTGGTCGGCCGGTGCCGACGGTTTGACATGGGGCTGCGCCAGCGGCTGGAAGCTCTCGGCGCTGGCCAGCGGCCAGTAGGTGCGGAAGACGTCATGCTGGTGCGCCAGGTCGTCGAGCAGCGCGCCGGGCCGCACCTGCAAGAGCAGGTTGGACAGCAGGCGCACCTCGGTGTCGCTGATGCGGCGCACGATGTGGTGGGCATTGAGCTCGCAGGGGTGGCGCAGGCCGGCGGCCTGCACCAGCTCCTGCAGCGCATGCAAAGTGCTTTTGTGGAACTGTGCGACACGCGTGGCCTTGTCGGGCACGACGAGCGCCTGCTGGCGCACGGCATCCTGCGTGGTCACGCCGGTGGGGCAGTTGCCGGTGTGGCAGGTCTGGGCCTGGATGCAGCCCAGCGCCATCATGAAGCCCCGGCCGGCATTGCACCAGTCGGCGCCCAGCGCCATCATGCGGGTGATGTCAAAGGCGGTGATGACCTTGCCGGCAGCGCCCAGCTTGATACGGTCGCGCAGGTTCACACCGATCAAGGTGTTGTGCACCAGGAGCAGGCCTTCTTGCAGCGGCACGCCGACGTGGTCGGTGAACTCGACCGGCGCTGCGCCGGTGCCGCCTTCGGCACCGTCGACGACGATGAAGTCTGGCGTGATGCCGGTCTTGAGCATGGCCTTGACAATCGCAAACCATTCCCAGGGGTGGCCCAGGCAGAACTTGAAGCCGGTGGGCTTGCCGCCCGACAGCTGGCGCAGCCGGGCGATGAAATGCATCATCTCCTCGGGCGTGGAGAAGGCGCTGTGCCGGGCCGGCGAGATGCAGTCGATGCCGACCGGTATGCCGCGTGCCGCCGCGATCTCGGGGGTGACCTTGGCGCCGGGCAGCACACCGCCATGGCCGGGCTTGGCGCCCTGGCTGAGCTTGAGCTCGATCATCTTGACCTGGGGCTGGGTGGCGTTGGCGATGTAGCGCTCTTCGCTGAAGCTGCCGTCATCGTTGCGGCAGCCGAAATAGCCTGAGGCCACTTCCCAGATCAGATCGCCACCATGCACGCGGTGGTGCTGGCTGATCGAGCCTTCGCCGGTGTCATGGGCAAAGCCGCCAATCTGCGCGCCCTTGTTCAGCGCCAGGATGGCATTGGCCGACAGCGCGCCAAAGCTCATCGCCGAGATGTTGAACACGCTGGCATGGTAGGGCTGGGTGCAGGGCGCCACCGACTGCGAGGGCGCATCGGGCGAGCCGCCAATCCAGACGCGGAAATCATGGCCGTCCAGCCGTGTGGGTGCCATCGAGTGGTTGACCCATTCATAGCCGCGTGCGCCCACATCCATCAAGGTGCCGAAAGGGCGGTTGTCCGGGTCTCCCTTGGCACGCTGGTAGACCAGCGAGCGCTGGGCGCGCGAGAAGGGCAGCGCTTCGGTGTCGCTTTCGATGAAGTACTGGCGCATTTCCGGGCGGATGAATTCCAGGAAAAAGCGCATATGGCCGATGACCGGGTAGTTGCGCAGGATGGCGTGGCGCGTCTGGCGGCGGTCGCGCAGACCCAGCAAGGTGAGTGCGGCGCCGGCCAGCACGGCCAGCCACCACCAGGGGCTGCCCTGCAGTGCCAGCGCAATGATGCCGGCCAGCAGCAACAGCATGCACAGCACCATGACGGTGTAGCGGACGGGAAAAATCTTGTGGAGCTGGTTCATCGGGAGTCGGTGCAGGTCAGGCCGGCCGGGCTGGCGCGCAAATCCCGGGCTGCAGCACAGGCGCCGTGGTGGCGCTACACTGCAGGCCCTGCCTGGCGCAGCGGCCGTCTGCCATTGCAATGTTGTTACAAAACCAGCCCCATCATAGGGCGCACCGGTGGCATTGCAAGCACGCAGGGCTTTGAGCTGCGCGGCCCCCTATTGAGAGAGCTCCGATGACCCAGCCCCAGATCCCCGATGGATTGAATGACGACCAGTTGACCGAGATCGACCAGATCCTGGAAGACATGCGCACACGCGCCGAAGAGATTCCGCAGTGGGAGTTTGCGGATGGCGCACTCACCGCGCTGGTCTGCACGCGCCGCGCGGTGCCGGTCGAAGAGTACCTGCCGATGCTGGTGGGTGATGGCGAGCTGATCGAGCGCGATGCTGACGGCCAGCTGCCGCAGCTGCCGGCCTTCAAGGACCGGGCCCAGCAAGACCGCTTTCTGGAGCTGTGGCAGATCCGCTGGAACGAGGTGAGCGCCCAGCTCGACGCCGATGTGAAGAGCCTGGAGGATGACGACACCTTCCAGCCCGATGCGATGGACATGCGCGGCGCGATTGCCAGCCTGCCCGAGCAAGAGCGCCAGGAACTGGACGGCCAGGAGATTCCATCCTTTGGCCAGGTCTGGGCGCTGGGCTTCATGTTCGTCGTCGAAAACTGGGCCGACGAGTGGGCCGCACCACGCGACAAGGAAGCCGCCCGCTGGCTGAACGATGCGCTGGAATCGGTGGTGGCGCTGACCGAGGACGACACCGGCACGCCCACCGTCTGCATGTATGACGAAAACGGCCCCGCCAGCACCAGCCAGGAGCGCGTGGAGACCTTTGGGGAGGCGATCTGGGCGGTGTATGACCTGCGCCAGATCTGGAAGAGCATGGGCCCGCGCCAGGCCACCATCGTCAAGGGCGAAGTGCCCGGCCGCAACGACCCCTGCTCCTGCGGCAGCGGCAAGAAGTACAAGAAGTGCTGCGGTGCCTGACCGCCAGATGTAAAACAAGTCTCTGACAACAGCCGCTTTTGCGGCTGTTTTGCCATCCGGCCGCAGATCGTCATCGCTCCACGCGGGCAGTGGCTCTAGAATGGCCTGGTTTTCATCTCTTTTGGCCAAGGATCACCGATGAACCTCATGAACATCATCACCAAGCAACTGATCGAGATCATCGAGTGGACCGATGACTCGCGCGATACCTTGTCGTACCGCTGGCCCGATGAGGACAAGGAAATCAAGAACGGCGCCCAGCTGATCGTGCGCGAATCGCAGCAGGTGCAGTTTGTCTCGGAAGGCCAGTTCGCCGACCTGTTCGGCCCCGGCCGCCACCAGCTGACGACGCAGAACATCCCGATTCTGTCGACCCTGCGCGGCTGGAAATACGGCTTCAACTCGCCGTTCAAGTGTGATGTGTACTACATCAACACGCGCCTGTTTACCGGCAACAAGTGGGGCACCTCCAACCCGGTGATGATGCGTGACAAGGACTTTGGCGTCGTGCGCCTGCGCGCCTTCGGCACTTATGACTTCCGCATCGTGCAGCCGGCCAAGTTCCTCAAGGAAGTGGCGGGCACGGACCAGAACTTCCGCCTCGACGAGTTTGCCGACACCATGCGCTCGCGCATTGTCAGCATCTTCAGCGAAGCGCTGGCCAAGGCCCAGGTGCCCGTGCTCGATGTGGCCCAGCGCTACACCGAGATGGGCGATGCGCTGCTGCAGCTGATCAACCCGGCCGTGACTGAAAAGTACGGCCTGGAGATCACCAGCTTCCTGCTGGAAAACGTCTCGGTGCCGCCGGAGGTGGAGCAAGCGATCGACAAGCGCTCGTCGATGAGTGCGATCGGCAACCTCAACGACTATGTGAAGTACCAGATGGGCCAGGCGATGGCCAATGGCGGCGAAGGTGCGGCAGCGGCCACGATCCCGGCGACGATGGCGATGGGCTTTGGCATGGCGCAGGAGATGATGAAGGGCATGCAGCAGCCGTCGGGTGCAGCTGCAGCCGACCCGTTCTCGCCAGCGGCAGCACAGGCGGCGCAAGCCGCGCCGGCGGCCCCGGCTGCAGGCGGCGTGCAGGTGCTGACCCCCGAGCAGGCCGCGCAGGCGCTGGGCGTGACGGTGCAGGACGTCGTGGCTGAGCTGGAATCGGGCGCGCTCAAGGGCCGCAAGATCGGCAGCGCCTGGCGCATCTCGCAGGAATCGCTGAACGAATTCCTGCGCGGATAAATCTGCGCTGCTCGCGCATGCCCCGCCGCCTTGGCCGGTGCATGCGCGTATGTGTGTCCCCATTTTGAGAACCGTGGCGCAGACCTGCTGTGCGCCAACGCTGAGTTGGACCGTGAATTCACCGACGCCTGCCCCTGATCCCTTTGCGCCACCGCCGACCTCGATGGTGGCCAAGCATGTCTGCCCCGAATGCGGCGGTAATCTGGAATGGAATGCCAAGGCCCAGTCGCTCAAATGCCCGTACTGCGGCACGGTGGTGCCCTGGACGGACGACCAGCAAAAACAGCTGGATGGCGAAATCGTCGAGCAGGACCTGGCTGCAGCACTGGCCCATCCCGCCAGCGGGCGCGGCTGGGGCGAGGCGCGGCGCGAGTACCAGTGCCAGAACTGCCGGGCGATTTCGGTATTTGTCGATGGGCGGGTGGCATCACGCTGCGACTTTTGCGGCTCCCCTGCGATCCAGGCGCATGAAGAGCGCAATGATGCGATCACGCCGCAGAGCCTGCTGCCGTTCAAGATCAGCGACGGGCAGGTGCGCGACCTGATCCGCAAATGGTATGGCAGCCGCTGGTTTGCGCCCAACAAGTTCAAGAACGCGGCGCTGACCGATACGCTCAAAGGCATCTACCTGCCGTACTGGACCTTTGATGCCCATGTGCAGGCCCAGTGGCGGGCCGATGCCGGTTTTTACTACTACACGACCGAGCAGTACCGCGATGCCAATGGCAACATCAGCACGCGCCAGGTACGCCATGTGCGCTGGGAGCCGGCATCGGGCAGCCTGCAGCATTTCTTTGACGATGAGCTGGTGACAGGCACGGTCGGGGTGCACCAGGGGCTGCTGCAGAAGGTCGAACCTTTTCCGACCCGGACCGACCTGAAACCCTATTCGCCCGAGTTTGTGCGCGGCTGGACGGTGGAGCGCTACCAGGTCGATCTGAACCGGGCTGCGACGATCAACGAGGGGGATATGGACCAGCAGGTGCAGGCGCTGTGCGCGCGCCAGGTACCGGGTGACACCTACCGCAATCTGCAGGTGCAGCGCCAGTACCAGGGGCGCAGCTTCAAGCATGTGCTGGTGCCCGTCTGGCTGGTGGGCTATACCTATGGCAGCAAGAGCTACCAGATTCTGGCCAACGGCTACACCGGCCAGTTGGCCGGTGAGCAACCCTATAGCTGGGTAAAAATCATGCTGGCCGCAATAGCTGCCATCGTGGTGCTGGCCTTGTTGCTGTCGCTTTCGCAGTCATAAAGCCAGCGATGACTGCAGGGCGGGGCCGGGCTTGGCCCAGCCCGGTGCACGCTTAACGGCGGCGGCGGTTGCCGTCCATGTTGTCGCCCACCTGGTTACCAAAATAGGCACCGGCTGCTGCACCGCCGATGGTGCCCAACGTAGAGCCGAACACGGCATCACCCAACACACCACCGGCTACGGCGCCGACGCCGGTACCGATCTGGGCATTGGTAGGGTTGCTGGAGCAGGCGGTCAGGCCGCTCAGCGCCAGAACGATGGAAGCAGTGGTGATGGCAAGTCGTTTCATCTGAGTTCTCCTCTTGTTCGCATCGGCTGTCAGTCAGAAGAGTGCTGCAAACCGGATTGCTGTGCTTGCAGTGTCGCGCACAGCGGCCGTCCACCCCATCGGCGAAGTCAAAGTTTGGGTGTCGGACGGCGCTTACTGCGCCGGCGCGGCCTGCACCAGCGCCAGCAGGCGGCGCAGCGCATGCTGCACGGTGGCCTGGCGGATCGCGTGGCGGTCGCCATCAAAACGCTGCACTTCGCTGTGCAGCTGGCCAGCGACCTGCCAACCAAACCAGACGGTGCCCACGGGTTTGCTGGCGCTGCCGCCATCGGGGCCTGCCACGCCCGTAACGGCCACACTGACTTGCGCTTGTGACTGGGCAATCGCGCCCTGGGCCATGGCGCGGGCTACCGGTTCGCTGACCGCCCCGTGGGCGGCAATCAGCGCAGCGGGCACATCCAGCATCGCCGATTTGGCACGGTTGGAGTAGGTGACAAAGCCGCAGTCCAGCCATTGGCTGGAGCCGGGCCGCTCGGTGCAGGCACCGGCAATCAGGCCGCCGGTGCAGCTTTCGGCAGTGGCCATCATCCAGCTCCGTTGGACCAGGTGCTGGGCCAGCTGGGTGACGGCTTCGGGGATGGGCAGCCCATCCCTGGTCAGCAAGGCGGCGGTGGCGTTCATAGCAGATGTCTCCCTATCGCGATGACAAGCAAGGTGCAGAAGGCGGCGACCAGATCGTCCCAGATGATGCCCCATCCGCCGCCCCAGCCAAAGCCTTTGAAGCAGCGGTCCGCCCAGCGCACCGGCTGGGGTTTGACGGCATCGAAGAAACGGAACAGCACAAAGGCCGTCAACTGGCCCCAAAAGCCTGTGGGCATGACCAGCCACAGAATGAGCCAGAAGGCGATGATCTCGTCCCAGACGATGGCGCCCGGATCGGCCACGCCCAGGTTGCGCGCGGTGGCCGTGCAGGCCCACCAGCCCAGCACCAGGGAGGCCGCAATCACCCAGCCAATGGCCGCTGGTGTCAGCCACAGCTGCAGCACCAGGTAGGCGACCCAGGCCCAGAGGGTGCCCACCGTGCCCGGTGCAATGGGGCTCAGGCCGGAGCCAAAGCCCAGCGCCATCCAGTGCAGCGGGTTGCGCAGCATGAAAGCCCAGTGGGCGCGTCGCGGTGCCGCATTGCGGTCGGTGGCGCCGGGCGCGGAAGGGGAAAAGGGCGTATCGCTCATGCCCGCCATCATAAGCCTGCAGGCCGCTGCTGTGCAGGGGCGGCCGAGCTGGCTGGCTCAGGGGGCGAAGTGGTCAAACGAGGCCCAGCGCTGCGCCATGGCCTGGCCCTGCGCATCGTGCACGCGCAGGCCTGGTTCGGCGGTGATGCGGCCGATGCGCTGCACCGGTGTGTTCGCTGCCAGGCTGGCCTGCTGTACGGCGCTGCGCCGGTCTGCGGCGGCGGTAAAGCACAGCTCGTAGTCATCGCCACCCGCCAGGCAGCACTGCAGTTGAAGATCGGCGGGGAGCTTGAGGGCGCTGCCCTGCACGCCCGCAATCGCCGCCATGCGCGCCAGAACCCGGTCTGCCTGCAGCTCCGCACCCACACCACTGGCTTGCAGGATATGGCCCAGGTCGCCGACCAGGCCATCGCTCAGGTCCAGCGCGCTGCTGGCGATACCGCGCAGCGCGATGCCCAGGCCGACGCGCGGGCTGGGGCTCTCCAGCCGCTGGCGGGCAGCGGCCAAGGCGGCGGGCGGCAGTTGCACGTGGCCCAGCAAGGCTTCGAGCGCCAGGCGGGCATCGCCCAGGTGGCCGCTGACGTAGATGTCATCGCCGGGCTGGGCGCCGCTGCGCAGCAGCGCCTGGCCGGCCGGCACCTCGCCAAACACGGTGATGCAGATGTTCAGCGGGCCCTGGGTGGTGTCGCCGCCGACCAGCTCGCAGCCATGGGCATCGGCCAGGGCGAACATGCCTTCCGAGAAGTCTTGCAGCCAGGGCGCATCGACAGCGGGCAGGGCCAACGCCAACGTAAAAGCCAGTGGCTGCGCGCCACTGGCGGCCAGGTCGCTGAGGTTGACGGCCAGCGCCTTGTGGCCCAGCGTGCGCGGGTCCACATCGGCAAAGAAGTGGCGGCCCTGCACCAGCATGTCGCTGGAGATGGCCAGCTGCATGCCCGGCTGCGGCGCGAGCAGCGCGCAGTCGTCGCCGACGCCAAGCACGGCCCGCTGCACCGGGCGTTGGAAGTACTGCGCAATCAACGCGAACTCGCCCTGGGCCATGTCAGTGCTCTCCGGGTGGGGTGTGGCGGCTCAGGCGCAGCGGCAGCAAAAAGCTCAGCGGCCGCGTCAGCACCCGCTTGATCAGCGCCTTGTAGATGTGCGAGCGCTCGACATTGCTGACGTTTTGCGCGCGCAAGGCCAGGCGGAATGCGAGGTAGAAGCTGACCAGGATGTTGAAGCCGCCCAGCAGCGGCAGCGCCGCCACGCAAAGCCAGAAGCCGTGGAAATGCAGCACGCCCAGGCCCATGCTGGTGGCGGCTGCGGCGATCTGGCCGGCGGCCAGGGTCACATGGCGGATATCGAGCGGCAGGCCAAAGAACTGGGCCACCACGGGGATCAGGCCCAGCATGAACCCCAGCGAAATGTTCGAGGCAAAGCCGGAGATATTGCGCCGCATGAAAGCCGCCCAGCGCGCGGCCCGCGCCTTGCCCAGAAAGCGCGTGATGCGCGGGTTGTAGCGGATCGCCGAGTCCATGTGGTGCAGCACGAACCAGTTCTCGGTCCAGCCGGCGATGATGCTGGAGGAGAACAGCAGCACCCCGGTGAAGGCCGCATAGAACACCGAAGGCCCCCAGAGGCTGAGCGACTTCAAGGTCTGCTCGGCCTCATGCTGGTCGATAAAGGGCGCGCCGGTGGTGCGGGCCCAGCCCCAGGTCAGCAGCAGCACCATCGGGAAGACGGTGAACACATTGCCCAGCACGGCGGCCACCTGGGAGCGCACCAGGTAGCTGACCTCGTCGACAAACGACGCAATGCCTGCCTCGGTATCGCCCGATTCCTTGAGCTTGGCGGCCATCGCCGGCGCGGTCATCGCTGGCTGCTTGGTGGCGACGGTGAAGTGCAGCAGCTGGATCAGCACAAAGCTGATCGCGTAGTTGATGCCTGCCAGGAATCCCGCCCAGAACGCGGAAATGGCAATCGCGTGCAACGAGAACTTGATCAAGGTGGTGAAAGCCATCACCAGGCCGCCTCCGGCTGCCTTGCGTGCCATCTGCGCGTATTCGCGCTTGTCGCGGGTGATGTAGTGCTCGCCGGTCTCGGCGCTGCGCTCGGCCACCTTGGAGGCCAGCAAGGACGAGTTGGACGAGATCAGCGCGCGGATGCTCTGGCGCTCCAGGCCGACGGCCACCAGGTGGGCCAGCAGCTTGGCGGTGATGACCTTGGGGTTGGCCGACAGCAGGCAGTCGAGCAGCTCGCGCACGCGCAGGATGCGCATGCGCAGCTGGCGCAGCCGGAACACGACGCCCACGGACACGCCATTGTCCTCAAAATGCTCGTAGATCGAGGCGACGGCTGCGCGGCACTCATCCAGGCTGCGGCGCACGGTTTCTTCGGCTTCGAGCACCTGCGCCGCCTTGGGGCTGGGGTGCAGCATCGCGCGGCGCAGCTCTTCCACACCGCTGATGAGGCTGTAGAAGGGCTGCGTGTTCTTGGCACTGCCGCTCATGCGCAGGCGCAGCTCCGGCGCAAAGCCGGCCGCCAGAATCTGACCGGCGCAATAGGTGATCGCATTGAGCACCAGGTGCTGCCACGGCGAGAGCCGGTTGCCGTAATGCTCCAGGCCGGCAATGCTGCCGGCATCCACATCGCTTTGGGCGATCTGGGTGGGGACGACCATCACCTCCAGCGACACAAAGCCCGGCGAGAGCAGCTGGGCGATGCGCTCCAGCAAGGGCTTGTCCATGGCCTTGAGCCACTGCGCATCGAAAGGCGTGTGCAGCGCCATCGAAAACAGCACGGTCGCATCAATCGTCTCCGGCGTGGAGGGCAGCAGCTTCCAGCGCAGGCGCTCGGCCATCTCATTGAAGAACGCGGTGCGGGGTGCAAAACCAAAGTCGGCCAGCAGCGCGGTCAGGTCGATGGTCTGCAGCTGCACGGCCCACCAGCGCTGTACTTTCTCTCGCAGTGCGGCATTGCCATCGATCGCGTCCAGCAACTGGCTGACGCGGGCAAGGGCTGCATCGACCGAGTTCTGCTGGCCGCGGATCCAGGCGAAGATCTCGATGATCCAGAGGTTGCGCTCGGCCAGTGGCGCATCGGGGTTGAGACCCGTCAGCAGCTGTGGCAGCGGGTCTTGCTTTTTCTTGCGAAACATCAGTGCAGCACTCGTCCTTGCGCCAGGTCGTCATCTTGGGCGGGGTACTGGGTGGCATCGAGCGTGAAGCGCGGGATCGGGCAGTCAAAAGTGTGTGCCTCGTCGCTGATGCACAGATAGCTGCCTTCCATGCTGCCCTGGGGTGTGGCCAGGCGGCACTGGCTTTGGTACTCAAAGGATTCGCCGGGTGCGAGTAGCGGCTGGTGGCCCACCACGCCCAGGCCCTTGACCTCCTGGACCAGTCCAGTCGCATCCTTGATGATCCAGTGCCGTGCAATCAGCTGCGCAGGCACATCACCACTGTTTCTGATGATGATGCTATAGATAAAGTGAAACACGCCGGCCTCGGGCATGGACTGCTCAGGCAGGTACTGCGGTGTCACCGACACCTCAAACTGGAACTTTGGCATGTGAAACTGGATTGAAGTCAGGTAGAAATACTAACTGCGACAATAGAGGGATGAGCTCCACCTACCGAATTGCCCCCTCGATCCTGTCTGCAGACTTTGCCCGCCTGGGCGATGAAGTGCGCAACGTACTGGCCGCTGGCGCGGACTGGATACATTTTGACGTCATGGACAACCACTATGTCCCCAATCTGACCTTCGGCCCCATGGTCTGCGCCGCCTTGAAGCCCCACGCGATCCGGGCTGACGGCACGCCGGCGCCGATCGACGTGCACCTGATGGTGCAGCCGGTGGACGAGCTGGCCGCCGCCTTTGCGCAGGCAGGCGCCGACTATATCAGCTTCCACCCCGATGCTTCGGCCCACGTGCACCGCAGCATCCAGGCGATCAAGTCACAGGGCTGCAAGGCCGGTCTGGTCTTCAATCCCGCGATGCCGCTGGACGTGCTGGACTGGGTGATCGAGGACATCGACCTGGTCCTGCTGATGAGCGTCAACCCCGGTTTTGGCGGCCAGAGCTTCATCGACTCGACCCTGCGCAAGATCGAAGCCACCCGCAAGCGTATCGACGCCAGCGGCAAGGACATCCGCCTGGAAGTCGACGGCGGCATCAAGGAAACCAATATCCGCCGCGTGGCGGATGCAGGGGCCGATACCTTTGTGGCCGGCAGCGCGATTTTTGGCAAGCCCGACTACAAGGCAGTGATCGACCAGATGCGGGTGGCACTGGGGTGATGGTTTTGCCCTGAGGATGGGCGATAAAAAGGCTCCGGCAATGGGTTGCCGGAGCCTTTTCTGTTGCGGAGCTCGCCGAAGTCTCGCGCGCGCTTATTTGCTCCAGCAGCTGCTGTCGTAACCCGATGCACCTTCGGTTTTACCGTTGGCGCCCTGCAGACCGGTGTTCGTCAACGTGTAGTTGCCGCACTTGTCGTTCGCTTGCGCGTTTTGAGCGGTCGCCGTCAATGTGAAGGTTGAGCCATTGGAGTTCAGGCTGATTGCATAGCGTCCCGAAGGCATGGTGCTCATGCTGGTAGGCAAACTCGTTGGGTAGGTACCGTTGGCAGTTGCCGCACGCTCCATCCACTGCGCCGCCTGCAGCAGCGTGGCACGCGCGTCGGCGCGGTGACCACGCCGGATGTACTCGTTATAGCTGGGCAGCGCGATCGCCGTCAGGATGCCCACCACGGCGACCACGATCATCAACTCGATCAGTGTGAAGCCGCGTTGCTTCGTCACGGTTCTTGGATTCATTGCTGTTCCTTCTTACTGCAGCTGGCGCCAGGTGGGGCGCAAGGTTTGTTCAGGCATGCGCAGCAGTGCCTCCATATTGTTGATGCAGCGGTCACCGGTACAGGTACTGATATCGAGCATCTGCGTCTCCGATGCGGCGACCTGCGAGTGCGAGCCCTTGTCCACCTGCGCACGGGACGCATTGCCGTTGTCCGAGGCACTGAACGAGGTATTGCTGCCCAGGTTGATCAGCTGGATGCTGGGCTTTTTGCCATCCATGATGTTGACCATCGTACGGTACTGGCGCTCACTATCGACCGACGTGGAGTCACAGCTCTCCCGGTTGACATCGACATCCTGTCCCTTCGCAGGGACCTGGGTATAGGCAAGCAGGATATTGGTGTTGTCATAGAGCTCCAGGTTCTTCAGCGCGCGCTCGCCCACTGCCGGAAGGTCCATGTACCAGCCGTTGTAGGTGGTGCCCCAGGTGGTCTTGTCGAGCGTGTCCACTTCGTCCACGCGGCCGCCCACGCCTCCGGCGATGTTGAGCTCGGCGATTGACCGTTTGGCCAGCCCTGCAGTGGTCACGCCCGTACCCAAGGCAGCGGGTGCCGGCACTGCCAGACATTCCGCAGGCGCAGAGGACGTGCAGGGCTTGCCGGGATGCACTTCCAGCCATTGGCTGGATCCTTCCGTTTTTCTTACCCGGTAGCGCGTGTTGTCCAGCACCGAATAGATGCTTTGTACCAGCACATCGCTGGGGTCATTGCGGCTGACATTGCGGCCGGTGCCAAAGGCGACCATCATGCCGCCCACAGGTACGGTTTTCTTTGTGCCATCGGTCTGGGTCACCTCCTTGACCCGGTCATTGGCGCGCGCCGTGGGTGCCACCGTGATCGGCTGGACATTGGTGCGGGCGGAGGAACTGAGGGCCGAGGGACCACGCGCGGTGAACAGCGGAGAGCCGCTGAAGGCCACGTTCCATTCGCTGGCAACATCGCTGGTCAGGTCGAATTTCCAGATATTGCCAAGGTTGTCGCCCGCATAGGCGATGTCGATGCGTCCATCGCCGTTCAGGTCGATCAAGCGCGGGGCTGACAGGCCGTTGTCATTGGCATTGCCGGTGCCGGCGGTGGCGGTTGTCACTGGAATGCGAACCAGCTCCTGGCCCTTGTCCAGGTACTGGATCAGCAGCACCGGGCGCTGGTTGGTGCTGTTGTAGCCATTGCCCATTACCGCTGCCCAGCGGCCGTTGTTCATGCGGGTGATTTGTGTGGTGCGCAGGAAGTCCGTTTCATCCATCACTGGCTTGGCCGTGATGTGGCCAATGTCGCGGTCCTCTTCTGCGGTGGCAATGCAGGCAGTGCGTTGCGCTCCGGTCAGCGCGGTGCAATCCAGAGGGTCAGCCACGCCACGGGTACGGTCCAGGCGTACCAGGGTGTTGGCATTGGCTGCCGTAAAGCTGGGAGCGCTGGAGGTGCTGCCGGCTGCGGGATTGGTCACATCCAGCACAAAGTAGCCTTTGCCGCCGGCCCCCATCGTGCCCACCAGCAGGGTGCGCCAGTCTGCAATGTAAGCCTGGTTGCCGGGCGTGGTTTCCCTGACGCCTCCGAGCTCCACATCACCCGTCATCGGTGAGCCATCGACAAAATACTGGTGGGTATAGCCCGAGCTCGCCAGGTTCTTGAGCGATGTCAAAGCGCCATTGGGGATGTACGCCAGCTTCTCCGAGCCATCGGTCGCGGAGAAGCCATGCAGCATGCCATCATTGCCGCCGACATACACCATGGGGACGCGGTCTTTCTGCGCTTGCACAAAGCTGCTGTAGCCTTGCAGCGCATAGGTGCCTGAGGGGGCGCCGGTGTACCAGACGCCGGAGTTGATGATATCGCCTTGGCGGCTCTTGCGCTCGCGGAATGGCTTGGCGGTGGTGTAGCCGGTGGTGTCCGAGCCTTCCAAGGTGCGATCACCTCGGATGAAGTTCACAATGCTCTCACCGCTGGTGGCGATGGGCGTGGCACTGGCCAGCCCGATCTTGGCTTTCTGTGCGGTGCTCAGGTAGGTCTGGTCGCTGGCCCACTTGAACTGGACACCGCCCTTGTCACCCGATGTCGTGCTGGTCTTGGTGACCCACTGGTCACTCCACCCCAGAATCAAGCGGTTCGTCACGCCGGTCAACGCATCGAGCAGGTCGGCGGTCGTTTTGTTTTCCCAGGCTGGTGTGCTGGTGCCGCTCTTACTCACCGTTCGGGCCGCCACATAGCCCTTCCAGCTGGAATCGGGCTGGTAGCCTGCTGTGAAGGTGGCCACGTCGTAGCGCGCCGCGTTTGAGCCGCTGCTGACAGACGAGGTCAGATCGGCATCGGTCTGCGTGTTGATCTGGCCAAAGATTTCGCGGAAGGCCTTCTCCAGGTCTTCACCTTTTTGCACCGCGTAGAAGCGGCCCCGGCCGTTGATGGCCGAGTGCCACAGATCCAGTGCGCGGACTTCTTCCCCGCCGCTATTCATATCGGGCCAGGTCTTGGTGCCATTGACCAGGTCGGGGAAGCTGCCGTCATAGCCAAAAGGCACCATGCTGGACGAAGCGCTGATGTTGTACTTGGCCTCGTTGTAGGTCTGCTTCCAGGTGTAGGACAGCGCACTGAAGCCAATCGTGTAGGTCACCATGTGCGGCCAGGTGGCAGGGTTGTAGCGGGGGTTCCAATAACGGTCCAAGGTGGCGGTGGTGCTGCCATTGGTGAACGTCTCGGTGGCGGGCGCTTTGCGGTAGTCGGAAGTGGGCTGCATGGTGCCCGTCCAGCCCGTGGTATGCGGTGGCACTGCCCAGCTGTAGAAGGCCCAGTCCGCCAGCGTATAGTCAAATGCATCACGGTACAAAGCACTCTTGGCGCGGTCGGCGGCTGTGGTGCCGCCGTAGACCGTGCCGTCCGGCAAGGTCAGGTTGGTCGTGTTGTCCGTTTGGGCAGGTTTGGTGGCGGTACTGTTCCAGCGTCCGTCCGTCATGATGATGTGGTAGCTGCGGCGGCAGGCCAGGTAAGGCGATCCCGTCGTGCCAGGCACCGACGCCCAGGGGCTGTTGGTCGATAGAGGTCGCCGCATGTAGCCATCGGCCTGCGAGAACATCTTGTGCGATGGCGTGCCGTTGACGGCGCTCAGTCCATTGATAAAGCTGATCAGGTTGTCGCGGTGGCTGGTGTTCAGCACGCGCATCGAATTGGTCTTCATCGTGGTGCTGTCGACACTGTCGGCGCCAGATGCATTGCCGTTGTTCCACATGGCCTGCCAGGACATGCGCACCTTGCCGTCAGGCAGCAGGGACGTATCGCGCAACACGCCACCGCTGCCGCCGTTACCGATGAGTGCGTACTTCAGCACATTGATACGCCGTGCAGACACGGGCCAGGAGCCATCGGCATTGGGCACCTGCGTATTGCTGGCTCCCGTTTGGTTTTCCCGATCCAGCCGGTACTGCATACTGCCCGAATCATCGATAGAGATGATGATATTGGGAGCCACATAAGGCTCCTTGGTGCCAGGCGGCCCGCTGGCCAGCTCCAGGGCCCAGCTGCTGTGTGGTGCCAGTGCAGCGCATGCGGCCAAGGCCAGCAGATGTTTGCGGAATTGGGGGGTGTTGTTGTAAGCCACAGCGCCTCCTGTCGGTAGTGCGAATAGTTGGTTTCAGCCAGCATGGCCATCAGGCCAGCGTCCTGCTGTCAAAGCGTTGAAGATCCAGAGTGGTGAGCTCAGTCCTTGAGCCGCTGGCGTGCATAGGTCTGCTGCAGGACCACCTGCGTATTGGGCTTTCGCCCATAAGCCAGGCTGGTGATGCGATAGACGACATTCGGGATCATATTGAGCGCCAAAAAGTTATTGGCCACCATGCTGTTGCCGGCACTGTCTTCGGCGACGATCAAATTCGAGTTCTTGCTGCTCTCGTCATAAGGCAGCACCTCGATCCAGTACCAGCCACCGCGGTTGGCAGCACTGCGGTCTGCGAGGATGGGATTGGCCGGGTTGCTGGCATTGCCCAGCTTGGCGCCGGTGTATTGGCCATAGCGCGCACCAATGGGTGCGCCGCCCGTGGGGGTGCTGGTCATCTGTGCCAGGGTGACGCCACGGCTTGCATCCGTGTTGTTCCAAAAATCCTGGTTGCCTTGGCGTTTGGTGCACAGGCCATTGCGGCATTTGTAGGCTTGGCTGTCCAGCGTGGCCAGCAGCTTGCCCACCGACGGCGCCTCCAATGGAATCTGGTCTGCGGTGCTTTGGCGGCAGACATCACCCGTACCACTGCACACGGAGCCGTCGGCATTTTCATTGCGGATGTCCAGCTCCGCGTCCTGCAGCAGCGCTTGTCCGGCCTCGAAGGCGCGCTGGTAATCCGCATCATTGCTGACCATCATTTCTCCAAACAGGGAGGTGCGCGCCGACCACAGGGCCAGCAGCATCGACAGCATGACAAAGATGATGACGACGAACAGGGCCACGCCGCGTTGCTGGCGGAGCGGTGGGCGTTGGTCGCGAATGAAGAATCTGCCTTGCATGGTTAGGGCTCTTGGTTCGGGTTACAGCACATTGCCAATCAGCCCCTGGCTGCGCAATTGGTAGACACTGCGAAACACCATGTGCATGCGTTGGGCACGGGCCGCTCCAATGGCGCTGCCGCTCATGTCGGTGGAGGAGGCGCTGGTGTAGTCCACCGAGGTGGTTCCATCACAGTCGGTATAGGTGGCGCTGTCGTTTCCCGAGGGCAGGTTCATGGGTTCGTTGCCATACAGAACAAGACAGACCTCCACCCCGGTGACCTGCCCCCAGTTGGTGCCTACGGCGGCAGCATTGACATACTGGATCTTGGGGGCGCCGCTGGCGGTATCGGTCATTCGCAAATACCGAACACGGAAGTTGGCCACATTGCCAATCACTGGTTGGGTCGTACCGGTGGTGCCGGTGCAGACCAGATTGTTGGCGTTGAGTGCAAACGCGCTGGAAATGCGCATGAAGCTGTTGTTGTCCGCGGTGTCCGAGTCTTGCGGACCGCCTTGGCAATCGCGTGACAGCGACTGCGTAGCGGGGGACGTGTCGTTGACGGGGTAGACCGGCTCCTTGTAACGCCGGTACCCCAGGTTGAGCGTGGTGTTTGTACCGCTGATGGTGTCGGTCGCCGGGGAAAAAGCCCTTCCTGGAGTGGAAGAAGTGGCCTTGGCCTCGAAAGCCACTGGCAACGCATACCGGTCAATGTCCGTGCTGGTATTTTTGGAGGCATTGAGGTTGAGATACAGCGAGCCCGATTGCCGCAGCTGCTGACCGATCACGCGAAAGGCGTAGCCAGCCTGCTGCTGCAGCGCACTGGCGTCGCTGACCGTGCCCGAAGTGCCACGAGACACCATCAGCGCGCCCCCTGCTACCGCCACGACCATCAGCCCAATGGCTACGCCCACCATCAGCTCCACCAGTGTGAGGCCGCTTTGTCTGCTGCGCGTTGCGATGTAAGAGGCGCTGGCTGCAGGCGTCATCTGCAAACCATGAGGTGTTTTGTGAGGCATATCAGGTACCTGGGCAGAAATAACGAGCTGTGCTGGTGCCCTTATAGGGGGCGCAGCGGGCGCTGACGGGGATGTACTGCAGATGGCAGGTATAGCCTTCTGCGCAGGTCACAGTAGCTCCACTATCGGCAGCGGCGTTGATGGCCGAGCGGTAGTCGCTGTCGGCGCCTTTTCTCTCGTTTTCGCGCCAGCGGATCATCACGCCTAACTGACGCCGGTTGGCGGCGACGTCTTCGCCAGCGGCAACAAACAGGTTCGCATCTCCCTTCATTCGCTCCTGGAGAAATGCTTTCCACTGCGATACATCGTAGGCAGCGAGCTCTGCTCCTGTGCAGACGACATTGCTGCAAATCTTGCTGGGCGTAGAGGTGTCGTCCCATCCACTGATATAACTGCTCATGTTGGCCATCGCATTGGGATTGACCTTCATACGCTCACTCAGGTCCTCAATGAGCCGGATCGCCTGCTCTCGGCGCACGCTGGTCTGCGTGTCGCTGAGGGTGCGCAACTGCACGCCCACGATGCCCAGAATGCCCAGCGCGGCAACCACGAGGGCAATCAGCGATTCCAGCAAGCTGATGCCGCGTTGGCGGCGGGGTGCGGCAGAGATTCTCGTCAACCGGCGCATAGGACTTCTTTCTGTGTCTGAGCTCGCAAGCGCTGCATGCGCTGAGCGAGGTTGGAAAAGCAGGGTCAGGAGCAGCTTGCAGTCCCTGAGTTCAACCGCCTGATCAAGCCACCGGCCTGGATGCATAGGGTCTGGGCTGCGGAATTGCTGCTGCTCGAACCTTGCGGCCAAGCGCGAAAAGTGAGCGCAGAGGCGCCGTTATTGCTGAAACTCCCCCACCGATCCACACGGATCTTGCCGGTCATCGTGGTGCCCGCAGCACTCACTTCAATCTCCGTGCGGGGAGATGCATTGGTCTGCCGGAGCGTCGTTTCGGCATCACCGCTTTGTGAGCCGTCGCGATTGACATCCGGAAATACCAGCCAGCCGCAGCCCCATTGCGCATCAGCGCTCGCAGCCGTGCAGTCACTGCCATTGGCCTTTTTGACGATGACGACATCCCCTGCACGCCGAATGGCTTCAGAGCGTGCGAAGTAGAGCGTGGATTGCAGATCTTCCACAGCGCTGCGTACCCGCCAGCGCTCCATCAAACCCTTGAAGCTGGGTGCTGCCAGCGACGCGAGAACCGCCACGATGGCAATGACCACCAAAAGCTCTATCGCGGTAAAGCCAGATGCCCGCCGCTGCAGTGACGAATGCCCATAATTCATGAAATGAATCATAAGTAATACTTTGCAAATAAGGGGTGCTGGACGACAAGTGGCTATCCGCGTGCGACAAGCGGCGGACCGCATTCAATGCGGCATCAGCTGATCGGGATCTGCGGCACAATCGCCGGCTGGGCCCGAAAGAATGTGTCATGACTGATGTAAACAAAACCCTGCAGCGCTGCGAAGCCGTCATCGTCGACCTGGACGGCACCATGGTCGACACCATGGGGGACTTTGCCGAGGCGCTCAACCGCATGCTGGCGGATCTGCAGCTGCCGGCGATCGATGTGCAGACCATCGAGCCGATGGTGGGCAAGGGGTCGGAGCATCTGCTGCGCGCGGTGCTGAACCATGTGCTGGCCCAGGTGCACCAAGCGAGCGGCCAGCCAGTGCCGGCCACCGAGATCGACAACCGCTATGCCCAGGCCTGGGAGCGCTACCAGCACCACTACCTGGCGATCAATGGCCGCTTCTCCCGCGTGTATGACGGGGTGGAGAAGGGGCTGGCGCAATGGCGCTCCAAGGGGCTGAAGATGGCCTGCCTGACCAACAAGCCGCTGTCGTTTGCCGAGCCGCTGCTGCGCGCCAAGGGGCTGCGCGGCTATTTTGACCATGTGTTTGGCGGTGACTCGTTCGAGCGCAAGAAGCCCGATCCGCTGCCGCTGCTCAAGACCTGCGAGGCGCTGGGCAGCAAGCCGGCCCAGACCTTGATGGTGGGCGACAGCAGCAACGATGCCGAGGCAGCGCACAACGCCGGCTGCCCGGTGGTGCTGGTCAGCTATGGCTACAACCACGGCCAGCCGATCCGCCAGGTGGCAGCGGCCGGCTATGTCGATGCGCTCAGCGAACTGCAGGCCTGAGGCCGCTTTCTGTGGACGGACTGCACCTGACCGCCGACCTGTATGACTGCCAGTGCCCAGCGGCCTGGCTGGTCGATGCGCAGGCGCTCGCTGCGCTGTGCAACCAGGCGGTGGCCGATGCGGGGCTGACGCGCATGCATGACAGCTGGGTGCCGTTTCCCGGCCATAACGGCCAGCCCGGTGGTGTGACCGGCGTGGTTTTGCTGGCCGAGTCGCATGTGGCGATCCACACCTGGCCGGAGCTGGGCCATGTCACGCTCGATGTCTACGTCTGCAACTTCTCGGGCGACAACTCGGCCAAGGCGCAGCAGGTCGTCGATACCTTGGTGGGCGCTTTGCAGCCCAGGCGCTGCCAGCACCAGCGGCTGCAGCGGGGCAGTCTGCAGACCGGGCAGGGGACGGCGGCGGGCTTGCCGCGCTGAAATCCCCGGTTTTCTGGTTTTTACACCGTCGTTTGTGGTTTCGTTTGCTACACTAGGCGCCATGTTCATCCATCACGCAGTCATTACAGGTCGTTCCGACCGGGGAGCTTGGCCCTGGCGTAAGCCTGTATCTATGCCTGTTTGATTGCCGCTGGGTAACACGCCCCAGCGTGCGCCCGAGGGCTGGTTGCAAGGCCAGCCCACCAAAGATGAACTGCAGCGCACGATACGCACACATCCAGCGTGCGCTGCTCAAGCTGGGGATGGTTCTTCGTGATCACCGAACTCGAATTCAAAAGTCTGGCCAACCAAGGCTACAACCGCATTCCTCTGGTCGCAGAAGCGTTTGCGGATCTGGAAACCCCTCTCTCCCTGTACCTCAAGCTCTGCCACACGCATGACGACGGCAAGCACAGCTTTCTGCTCGAATCCGTGGTCGGAGGCGAACGTTTTGGCCGTTACAGCTTTATCGGCCTGCCTGCCCGCAGCCTGCTGCGCGCCAGCGGTTTTGGCGCCGATGCCCGCACCGAGGTGGTGACCGATGGCCAGGTGGTCGAGACCCATGCAGGCAATCCGCTGGATTTCATTGCCGACTACCAAAAGCGCTTCAAGGTCGCGCTGTCGCCCGGTCTGCCGCGCTTTTGCGGTGGTCTGGCGGGGTATTTCGGGTATGACGCGGTGCGCTACATCGAGAAAAAGCTCGAGAACAGCTGCCCGCCCGACACCCTGGGCACGCCCGACATCCTGCTGCTGCAGTGCGAAGAGGTCGCCGTCATCGACAACCTCTCGGGCAAGCTCTACCTGATCGTCTATGCCAACCCGGCCGAGGCCGAGGCCTATTCCAAGGCCAAGAAGCGCGTGCGCCAGCTCAAGGAGCAGTTGCGCTACTCGGTCAGCGTGCCGCAAATCAAGGCCGGTGACAGCTACCCCTCCGAGCGCAGCTTTGCCAAGGCCGATTACCTCCAGGCTGTGCTGGAGGCCAAGGAGATGATTGCCGCCGGCGACTTCATGCAGGTGCAGGTGGGCCAGCGCATCCAGAAGCGCTACACCGAGAACCCGCTGTCGCTGTACCGCGCGCTGCGCTCGCTCAACCCCAGCCCCTATATGTACTACTACCACTTTGGTGATTTCCAGGTGGTAGGGGCCAGCCCCGAGATTCTGGTGCGCCAGGAGCAGGTCGAGGAAGGGCAGAAGATCACCATCCGCCCGCTGGCCGGCACGCGGCCGCGCGCTGCAACGCCGGAAAAGGACAAGGCCACCGAGCAGGAGCTGGTGAACGACCCCAAGGAGCGCGCCGAGCACGTGATGCTGATCGACCTGGCGCGCAACGACATCGGCCGCATTGCCAAGACCGGCTCCGTCAAGGTGACCGAGGCCTTCGCGGTGGAGCGCTACAGCCATGTGATGCACATCGTCAGCAATGTCGAGGGCATTCTGAAGGACGGCATGACCAGCATGGACGTGCTCAAGGCCACGTTTCCGGCCGGCACCCTGTCGGGTGCGCCCAAGGTGCATGCGATGGAAGTCATCGACCAGCTCGAGCCGGTCAAGCGCGGGATCTATGGTGGTGCCTGCGGCTACCTGAGCTTTGCCGGCGACATGGACCTGGCCATTGCGATCCGCACCGGCGTCATCAAGGACGGCATGCTCTATGTGCAGGCGGCGGCTGGCGTGGTCGCCGACTCGGTGCCCGAGCTGGAATGGAAAGAGACCGAACACAAGGCCCGCGCACTGCTGCGCGCGGCCGAACTCGTTGAGGAAGGACTGGAATGACCCGCGCTATCGACAAAGTAGAAGACTGCAACACCATGGCCGACGTGCGCCGCAATGTGAATGCGCTCGACGACATCCTGGTGCCCCTGCTGGTGGAGCGCGGCGGCTACATGACCCAGGCTGCCAAGGTCAAGAACAACCCCGAGCTGGTGCGTGATGAAGAGCGCATCGAGACCATCGTCAGCCGCGTGCGCGAACGCGCGGCGCTCGAAGGCGGCCAACCCGATGTGATCGAGGCTATCTACCGCGCGATGATGGAAGCCTACATCGCCTACGAACACCGCGAACTGGCCCGCTTGCAAGCGGGCGGCAAACCCCGGGAGTGACGATGAAAAAACTGTTGATGGTCGATAACTACGATAGCTTCACCTACAACATCGTGCAGTACTTCGGTGAGTTGGGGGTCGAGGTCGTGGTGGTGCGCAATGACGAAACCTCGCTCGAGGCCATCGCTGCCCACCAGCCCGATTGGCTGGTCATCTCGCCCGGCCCCTGCTCGCCGGCCGAAGCCGGTATCTCCATCGCGGCAATCCAGCACTTTGCCGGCAAGCTGCCTATTTTGGGCGTATGCCTGGGCCACCAGGCCATTGGCGCGGCCTTTGGCGGCAAGGTGGTGCGTGCCGTGCAGCAAATGCATGGCAAGACCAGCGTGATCACGACCACGCAAGAAGGCGTGTTTGCCGGTCTGCCGGCGCAATTCACCGTCAACCGCTACCACTCGCTGGTGATCGAGCGCAGCAGCTGCCCCGATTGCCTGGAAGTGACCGCCACCAGTGAAGATGGCGAAATCCAGGGCGTGCGCCACAAGAGCCTGCCGATCCAGGGCGTGCAGTTCCACCCTGAGAGCATCCTGACCGAGCATGGCCATGCGATGCTGAAGAACTTTCTGGAGCAGCGCTGATGATCGAGCTGCACCAGTTGCTGATGTTCATCGCAGCTGGCTGGCTGCTCAACCTCACCCCGGGCCCGGACGTGTTCTACATGCTCAGCCATGCAGCGCGCCAGGGCTGGCGTGCCGGCCTGGTGGCCAGCGCCGGTATCACCGCTGGCTGCATGGTGCATGTGACGGCTGCTGCGCTGGGTGTTGGCGCATTGCTGGCCGCCTCGGCCACTGCCTTTGGCGTGCTCAAGTGGCTGGGCGCGGCCTACCTGCTGTGGATGGGTGTGCAGATGCTGCGCAGCAAAAACAACAGCAAGCCGCTGTCGCCTGCCGGTAACGCAACGGCTCTGGCAGAGCCGGGCACCCGTCTGGCGCGCATCTTCTGGGGCGGCTTCTGGACCAACGTGCTCAACCCCAAGGTCGCCATCTTCTTTCTGGCCTTTATTCCGCAGTTCATCGCCGCGGACTACGCCCACAAGAGCCTGGCCTTTGCCGCGCTGGGCCTGCTCTTCAACCTGAACGCCATTCCCGTCAATATGCTCTGGGTGGGGATGGGTGCCGGAATGGCCCGGCGCGCGGGCGGCTTGCGCCAGCGCCTGCATTGGCTGGACCGCACGGCCGGCGCCATGTTCATTGGCTTTGGCCTCAAGCTGGCGCTGACCGACAAGCCCGGCGCCTGACCCCTGATACAGCGAGAAACTCCATGTCGATTACTCCCCAAGAAGCGCTGCAGCGCACCATCGAGCACCGCGAAATCTTCCACGACGAGATGCTGCACCTGATGCGCATGATCATGCAGGGCGAGCTCTCCCCGGTGATGACTGCCGCCATCCTGACCGGCCTGCGCGTGAAGAAGGAAACCATTGGCGAGATCAGCGCTGCCGCCCAGGTGATGCGCGAGTTCTCCAACAAGGTCCATGTGGCCGATCGCCAGCATCTGGTCGATATCGTCGGCACCGGTGGCGATGGTGCCAACACCTTCAACATCTCGACCTGCTCGGTGTTTGTCATTGCCGCTGCCGGTGGCAAGGTCAGCAAGCATGGCGGGCGCAGCGTCTCCAGCAAATCGGGCAGTGCCGATGCGATGGAAGCGCTGGGTGTCAACATCCAGCTGAGCCCCGAGCAGATCGCCCAGAGCATTGCCGAGGTGGGCATTGGCTTCATGTTTGCGCCCAACCACCACCCGGCGATGAAGAACGTGGCCCCAGTCCGCAAGGAGCTGGGCGTGCGCACCATCTTCAACATCCTGGGCCCGCTCACCAACCCGGCCAGTGCGCCCAATATCCTGATGGGCGTCTTCCACGAGGACCTGGTCGGTATCCAGGTGCGCGCGCTGCAGCGCCTGGGCGCCGAGCATGCGATCGTCGTCTATGGCCGTGATGGCCTCGACGAGATCAGCCTGGGCGCCAGCACCCTGGTGGGCGAGCTCAAGGACGGCGTGGTGCGCGAGTACCAGATCCATCCGGAAGACTTCGGTATCCAAATGGTGGGCACGCGCGCGTTCCGCGTCGACAATGCCGAACAGTCCAAGGCGATGCTGATGGGCATCCTGCAAGGCGAGCAAGGCCCCGCACGCGATATCGTCTGCCTCAACGCCGGTGCGGCACTCTATGCGGCCAATGTGGCCAGCTCGATCGAAGACGGCCTGCAGCGCGCCCGCGCTGCGATCGACAGCGGCGCGGCCTTGCAAAAGCTGCAGGACCTGGTGGCCCTGACGCGCCGGCTTGCCGCCTGAGCCGGCCTCCCAACCAAGGAAAACACATGTCCGATATTCTGAAAAAAATCTGTGAGGCCAAGCGCATCGAAGTGGCCGAGGCCAAGAAGCGCAGCCCCTTCGAGGTGATGCGCCGCGACGCCGAAAGCCGTGTGCTGACCCGTGACTTTGTCGGCGCGCTGCGCGCCAAGATCGCCCAAGGCCAGGCCGCGGTGATCGCCGAGGTGAAAAAGGCCAGTCCCAGCAAGGGCGTGATCCGTGCCGATTTTGACCCGGCCGACATTGCCCAGAGCTATATGGTGGGCGATGGCAAGACCAGCGCCGCCTGCCTGTCGGTGCTGACCGACCGCCAGTTCTTCCAGGGCGAGCCGGATTTTCTGAAGCAGGCCCGCGCCAGCACCTTGCTGCCGGTGCTGCGAAAGGATTTCATGGTCGATCCCTACCAGATCTATGAATCCCGCGCGATGGGCGCTGACTGCGTGCTGCTGATCGCCGCCTGCCTGGACGACGCCCAGATGGCCGAGATGGAACAGATTGCACGCAGCCTGGACATGGCTGTGCTCGTCGAGGTGCATGACGGCGCCGAGCTGGCGCGTGCGCTCAAGCTCAAGACGCCGCTGATTGGCATCAACAACCGCGATCTGCGCACGTTTGAAGTCAGCATCCAGACCACCTTGGATCTGCAAAAGCAGGTGCCTGCCGACCGCCTGCTGGTGACCGAGTCGGGCATTGCCAGCCCGGACGATGTCAAGACCTTGCGCGATGCCGGCATCCACGCCTTCCTGGTGGGCGAGGCCTTTATGCGCGCCGATGAACCGGGCGAAGCACTGGCCAAGCTGTTCGTTTAAGCAAAGCAGCTAAGAAAAAACGAGTAGCGGCGCAATGCCGCTACTGCGCCGTGCGTGCCTGGGCCAGCTGGGCCTCAAACCATTGCTGGCTGCGCACTTCCGGCTGGCCCGGGCAGCGCACCAGATAGGGCTTGCCCGACATGCTGCTTTGGCTGGCCGCGCGCGCAATAAAGGCCTCGGCCGTGGGCGCCAAATCTCTTTTTTGCAGGTAGCTGTACTTGCGCTGCAAATGCGCGCTGGCCTCGCTGGCGCTGTACCACTGGCCATTGCGGGAAAATTCACAGCCCGACTGCTGCAAGGCCTTGAACAGCGATTGAATCTCGCGCTCGGTGGTGCTGGTTTCGCTGCTGGCGGTCTGCGCGCCGGCGGCCAGGCTGCACAGCAAGCAGGCCGCGGCGAGGGCCGGGGTCCAGGGGTATCGTCGGTAGGGCATGGCTCGTCAAGCAAGTTGGTGGGTCTGGCAGCGCAGGCGCTGTGCTAGTATCAATTGCGAATAATTCCCATTTCTACATTTTAGGAGTGGGTTTTTTCTTCGCCTCTTTCCCTTCTTCCCCGGCCAGCGGCCCCATGCCCAGCAAGGGCCGCCGGCCTGTTTGCCGTTGTTTGTCCATGAGTATCCATGATCGCCATGCTCCCCAAGCGCCCAGCGCCTTTGTCCTACCACCATCGCGTCTGCGCGGGCTCGCTGCCAGTACAGCGCTGGGGCTGACCGTGCTGGGCGGCTGCGCCAGCGCACCCGAGCGCCCAGCGCCTGCGCAGCTGCTGCGCATCGGGCAGACGGTGCAAGGCCAGTTGGCCCCTGGCGCAGAGCAGCGCTGGCAGCTCGACGCGCTGCAGGTGCCCGCCGGCAGCGTGGTGCGCGCGGAGGTCGATGGCCGTGGTGTGCAGCTGGATCTGCAAGATGCGGCAGGCCGGCATCTGCGCCGCCTGCTGCGCAGTGATGGCGTGGGCGAGGGCATCACCTGGCAGGCCCAGGCGGGCGAGCAGTTGCTGTTGCACTGGAATGCGCAGCCGGCGGTGGCCTATGCCAGCAGCAGCGCGGAGGCCGGCCAGTTGCCTGCGCAGGCGGCCGCAGGCCACTACCGCCTAGAGATCCAACGCGCCTGGGCCCCACGTGCCGGCCCGCCGGTGGCCTTGCCCAGCAAGCCGCTGCAAAGCCCGCGCCTGCAGGCCTTGGCGCACGATCTGGAGCGTGGCGGCGCCACTGATGCGTTCTGGCAGGAGATGGCCCAGCGCGGAACGCCGCTGGTGGAGCCCTGGAGCGGCCAGGAGCGGCTGGTGACTTTTCTGTGGCGCGGCGCGCAGCACAGCGTGCGCCTGTTCGGCAGCCCCTCGGGCAACCATGAATCGCTGCAGCGCCTGGGCCGCTCGGATGTGTGGTGGAGCAGCTTTGTGATGCCCAGCGATGCGCGCCTGAGCTATGGCATGGCGCCCGATGTCCCCGGCATCGACGGCACGGCGACCGAGCAGCGCCGCAGCATTCTGGCGACCTTGCAGCGCGACCCGTTGAACCCGCGCAGCTGGGCCGCGTCGGAAGATGGCGCTGCAGCGGTGGACCCATACCAGGGCCGCTCGGTGCTGCAGCTGCCCGATGCGCCGGCGCAGCCCTGGTCGCAGCCGGCCAACGGGCCGTTGCCGGGCGATCTGCAGCGCCACTGGCTGCATTCGGCGGCCTTGGGCCATGGCCGCGATGTCTGGATCTACCGCCCTGCGGGCTGGGCCCAGACCCCGCAGGACCAGCGCGCCTTGCTGGTGCTGTTCGATGCCCATGCCTATCTGCGCCAGGTGCCCACGCCGCAGATCGTTGAGCGGCTGCAGGCGCAGGGCTTGATCCCGGCCACGGCCGTGGTGCTGGTGGCCAATGCCAGCAGCGAACTGCGCAATACCGAGCTGCCGCCCAACCCGGCATTTGCCGATTTCATGGGGCTGCAGCTGATGCCCTGGTTGGCCACGCAGGGGCTGGATGTGCCCGCCGCACGCACGGTGATTGCCGGCTCCAGCTATGGCGGCCTGGCATCGAGCTATATGGCGCTGCGCCATCCGGAACGCTTTGGCAATGTGCTGAGCCTGTCCGGTTCCTACTGGTGGGCGCCGGAGGCCGAAGCGCCCAATGCGATGGCGCGCTGGTGGGCGGCAGCGCCCCGCCAGAACGTTCGCTTCTACCTGGATGCGGGCCGCTATGAAAGCGCACGCGGCGGGCAGGCAGGCATTCTGGAGACCAGCCGTGAACTGGGCGATGTGCTGCGGACCCAAGGCTACCCGGTGACCCAGCGGGAGCACAGCACGGGGCATGACTATGTGCACTGGCAGGGCGCCCTCGCCTGTGGGCTGGTGGCGCTGCTCAACCCGGCAGCGCTGTCTACGCTGCAAGCCGAATGCAAAGGGCGATAGCCCAGCGGCGCCCGCGCAGCGTGCACAATGCGGGCATGCAACTGACATCTGAAGCGCTCCATGACCACCAGGTTGCTGCCGGCTGGCAAGCCACGGTGGACCAATTCTTTGACAGCCTCAAGGGCCAGCAGCTGTCGCAGTACCTGCAGCAGCGCCTGGACGCCGGGGCGGTGATCTTCCCGCCCGAGCCTTTGCGCGCCTTGCGCCTGACCCCGCCCGAGAGCGTGCGCGTGGTCATCCTCGGGCAAGACCCCTACCACGGGCGCGGGCAGGCCGAGGGCCTGGCTTTTTCCGTCGCCCCGGGGGTGCGCCTGCCCCCGTCGCTGCAGAACATCTTCAAGGAGATGCAGCGCGACCTGGGCGTGCCGTTCCCGCCTTTCCCCGATCCAGGTGGCAGCCTGGTCAAATGGGCCACGCATGGCGTATTGCTGCTCAACACCTGCCTGACGGTGGAAGAGGGCCAGGCCGCCAGCCACAGCGGCAAGGGCTGGGAGCTGCTCACCGATGCGATCATCCGCCAGGTGGCCGAGGGGGACAAGCCGGTGGTCTTCATGCTCTGGGGCAGCCATGCGCAAAGCAAGCGTGCGCTGATCCCGCTGGACCGGGGCCATCTGGTGCTGACCAGCAACCACCCCTCGCCGCTGTCAGCGCTGCGCCCGCCGGTGCCGTTCATCGGCAATGGGCATTTCAGCCAGGCGCAGGCGTTCCGCAAGCAGCTGGGTCTGTAAGACAGCGCTCAGCGCGGGCCCGGCATCGCCTGCAGCTCCTGCACCAGCAGCGCCAAAAAGGCCTGGGCCGCGGCGGGCAGCTGGCGGCCCGCCAGGGTTTGCACCTCGATGTCGCGCAGGTCCAGGCCGGCATCGGTCAAGGGGCGGGCGACCAGGCTGCCCGCTGCCAGCATATGGCGCACCCCCACTTCGCTGGAGACGGTGACACCGCCGCCATGCACCGCAAAATGGAGCAAGGTCTTGGCATGGTTGGTGGTCAGCACCGGGTCCAGCTGCAGGCCCTGGCGGCTGCAGGCCAGGTCGATCATCTGGCGGATCGCCGTCTCGGCCGGTGGCAGGGCCAGCGGATGCCGGGCCAGCTCGGCCAACGTGAGCGATGCCTGGCGCGCCAGCACATGGCCGGGCGGCAACACGGCCAGCACCGGTGCGCTTTGGCGGTGCACCACGGCAATGTTCTTGAGCGGGGACATGCTGAAGCGCAGGCCAATATCGGCCTCGCCGGCCAGCAGCTTGGCCGAGACCTGCAAGGTCGGCACCATGCTCACCTCAAAGCGCAGGCCCGGGTGCCGGCGCTGGAAGGCCACGCAGGCCTGGGGCAGCAGCTCATTGGCAAAGGCATCGGAGGTGGCGATGCGCACCAGGCCGGCGCGCAGGCTGTCGAGCGCATGGATGGCATCGATGGCCTGCTCGGCATCGAGGCTGATGCGGCGCGCCAGCTCGGCCAGGATCTGCCCGGCCGCCGTGGGCTGCATGCCCCGCGCATGGCGCTCGAACAGTGCCGTGCCCAGCTGGGCCTCCAGCCCGCTGATCTGGCGGCTGACGGCCGAGCTGGCCACATGCAGGCGCAGCGATGCGGCGCTGACCGAGCCGCACTGCACCACCTCATGGAAGTAGCGCAGCGCGGTGTCCTGTAGATGGGTGGGAGGGCGGTGGGGCATGGTGGTATTGCGCAAATGAATGGTCTAAGCATAAACCCATTGCCGTATCGGCAAACCTACCTTGCCAAATCGGTGGTGGCGCCTGCTGTCACAGGCTTTTAATATGCAAGGCTTCACGCAGGCGCCTTTGCCCCCGCGCGCATGGCACACCCGCTGTGGGCGCACAAGAACCGGTTTGTTCTGGCCCGCGCCACAAGCGCAGAGTGCTTCGCAGATGTTATGCAACTCGCTCACCACCATGCCAACTACCCCTTCTCTTCTTTCTCGCATGCCAGGCCGCCGGCCGTTGCTCGCCGGCCTGGTGGCCGGCACGGCGCTGGCCATGCTGTCCCCGTTTGCCGCAGCCCAAGGCGGCCAATGGCCTGAGCGCGCGATCCGTGTCATCGTGCCCTTCCCGCCCAGCGGCGCGACCGACCTGGTGGCCCGTGTCGTGGCGCAAAAGGTGTCGCAGGAGCTGGGCCAGTCGCTGGTGATCGACAACCGCCCGGGCGCGGGCGGCACCATCGGCACCGCCGAGGCCGCGAAGGCTGGGGCCGATGGCTATACCCTGCTGTTCACCACCAGCAGCACCCACGCGATCTCGCCGCACCTGATGCCCAAGCTGGCCTACCGTGCGGACAAGGACTTCACGCCGATCGCCCATGTAGCCGATGCCGCCAGCGTGCTGCTGGTCACGAACGCGCTGCCGGTCAAGACCGTGCAGGAGCTGATCAGCTATGCCAAGGCCAACCCCGGCAAGCTGAACTACGCCACCAGCGGCAATGGCACCATCGTGCACCTGAACACCGCGGCCTTTGCGGCCCAGGCGGGCATCACCCTGACCCATGTGCCCTACAAGGGCACGGCGCAGTCGATCAGTGATCTGGCCACCGGCCAGGTGCATATGCTGTTTGACTCCATCCCCACCGGCATGCCCCATGTGGCCAGCGGCCGCCTGCGTGCGCTGGCCGTCACCAGCGCCGAGCGCACCCAGTTGCCCACGGTGGCCGAATCCGGCCTGCCCGGCTACGCATCGGTGACCTGGTTTGGCGTCTACGCGCCTGCGGGCCTCAAGCCCGAGCTGACCGCCAGGATCAATGCCGCCTTCAACAAGGCCGTGCAAAATCCCGAGGTGGTGGCCAGCCTGGCCAAGCTGGGCGCCGATGTGGCCAAGCCCGGCACGCCGGCGCAGTTTGCGGACCTGGTGAAGGCCGACAGCGCCCGCTGGGCCAAGGTGATCCAGGACAACCACATCACGCTCGAATAAGCGTTGCCACCAGCAGACCGGGGCGGTCGTGCCGCCCCGGCTGCCCTCTCGATTGCATTCAGAAAGACAAGACATGACTACCGTGAAAGACTGGGCCCAGCCCTATGCCTCGCAGCGCTCGCCGGTACTGGGCCGCAATGTGGTGAGCACCTCGCAACCACTGGCCGCGCAGGCGGGCCTGCGCATGCTGCAAGCGGGCGGCAATGCGGTGGATGCGGCGCTGGCCGCGGCGATGACCTTGACGGTGGTGGAGCCCACCGGCTGCGGCATTGGCAGCGATGCCTTCGCGATTGTCTGGGACGGTCAGGAGTTGCATGGCCTGAACGCCTCGGGCCGCGCCCCGGCCGGCTGGACGCCGGAGTACTTCGACAAGCTCGGCGGCATCCCGGAAAAAGGCTGGAATGCGGTCACCGTGCCCGGTGCGGTCTCGGGCTGGGTGGAGCTGTCCAAGCGCTTTGGCAAGCTGCCTTTTGCGCAAGTGGCGCAACCGGCGATCGACTATGCGCGCCATGGCTTTGCGGTATCGCCGACGATTGCCAAGCTCTGGGCGCTGGGCCTGGCCAAGCTGGGCGACCAGCCCGGCTTCAAGGAATGCTTTGCCCCCGAGGGCCAGGCGCCGCAGGCGGGCAGCTGGTTCCAAAGCGAGGCGCATGCCCGCACCCTGGAAGAGATTGCCGAGACCCTGGGCGAATCCTTTTACCGGGGCGCACTGGCGCAAAAGATGGCGGCCCACAGCCAGGCCAACGGCGGCGTGATGACGACCGAGGACCTGGCCGCCCACCGCTGCGACTGGGTGGGCACGGTGGCCCAGCCCTTTGGCGACTCGGTGGTGCATGAGATTCCGCCCAATGGCCAGGGCATTGCCGCGCTGATCGCGCTGGGCCTGCTCGATGCCATCGGCATCGGCGACCAGCCGCTCGACAGTGCCGAGACCGTGCACCTGCAGATCGAGGCGATGAAGCTGGCGCTGGCCGACCTGGCCCAGTACAACGCCGATATCGAGCACATGCGCGTCCACCCCCAGCAAGACCTGCTGAACCCCGCCTACCTGGCCGAGCGTGCCCAGCTGATCGACCGCAGCAAGGCCCAGGTTGCCCGCTACGGCGCGCCCAAGCCGGGCGGCACGGTCTACCTGGCGGCCTGCGACGAGAGCGGCATGATGGTGTCCTTCATCCAGTCCAACTACATGGGTTTTGGCTCGGGCGTGGTCGTGCCGGGTACCGGCATCAGTCTGCAGAACCGGGGCGCCGGCTTTACCACCGAGGCGGGCCACGCCAACCAGGTGGCGCCGGGCAAGCGCCCTTCGCACACCATCATCCCCGCGTTTGCGATGCATGCCGATGGCACGCCGCAGATGGCCTTTGGCGTGATGGGCGGCCCGATGCAAAGCCAGGGCCATCTGCAGATGGCCGTGCGCGTGCTGCGCTATGGCCAGAACCCGCAAGCCGCTGCAGACGCGCCGCGCTGGCGCGTGACGGGTGGCAACCAGGTCTCCGTCGAGCTGGGTTTTGACCCGCAGGTGATTGCCGCCTTGCGCGCGCTGGGCCATGAGGTGACCATTGAAGAAGGCCATGGCGTGTTTGCGTTCGGCGGTGCGCAGCTGATTTTGCGTGAAGGCGGGCACTATGTGGCCGGCTCCGATCCGCGCAAGGATGGCCAGGCGGCCGCCTACTGACGCACCGGTCGACCCAACACACCCAGGGCGCCACCGGACTTGTGCCGGTGGCGCTTTTTTTTGCCTGTATGCGAGCGGCCCGATCAGCGCGATTCGCGCACCGACAGCCAGGCGCTCAGCGCACCACCCACCGCAATCGAGACCATGCCGAGCACGGCCCAGTGGTCGGGGATATGGCCATAGAGCAGCCAGCCCGAGAACACGGCAAAGGGGATCTGGCTGTAGAGAAACGGCGATATCGTGGCGGGCTTGGCATGCTCATAGGCCTTGAGCAGCATCAGGTGGCCAATGGTGCTGCCCACGCCCATCGCCAGCGCCGCCAGCCACAGGGCCATGGTGCTGGGCATTTGCCAGAACCAGGGCAGGCTGGCACTGGTCAGCACCAGCGCCAGCAGGCTGGTGTAGATCTGCGTGGTCACTGGCCGCTCCTTGCCGGCCATCTGGCTGCTGACGATCTGGTAGGCGGTGTTGGCCGCCAGCTGCAGCAGCGGCCAGACCAGCGCGCCACCGCTGAAATTGGCGCCGCCCGGGCGGATGATGACCACGGTGCCCAGAAAGCCCATGGCCACCAGCACCCAGCGCAGCGGGCTGACCGGCTGCTTGAGCCAGAGCGCCGCCACCAGGGTCATCGCCAGCGGCGTCATCGCGACGACGGCGGTGAACTCGGCCAGCGGCAGGTAGCGCAGGCTCATCATCGCGCAGGCATTGCTGCTGCAAAACAGCGCGGCGCGTGCCATCTGAAACCGCGGATGCGTGGTGCGGAACACGCCTGCGCCGTACTGGTAGACGCCCCAGCCGACGGTGAACACCGACTGCAGCATGTAGCGCAGCCACAGCGCCATCAGCAGTGGCAACAGCGCACCAGCGTACTTGGAGCCGGTATCGAGCAGGCAGAAACAGGCGCAGGCCAACACTGTCAGCACGATGCCGGTGAGGGCCGAGCCTTCACCAGGACGGCGGGGAGGCGGGGTGTGGCGGGTCTCGGGCAGGCGGGTAGCGCTGTCCGCGGCAAGGGCTGGGGGGCTGACCAGGCCGGTTGCGGGCAGGGCAGAGGCGGAGGCAGGGGCTATCGGGGGAGTCACGCGGGCAAGGGCACCATGCGGCGGCCGGTCTCCTGCGGAGTCGAAGGGCTGGCTGGGTGTGGCTCCATTGTAGAAAGCTGGGCTGTGCTGGGGGCTTGTGCGTGGCGCTGGGGCAGCAGTTTTGCGGGCCGGCTGTCCGATCAGGGACAGTCGGGCCACTGCTGGATGCTCCTCAGGGTTTGTACCCGCCTCAAACCGAGGGGAACAAAACAGCGTGTTACCATTCAAATGAGAACGATTCGCAAATGTGTCAGCTCTGTAAAGCCTTCGGGTGCTGCAGCCTGGCATCCATCAGGCGATGTTTCCATTCCATCAACCGCTGGGGCTTCCGCTGCGGGCGCAAGAAAAAAGTAGCGATACGGTCTTGGGTCGGGTGCATGCAGGGGCTGCCAGCTTTCCGACCAAAGGATGTTCCATGTCGCGCTCCGCTCGCTCCACCGTCAACCGCCGCCAGTCGCTGCTGCAACTGGGTGCCTTGGTGACCTTGCCCTGGGCGGCAGGCTCCGCATTGGCGCAGCAGACCCTGGCGGTGCAGCAAGCGGGCGGCACGGTGCAGATCCCCGTCAAGCCCAAGACCATCCTGGTGTTCGATCTGGCCGCACTCGACTGCCTGCGCGCGCTGGGCGCCGAGGTCAAGGGCGTGCCCGAAGTGGTGAAGTTCCCACCGGTGCTGGAGCAGTACGCCAGCAAGGACTACACCCGCATCGGCAGCCTGTTCGAGCCCAACTACGAGGTGGTGAAGGGCCTCAAGCCCGATGTGATCGTCGCCGGTGGCCGCTCGGCGGCCAAGGTGGCCGAACTGGCCAAGATTGCGCCCACCTTGGACTTGACGGTGGACAACACCCAGCCGGTGGCCAGCGCCTTCAAGCATTTGAAGATCCTGGGCGAGATGGTCGGCAACGAAGCCCAGGCCCAGACCCTGATGGCCGCGATGCAGGCCGATATCGACAAGCTCAAGGGCCTGACGGCCAACAAGGGCACCGGCCTGATGGTGATGACCAATGGCGGCAAGCTCAGCGCCTATGGCCCGGGCTCGCGCTTTGGCATGCTGCACGATGTCTATGGCATCCCGGCCGCGAACAAAGACATCAAGGTGGCCGGCCATGGCCAGGCGATCTCGTTCGAGTTCATCCTCAAGACCAACCCGGACTGGCTGTTTGTGCTGGACCGCGATGCCGCCATTGGCCGCGAAGGCGCGTCCGCCGCCAAGCTGCTGGACAACCCGCTGGTCAACGCCACCAAGGCGGCGAAGAAAAAGCAGATCGTCTACCTGAACTCGGCCAACTGGTACCTGCTGGGCAATGCCAGCCCCGGCTCGCTGCATGACGATGTGACGCAGCTGATCAACGCCTTCTCCAAAGCTTAATGAGCTGCTGAGCCAGCCCCTGTTGCGAGCCACAGCATGACGACCATGATTGAGAAAGTGCCAGGCGGCAGGCGCGGCCTTGCGCTGCGCCCGCTGGCTTTTGTGCTGCCGGCCATCGCCTTGCTGGCGCTGCTGGCCTTTGTCAGCCTGTTGGTGGGCGTCAGCGATGTGTCGGTGACGACCTTGCTGCGCCTTTTCTCCCACAACGACGATGACCTGGCCACCCAGGTGCTGGTGGCCAGCCGCGTGCCGCGCACCCTGGCGCTGCTGCTGGCCGGCAGTGCGATGGCGGTGGCCGGCCTGCTGATGCAGATGCTGGCGCGCAACCACTATGTCGAGCCCACGACGATGGGCACGGCCGAATCGGCGGGCATGGGCATGCTGATCGGCATCCTGTGGTGGCCCGATATGCCGGTGTTCGGCAAGATGGGCCTGGCAGCAGTGTTTGCATTGGCGGGCACGGCCTTGTTTTTGGCGGTGCTCCGCCGCATACGGCTGCGCTCGGCGCTGATCGTGCCCCTGGTCGGCCTGGTGCTGTCGGGCGTGATCGAATCGGCCACCACGTTCATCGCCTACCGCTTTGACCTGATGCAGGCGGCGCGCTCCTGGATGACGGCCGATTTCTCGGCCATCGTGCAGGGCCGCTATGAAATGCTCTGGCTGTCGCTGGGCATCACGCTGCTGGCGATGCTGGCGGCCGACCGCTTCACGGTGGCCGGCATGGGGCAGGAATTTGCCACCAACCTGGGGCTCAACTACAAGCGCCTGGTGGCGCAGGGCGTGCTGGTGGTGGCGGTCGTCACCGCCTCGGTGATCGTCACCGTCGGCATCATTCCCTTCGTCGGCCTGATCGTGCCCAACCTGGTGCGGCTGGTGGTGGGCGACAACGTGCGCAAATCGGTGCTGTGGGTGGCCTGGGCGGGGGCCTTGATGGCGCTGGCCTGCGACCTGATCGGGCGCGTGGTGATCGCCCCGTACGAGATACCGATCGGCACCGTGATGGGGGTGCTGGGCAGTGCGATGTTCCTGGCACTGCTGCTGTCGCGCCGCAAGCGCATGGGGGGCTGAGATGAACACTTTGTCGACCTCGCCTGCGGTGGCGGCGCCCCCACCTGCATCGGCATCCTGGCTGGGCACACCGGCGCGGCGCCTGTGGCTGCTGCTGGCGCTGGCGCTGCTGGCCAGCCTCTACTTCATGACCAGCCAGGTGCAGGCCGAGTGGAGCTTTGTGCTGCCGTTGCGCGGCAAGAAGCTGGCAACGATGTGGACGGTGGCCTTTGCGATCGGCGTGTCCACCGTGCTGTTCCAGACGGTGACCAACAACCGCATCCTGACGCCGGCGGTGATGGGCTTTGACGCGCTGTTCCAGCTGATCCAGTCGGTGCTGGCCTTTACGTTGGGGGTGGCGGCGATGCAGATCCCTGAGCTGTCGCGCTTTGGCATGAATGTGGGGCTGATGGTGCTGCTGTCCACCAGCCTGTTTGTCTGGTTGTTCCGGGGCCAGGCCAGCAACCTGCATCTGTTGCTGCTGGTAGGCATTGTCGCAGGCATCTTTTTTCGCAGCCTCAACAACTTTGTCTGGCGCGTGATGGACCCCAACGAGTTCACCGTGCTGCAGGACCGCTTGTTCGCGAACTTCAACACCGTCTCGCTGCCGCTGCTGCTGCTGTCACTGCCTGCTATTGCGCTGGTGGGCGTCTGGGTCTGGCGCCAGCGCCATCTGCTCGATGTGCTGGCGCTGGGCCGCGAGGTGGCCATCAACCTGGGGGTGAACTACCAGCGCTCGGTGATGGGCGTGCTGGTGGTGGTGGCCATTCTGGTGTCCATCTCGACCGCGCTGGTCGGGCCGGTGACCTTTTTTGGCCTGCTGGTGAGCAACATGGCCTACCAGCTGATGCACAGCCACCAGCACCGCTACACCCTGGCCGGCTCGGTGCTGCTGGGGGGCTTGCTGCTGGTGGGCGGCCAGATGGTGCTGGAGCGCCTGTTCGGCTTCAACACCTCGCTGTCCATCGTCGTGGAGTTCCTGGGCGGATTGACCTTTATCTATCTTCTAGTGCGCAAGGCCAAGAGCTGAGCGCGGTGACCAGCCATGATTGAAACCGACAAGCTGCGCAAGACCCATGGCACCACGACGGTGCTGCATGACGTGAGCCTGCGCATTCCCCAGGGCCGGCTGACCGCCATCATCGGCCCCAACGGCGCGGGCAAATCGACGGCGCTGTCCCTGATCAGCCGGCTGATGCCGATGACCTCCGGCACCGTGCGCATCGAGGGCCAGGACATCACCACCACGGCCAGCGATGCGCTGGCGCGCGTGATGGCGATCCTGCGCCAGGACAACCAAAGTGCGCTGCGCATGACGGTGCGCGACCTGGTGGCCTTTGGACGCTTCCCGCATTCCAAGGGCAGGCTGACCGAAGAGGACCGTGTGCAGGTGGATGCGGCGCTGAACTACTTGAAGCTCCAGCCGCTCAGCGAGCGCTTTCTCGACGAACTGTCTGGCGGCCAGCGCCAGCGCGCCTATATCGCCATGGTGCTGTGCCAGAACACGCGCTACATCCTGTTTGACGAGCCGCTCAACAACCTCGACATGGCCCATGCCGTGGGCATGATGAAGCTGTTGCGCCAGGCAGTGCGCGATGCCGGCAAGACCGTGGTGGTGGTGCTGCACGACATCAACTTTGCCGCCAGCTATGCCGACCACATCATCGCGATGAAGGCCGGCGCGCTGTACTGCGAAGGCCCGCCCGAGGTGGTGGTGCGCGATGAGGTCCTCAGCGACCTGTATGAAATTCCCGTACAGGTGCACGAGGTGGGCGGCCGGCGCTTTTGCGACTATTTCTGATCGCTGGTTGGTTGGCTGAGGCGGGCGGCCGCCTGCCGCCTGCCGCCTGCCTGTGCGCTGCCATTGCCCCGAGCAACTATGCAGTGCCGGCACCGGCGAAAGCCTCAGGACGCGGCCATTGGCTGGTCGGCCGCCGCATCGGCTGCGGCCGGCTCCTTCAGGCGCTGCAGCAGCATCGAATCTCCATAGCTGAAGAAGCGGTAGCCCTGCGCGATGGCATGCTGGTACAGACCCATGATGTGCTCATAACCGGCGAAGGCGCTGACCAGCATCATCAGGCTGCTTTTGGGCAGGTGGAAATTGGTCACCAGCATGTCCACCACGCGGAACGGGAAGCCGGGGGTGATGAAGATGTTCGTGTCGTCCGAGAGCTGGCCGGTGCGGGCCCAGGATTCCAACGTGCGCACGGTCGTGGTACCCACCGCAATGACCCGGCCGCCGCGCAGGCGGCAGCGCTCCAGCGCGGCCAGGGTGGGCAGCGGGATGTTGTACCACTCGCTGTGCATCTGGTGGTCTTTGAGGTTCTCGGTCTTGACAGGCTGAAACGTGCCTGCACCCACATGCAAGGTCACGCTGGCGCGCTCCACGCCCTTGGCCTCCAGCGCCGCCAGCACCTTCTCGTCAAAATGCAGCGCGGCGGTCGGCGCCGCAACGGCGCCGGGGTTCTTGGCAAACACGGTCTGGTAGCGCTGCTCGTCTTCTGCCTGGTTGGGGTCCTGGCCGGTCTGCTGCTCGCGCTCAATATAGGGGGGCAGGGGGATGTGGCCGTGCTGCTGCATCAGCTCCCACGGTGACTCCCCCTGGGGGCCTGTCAGGCGCAGGCGAAACAGCGCGCCCATCTCATTGGGCCAGCGGCCCAGCAAGGTGGCATCAAAGCCACCGGCCTTCCTGCCGCCTGCCATGTGCAGCACGCCGCCCACGGCCGGCTTCTTGCTGACCTTCATATGGGCGACGACTTCGTTGTCCTGCAGCACGCGCTCGATCAGCAGCTCGATCTTGCCGCCGCTCGATTTTTCGCCGAAGACGCGTGCCTTGATCACCTGGGTGTCGTTGAAGACCAACAGGTCGCCTGCTTGCAGCAGATCGGGGAGCTCGTGGAAGCGGCGGTCTGCCAGATGTGGCTCCCGCGCATCCAGCAGGCGCGAGCCACTGCGCTCGGCAGCCGGGTGTTGGGCAATCAGTGCTTCGGGCAGTTCGAAATCGAAATCGCTCAGTTGAAAAGTACGGCGGGCACCGGAGAAGGCAGTCATCGTTGGCTCATGCAGGCGGAACACACCTGCAGCTCACAGGGATCAAAACAAGGGGGCGATTGTGCCACTGTGGCAGAGGCGCAGCAGGCCGCGCGGGCTTGGCGCGGTTGGGGGCCGCCTCCTACGTGCCTGGGAAGCGCAGTTGCTATAGTGGCCCGATGCTACGTCTTCACCACTTGATGCGCTTCGCGTTGGTCTGGGTTCTGGGCCTCTTGGCCGCCTCTGCTGCCGGGGCCGCGCAGGAGGAAACCCTGCGCGTGGGCTCCAAGCGTTTCACCGAATCCTATGTGCTGGCCGAGATCATGGCGCAGCAAGCACAGGCCGCCGGGGTCAAGACCCAGGTGCGCCAGGGCCTGGGCAACACGGCCATCGTCTATGAAGCGTTGCGATCCGGCCAGATCGATGTCTATGCCGAATACAGTGGCACCATTGCGCTGGAGATTGCCAAACATGCCCAGGGCAGCGATCTGGCATCGCTGAATGCGGCGCTGGCGCCATTGGGCCTGGCCGTCGGTGTGCCCTTGGGCTTCAACGACGGCTATGCGCTGGCGATGCGCCGCCAGCAGGCCGAGGCGCTGGGCATTCGCAGCCTCAGCGACCTGGCGCGCCACAGCGAACTGCGCTTTGGCCTGTCGAACGAATTCATCGGCCGGGGTGATGGCTGGCCCGGCCTGGCCAAGCGCTACAACCTGCAGGCCAAGCCCCAGGGGCTGGACCATGGGCTGGCCTATGAGGCCATCACCCAGCAGCACATCGATGTGATGGACATCTACACCACCGATGCCAAGATCGACCACCTGGGGCTGTGGGTGCTCGAGGATGACCAGGCCTATTTTCCGCGCTATGACGCGCTGCTGCTCTACCGGCAGGACCTGCCCACACAGAAACCGGTGGCCTGGGCCGCGTTGCAACAGCTGCAGGGCCGCATCAGCGAAGCGGCAATGATTGGCATGAATGCCCAGGCCGAGCTGCAGGGCCGGGGCTTTGCCGAGATTGCCAAGCAATTTCTGGCAGGCGGGGCTGCGCAGACCAACGGCAAGGCCGCAGTGGACGCGAAGGCAGCGGGCCAGCCGAGCTTGGGCGCGCGGCTGTGGACGCGCCTGGTGGCGCCTGACCTGTGGCGGCTGACTGCGCAGCACCTGGCGCTGGTGCTGGTCTCCGTCGGTGTGGCGGCGCTGATCGCAGTGCCTGCCGGCATTCTGCTCTTTCCGCATCCTCGCTCGCGGGCGCTGGCACTGGGCGCGGCCGGCGTGCTGCAGACGATTCCGTCCCTCGCCCTGCTGGCGGTGCTGATTGCCTGGTTCGGCGTGATCGGCCGGCTGCCGGCCCTGGTGGCGCTGACGGCCTATTCGATCCTGCCGATTCTGAGCAATACCTGTGCGGGCCTGGCCGAGGTGTCGCCGGGCTTGCGCAGCGCCGGCTCTGCGCTGGGCATGACCCGGCCCCAGCGCATGCGCTGGGTGGAGCTGCCGATTGCGATGCCCACCGTGGTCGCCGGTATCCGCACGGCCTGCGCCATTGGCATCGGCACCGCGACGATTGCCGCATTCATCGGCGCAGGTGGCCTGGGCGAGCGCATTGTGACCGGTCTGGCGCTGAACGACAGCGCGCTGATGCTGGCGGGCGCGTTGCCGGCAGCCGCGCTGGCACTGCTGTCCGAGCTGCTGTTTGAGCTCTGGGAGCGCTATCTGCGCCGGCGCCGCGTGCGGCGCTGATGCGGCGGGCTCCAGCGCGGCTGCGTAGAGAGGCTGGACAGGTTTTGGCAGGCACTGTCTTTTTAACCAGTCGTGCGGCAAAGCATGCCAGAATGCAGCATTGCTGAAACTGCCTCCATGTCTGCTGCCACGCCTGCTTCTTCTGCTGATGATGCGATGCCCTCAAAGGGGCGCAAACCTGGCCGCCCGCGCAAGGCGAGCGGGGCAGCAACGGGCGCGGCCCCTGCCGCTGGCGCCACCCCCGCGCCAGCAAAGACTGCCGCCAAGAACCCCGCCCAGCAAGCGCTGGTCAAACTGGGGCTGACCCGCGACATCGATCTGGCGCTGCATCTGCCGCTGCGCTATGAAGATGAGACGCGCATCATTGCGCTGCGCAGTGCGCGCGATGGCGAGGTGGCGCAGATCGAAGCCACCGTGGTGTCTGCCGATGTGCAGCTGCGGCCTCGCCGGCAACTGGTGGTGCGGGTCGAAGATGCCAACGGAGACGGCTGCGAACTGCGCTTCTTCAGCTTCTACCCTTCCCACCAGAAGACCCTGTCCGTGGGCAACACCTTGCGCATTCGCGGTGAGGTCAAGGGCGGCTTCTGGGGGCGGCAAATGCTGCACCCGGCCTTCCGGCTGGCGGGTGGCGAGCTGCCCCAGTCGTTGACGCCGGTGTACCCCACCACCGCCGGGCTGCCCCAGCCCTATCTGCGCCGCGCGGTGATCGGCGGTTTGCAGCGTGCTGATCTGAGCGAAACCCTGCCACCCGGCGTGGACCTGCCCTATGCCCGGTACCTGGGAGCGGGCGGCCTGGGCAGGGCCTACACCTTGCGCGAAGCGCTGCAGTTTCTGCACCACCCCACGCCCGATGTCGCGGTAGCCACCTTGGAAGACCACAGCCACCCGGCCTGGCAGCGCCTCAAGGCCGAAGAGCTGCTGGCCCAGCAGCTGTCGCAGCTGACGGCCAAGCGCGAGCGCGACAGCCTGCGCGCGCCCGCGCTGGCAGCGCAGCGCCATCCCGACGGCAGCCTGAACCTGCATGAGCAGTTTCTGGCCGCCCTGCCTTTTGCGCTGACCGGGGCGCAGCGCCGGGTCTGCGAGGAAATTGCCAGGGATCTGGGGCGCCACATACCGATGCACCGCCTGCTGCAGGGCGATGTGGGCTCGGGCAAGACCATCGTGGCGGCGCTGTCGGCGGTGATCGCCATTGATGCGGGCTGGCAGTGCGCGCTGATGGCGCCGACCGAAATTCTGGCCGAGCAGCACTTTGCCAAGCTGGTGGGCTGGCTGGAGCCGTTGCTGGCGCCGCGCGGCCTGAAGGTCGCCTGGCTGGCCGGTGCGCAAAAGAAGAAGCAGCGCACCGAGATGCTGGCGCTGGTCGAGAGTGGCGAGGCCGCGCTGGTGGTCGGCACGCATGCGGTCATCCAGGACCAGGTGCAGTTCAAGCAGCTGGGGCTGGCCGTCATCGATGAGCAGCACCGCTTTGGCGTGGCCCAGCGCCTGGCGCTGCGGCAAAAGCTGCTCTCCACCGGCATGGAGCCGCATATGCTGATGATGAGCGCCACGCCGATCCCGCGTACCTTGGCGATGAGCTACTACGCCGACCTGGATGTCTCCACCATCGACGAGTTGCCGCCGGGACGCACGCCGGTGGTGACCAAGCTCATCAGTGACAGCCGGCGCGATGAGGTGGTCTCGCGCATTGCCGACCAGATCGCCCAGGGGCGCCAGGTGTACTGGGTCTGTCCGCTGATCGAGGAGAGCGAGGCGCTGGATCTGTCCAACGCCACTGCCACCCATACGGACTTGAGCGAGGCGCTGCCCGGGGTCATGGTCGGTCTTCTGCACTCGCGCATGCCCACGGCTGAGAAAAAGGCCGTCATGGCCTTGTTCACCGAAGGGGTGATGGGCGTGCTGGTCTCCACCACGGTGATTGAAGTGGGCGTTGATGTGCCCAATGCCAGCCTGATGGTGATCGAGCATGCCGAACGTTTTGGCCTGAGCCAGCTGCACCAGCTGCGCGGCCGGGTGGGGCGGGGCGCTGCAGCATCGGCTTGTGTGCTGCTGTATGCGGTAGGTGACAACGGCAAGCTCGGCGAGACGGCCAAGGAGCGGCTGCGGGCGATGGCCGAGACCTCCGATGGTTTCGAGATCGCCCGGCGCGATCTCGAAATTCGCGGGCCCGGCGAGTTTCTGGGGGCGCGGCAGTCGGGTGCGGCGCTGTTGCGATTTGCCGATCTGGAAGCCGACAAGCACCTGCTGGAATGGGCGCGTGAGTTGGCGCCGCCGATGCTGGACCGCTGGCCGGACCTGGCTGCCAGCCATGTGCTGCGCTGGCTGGGCGGCAAGGCGGAATACCTCAAGGCCTGAAAAACTAGCGCATAGCTCACCGCCACCTGCATGGCAGCATTGCAAACAAGATTTAAAAGTTGCAAAAATGATACGAAATCTTGGTAAATATCGATTGATTCGTGCTATGGCTGTTGCGCAGAATGTTAATCGTGTTGTTCAAATAGAGGATATAAAACGCATTCTGTAACTAGATTTATAGCTTGTTGCGGCCACCCCAATGGCAAATAAGCCTTATTTAACAGGGAGGTAGCGGAGTGAGGCGTCGATAATTATGTAGCTTTGTGTAAATGCTCGCATCCACATTTACCTACATTCCCGGTGAGCGAGCGCTTGCATTTGACGCATAATAGATTAATCCTATTTTTGTAGTCGCGCATTGGCACCCATGGTGCTTCGGAATAGAGTACAACTCATAGCTTGCGGTTCTGATGAAACACAGTGTGGCACTTTGGTCTCTGGCGCTATAGCCAGGTGGTCCACAGGCCATGCACAATACGCGATTCGCACTAAAAACTGACATGACACTTACAGAGCTCAAATATATTGTTGCTGTCGCCCGTGAAAGGCATTTCGGCCGCGCCGCTGATGCCTGCTACGTGTCGCAACCTACCTTGTCTGTCGCCATCAAAAAGCTGGAGGAAGAACTCGAGGTCAAGCTGTTTGAACGCAGTGCCTCGGAAGTGTCGGTCACCAGTCTGGGTGACCAGATCGTGCGCCAGGCGCAAATCGTGCTGGACCAGGCCGCTGCGATCAAGGAAATTGCCAAGCGCGGCAAGGACCCGCTGGCAGGTGTGCTGACCCTGGGTGTGATCTATACCATCGGTCCCTATCTGCTGCCTGAGCTGGTGCGCCAGTCGATCGAGCGCACGCCGCAGATGCCGTTGATGATCAACGAGAACATGACCGCCAAGCTGCTGGAGATGTTGCGTACCGGTGAGATCGACTGCGCCATCGTGGCCGAGCCTTTCCCCGATACCGGTCTGGCGATGGCCCCTCTGTATGACGAGCCCTTCTTTGCGGCCGTGCCCAGCGTGCACCCGCTGGCCACGCGTGACAGCATCTCGGCCAGCGAGCTGAAGAACGAAACCATGCTGCTGCTGGGCGCTGGCCACTGCTTCCGTGACCATGTGCTCGAAGTCTGCCCCGAGTTCGCCCGCTACTCCAGCAACACCGAAGGCATCCGCCGCACCTTTGAAGGCTCGTCGCTCGAGACCATCAAGCATATGGTGGCTGCCGGCATGGGTGTCACCCTGGTGCCCCGCCTGTCGGTGCCCAAGGATGCGCTGGAAAAGGGTGTGCGCCGCCGCAAGTCGGACGAGACCCACATCCGCTACATTCCGCTGACCGACGAGATCAACGACGAAGCACCGAAGCGCCGCGTGGTGCTGGTATGGCGCCGCAGCTTTACCCGCTACGAAGCCATCGCCGCATTGCGCAATGCGATCTTCGCCTGCAACCTGCCCGGCGTGACGATGCTGCAAGCCTAAAGCGCGCTGCACGGTTTCTTTGGACCCCATGCACGGCATGCCGGCATGGGGTTTTGTATTTTCTGAGGTGTTGTGAACGTGTTGTCTGTGTTGTTGCCGCATCGGCGGCTGTCGTCGTTGGCGGCGGGCCGAGACCGGTGTTGCCAGGGTTCGTGCTTCGCCGCTCTGATGCTTTTCGGTGCCGAGCAAGCGATGGCCCAGAGCAGTCACCTGCCTGGGGGATCAAGCTTCGTCTTTGATGCCTTGGCCATGCTGGATGCCTGGATGCCGGTGCTGCTGCTTGCCTGGTTGTTGGCGGGGGTACTGGTTTGGCGCTGGCTGCCGCGCAGGCAGACGGCAGTGCTGTATGCCGCCAAGCAGCCTGTGGGGGTGCCGTTGGTGGTGGCTGCCGGCTGCTTGCTGCTGTTTGCGATGCTGGCCTGGGTGGTCGTCTGCCCCGAGCATTCGGGCCATGCCCGCTTGTTGGCCGCCGATGCAGCGGCCCAGCAATGGGCGCAAGACCATGTCTCGGCGCCGGGGCGGGAGCTGCTGCATGTGCTGACCGCTGCCGGCGATGTGCGCTGGCTGGCGGTCCTGGTGCTGCTCGTGGCGGGCGGGTTGGCGCTGGCTGGGCGGTGGCAGGCCTTGTGGGCCTGGGTGTTCTTTATTGGCCTCAATGGCCTGGCGGTACGCCTGCTGAAGAATCTGCTGGACCGCGCCCGCCCCGAGGTGCTGCATGAGATGCTGACGTCGGGTGCCAGTTTCCCCAGCGGCCACACCTCTGGGGCCGTCGTTGTCTATGGCCTGCTATGGCTGGTGCTGCGCGGCCGGCTCTCGCCCGCTGCGCGCCGCGTCCTGGCCTGGCTTTGTGGGGGACTGGTCGCCACCATTGCGCTCAGCCGCATCCTGCTGCAGGCGCACTTTGCCAGCGATGTGCTGGCCGGCGCGCTGCTGGGCCTGGCCTGGTGTGCACTGGCGGCCCTGATGCTGGGGCCGCGCGGGCGTGCAAATTGACAAAGAGAGGGCACAGGGTAGCGCTGTGACGCTATGCTTGCTGCCATGTCAGCTGCTGCCCATCCCTCCCTCTCTCTGTCCGAGCGCTTTGCGCTGTACCTGGATCTGATTCGCTTCAACCGGCCTGCCGGCTGGCTGGTGCTGGTCTGGCCCACCTTGGTGGCGCTGTGGGCGGCGTCGGGGGGCTTTCCGGGCTGGCACCTGGTGCTGGTGTTTGTGCTGGGCACTTTTTTGATGCGCAGCGCCGGCTGCTGCATCAATGACATTGCCGACCGCAAGTTCGACCGCCATGTCAAACGCACCGCGCAGCGCCCCATCACGACGGGCAAGATTTCGGTGTTCGAGGCGGCGATGGTCGGCGTGGTTCTGACCTTGCTGTCGCTGGCGCTGGTGCTGACCACGCGCTGGGAGGCAGTGGCCTGGTCGGTGCCTGCGGTGCTGTTCACCATCCTCTACCCCTTTACCAAGCGCTTTTTTGCAATGCCGCAGGCGTTTTTGGGCATTGCGTTCAACTTTGGTGTGCTGATTGCATTTGCCGCCGTGCAGGGCCAGGTGCCGATGATGGCCTGGCTGCTGTGGCTGGCCAATATGTGCATGGTGCTGGCCTATGACACCGAGTACGCAATGGTGGACCGCGATGACGATCTGAAGATCGGCATGAAGACCTCGGCCATCACCTTGGGCCGTTTTGATGTTGCCGCGATCATGGCTTTCTTTGGGGTGTGCCTGGTTCTGACGGTGCTGGCGCTGGCGCCGCTGCAGCTGGCCTGGCCCTGGTGGCTGGGCGTGGCTGCGGCTGCAGCGCAGATGCTGTGGCACTACAGCCTCATCCGCCAGCGCACGCGCGAAGGCTGTTTTACCGCGTTCAGCAAAAGCCACTGGATTGGCGTGAGCCTGTTTGCCGGTGTGGCGCTTGCCTTTGCGCTGTGACCGGGCTGTGACAGTGGCGGCGGTGTCGGTTTTTGGGAACGCTTACAGATTCTGACACGGAGCTTTCATCGCCAGCGGCGACAAAGAGGGGTTGTTTGCCACTCCCTCTACTGCTGCCATGTTTGCTCTTCGCTCCATTTCGTCTGCCTGCCGCGCCAGCGTGCGGGCGTCCCAGGGTCTGTCACTGGCAGCTGCCTTGCTGCTGGCGGCCAGCGTGCTGCCCGCGTCGGCCCAGACCACGCTGGCGGCCGGCGACGTCGCTGTCGTCGGCTTTGCCTCGGACACGCCGGACTCCGTCAGCCTGGTGTTGCTGCGCGATATCGAAGCGGGCACCGAGATTCGCGTCACCGACAATGGCTGGACGAATGCGGGCGCGTTTCGCACCGGTGAAGGTGTGCTGATCTGGCAGGCCACGGAGGCGCTGTCTGCCGGCACGGTCGTCAAGATCAGCGCGGCTGACACCAAGCCTGCGGCCAACCATGGCACGGTCAGCGCCTCGGGCAGCTTCAATCTGGCCGCCGGCGGCGACAGTGTGCTGGTCTACCAGGGCTCAGAAGCGGCACCGCAGTTCGTGTTCGCGCTGAACAATGTGACCGCTGGCAGCTGGGACAGCAATGCCAGCAACTCCAACACCTCGGCGTTGCCGCCTGGCTTGGTCAACGGCAGTACCGCCATTGCGCTGGTCAAGCAAAACAATGTCGCCTACGACAGCACCAAGGGCGCCATCGAGGGCACGGCGGCCGAGCTGCTGGCAGCGATCAGCCAAGCCGCCAACTGGACGGGCAATGGCACCGCACCGGCGGCCCTGACCGTCATCGATCCAGGTGCCGGCGAGACGGCGATGTTCACCCCGCTGCCGGCGACCCAGGCGGGCAGCTCGGACGCCTCTGCCGCCGTCGCGCTCGACGACCGCTACATGGTCGTCGGCGATGACGAAGGCAATGTGCTGCGCGTCTACCCCCGCGGCGGCGGCGTGGCGGTCAAGGAATGGGAATTTGGCAGCCTGCTGGGTTTGAGCAAGGAGCTCGACCTGGAGGCGGGCACCCGCATTGGCAACACCTTGTATTTCACCGGTTCGCACAGCAACAAGTCCGATGGCAGCGAGGCAGACAACCGCGAGCACCTGTTTGCCGTCGATGTGGCGGGCACCGGCGCCACGACGGAATTCAGCTTCAAGGGGTCTTACGGCGGTCTGGAGGGCTTGCTGAACACCTGGGACAGCAGCAATGCCCATGGCAAGGGTGCCAACTACTACGGCTTCGTGGCTTCGTCGGCGGACAAGGTGCCGCCCGAGTCGCCAGCCGGCTTCTCGATCGAAGGCATGGCGGCGACCGCAGACGGCCAGCTGCTGCTGGGTTTCCGTGCGCCGCTGGCCAGTGCGCAGCTGCGCAACCGCGCGCTCGTCATCCCGATCACCAACCCTGCTGCGATGGTGGCGGGCACCGCGCCGGTGCTGGGTGCCGCCATTGAGCTGAACCTGGGCGGGCGCGGCATTCGCGACATGCAGCGCACCGAGGATGGCAAGTTCCTGATTCTGGCGGGCCCGCCCGGCAAGGCCGATGCGGCCGTGAACACCAACTTTGCCTTCTTTGTCTGGAACGGCCCGGGCACCACCGATGTGCAGCAACTGGACAATGTGCTGGACAACCTGCTGCGCACCACCGGCGGCAGCTTCGAGACCCTGGTCAGCCCCCTCAGCACGGCCAAGGGCACGACCGTCCAGTTGCTGCAGGACAACGGCGACACCCTCTGGCCTGGCAAGGGCTCGGTGTCCAAGGACCTGCCTTTTGCGGACCAGCAGTTCCAGGGCAATACCGTCAAGCTCGGTGGCCCCGCCGCTGCCGACACCACCGCCCCCGTGCTGCAAAGCAGCAGCCCGTTGCAGAACGCGGTGGACGTCGGCAAGACCGCCGTGGTGCGCCTGCAGTTCAGCGAAACGGTGCAGCGCGGCAGCGGCAGCCTGTCGCTGCTGGAAGACGGCAACCTGATCGCCACCGTGCCGATGACCGATGCGCAAGTGGCCATCGATGGCAGCGCAGTGCGCTTTACGCGCAGCGGTGGCTACCAACCCGGCAAGCGCTACAGCCTGGTGCTGCCCGCCGCTGCGGTGCTGGACATGGCTGGCAACGCACTGGCGGCCGAGCAAAAGCTGGACTTTACCGTCAACAGCGCGGTGGCAGCCAGCGCCAAGGTGCTGGTCTCCGAGGTCAACTCCAACGCCGATGGCGGCGATTTCTTTGAGCTGTTCAACTACGGCACGACCCCCGTGGACCTGAGTGGCTGGGGCTGGACCGACAGCAGCGGCGCGCTGCCCAGCGCCTTCCCTGCGGGCACCAGCCTGGCAGCAGGTGCGCGTCTGGTGGTGCTGAACGAGACCACGCCGGAAGCCTTCCGCACGGCCTGGGGTCTGCAGGCCAGTACTGCCGTCATCCTGGTGGCCGGCCAAGGCCTGGGCAAGGGCGATGCGGTGCTGGTGTATGACGCCAATGGCTACCTGGCTGCGGCGATGAACTATGGCAGCAAGGCGCTGACGGCGACCGATGGCTCGACCGTGGCGCCGGCGAAGAACCCGAGCGGCACAGCGGTATCCACCAGCGACCACGCGGGCGCTGCGGTGCGCAATGCCGGCACAACCGTGGGCAATGGCGTGTCCGCCGTCTGGGATGGCAAGTCCACTGCAGAGCCGCGCTACACCGCTGCGGCGGTCGGTGTGCTCGATGGCTTTGCCCAGCCCTCGAATGGTGCCAATATCGGCTCGCCCGGCTTGGCGCAGAACCTGGCACCGGTCGCCACCACCCCCATCTCGGCCGTGCAGGGTTCGGGTGACGCCTCGCCACTGGTGGGCCAGAGCGTGACGGTGCGCGGCATCGTGACCGCCTACCTTCCGGACCTCAGCGGTTTCTACATCCAGTCGCTGCCCGAAGACGACGACCACAACGCCGAGACTTCCGAGGCCGTGTTTGTGTACTACGGCAGCACGCCCATTGCCGGCATCAGTGCCGACAGCGTGGGCCAGGCTGTGCAGCTGACCGCCACCGTCAGCGAGTACAAGGGCTTGACCCAGCTGGGCGGCAGCATCCTGAACTTCAGCGTGCTCCATGGTGGCGCCAAGCAGGCGCTGCCTGCCGTGGTGGCGCTGAGCCTGCCGATGCCCGCCTATGCGAACTGGGAACGCTACGAAGGCATGCGTGTGCGCATTACCGGCAGCACCGGCCCGCTGGTGGTGACGGACAACTACTACCTGGGCCGCTATGGCACCGTCAGCCTGAGTGACTCCGCCAAGCTGATGCAGTACACCGAGCTGAATGCGCCCAGCGTGGCGGGTAACACCGCCTATCTGGAGACCATCAAGCGCAGCCATATCGTGCTGGACGATGGCAGCAGCAAGCAAAACCCGGCCACCGTACTGGGGCGCAATGGCCAGGATCTGAGTGCCAGCAACACCTTGCGTTCGGGCGACAGCACCCCGGCGATTGAGGGCATTCTGGACCAGTTCATCGACACGACGGTCGGCGCACACCAGACCAGCTACCGCGTGCAACCGCTGCAAAAGCCGATCTTTACCGGTGCAGCGCGCCCGACGGTGGCTGACCTCCAGCAGGCCATTGGCAGCCCGACGGTCAAGATTGCTTCGGCCAATGTGCTGAACTTCTTCAGCACCCTGGGCACGGCCAAGTTCAACAACCCCTATGGCGATTCGCTGGAAGGCCGTGGTGCCGACAATGCGGCCGAGCTGACCCGCCAGACCGACAAGATCGTCAGCAACCTGCTGGGTCTGGACGCCGATGTCTACGGGCTGATGGAAATCCAGAACAATGGCTTTGACACGACCAGCGCGCTGGCGACCTTGACCCGTGCCCTGAACGCCAAGCATGGCAGCGAGGTCTATGACTATGTGAAGGGCCCCTTCAATGCCGGTGGTGCCAAGACGGCCGTGGCGGCTGGCCATGATGCCATCTCGGTGGCTGTCATCTACCGCAAGGACCGTGTCAATCCCGTGGGCGTGCCTGCGGTGCCTGATGAGGCGCAGTACGATGCCTTCAATGCCACCTATGGCAACCGCGTGCCGCTGGCCCAGACCTTCGAGAAGACGCTGGCGAGCGGCGGCAAGGACCAGTTCACCGTGGTGGTCAACCACCTGAAGTCCAAGGGCAGCGTCAACGACCCGGACATTGGTGACGGCCAGGGGGCCAACAACCAGTCGCGCAAGCGTGCCGTCGAGCAACTGCAAACCTGGCTGGCGGGCAACCCGACGCAAGCGGGCAATGGCAAGAACGTGCTGATGGGCGACTTCAACGCCTATGCCAAGGAAGAGCCGATCTCCTTGCTGGAAAGCCATGGCTACCAGAAGCTGGGCGCTGGCCAGTATTCCTACGGCTTCCAGACCCTGTGGGGATCGCTGGATCATGTGCTGGTCAGCTCGGCGCTCGCCAGCCAGGTGGGCCAGGTGGTGAAGTGGCAGATCAACGCAGAAGAGCCGCCGGTCCTCGACTACAACACCAACTTCAAGAGCGCCGCGCAGGTCTCGTCGTTCTATGCGGCCGATGCCTACCGCTCCAGCGACCACAATCCGATTGTGCTGGGCCTGAACCTGGAAGGCGCGCCGGTCGGTCCGGAGCCGGAGCAGAACTTTGATGTGGTGCTGCCAGCGTCCGGCGGTGGCGGCAGTGCTGCAGTGCAGTGGAGCAGTGCCGATGCCTGCCGTCTGGCCCAGGCGCCCGTGGCCGTGGCTGCTGCATCGCTGGGTGCGCTGCCCCAAGGCCTGAGCGTGCCTTACGGCGCTCTGCAGTGGACAGCCACGGGCTGCGCCATGGGTGGCAATGGCACGATGCGCATCAGTTACCCATCGGCCCTGCCGGCCCATGCCAAGTACTGGAAGTTCGGTCCCACCAAGGCCAACACGACCCCACATTGGTACAGCCTGCCATCGACCGTGAACGGCAATACGCTGTCCGTGCAGATCGTAGACGGTGGGGATGGGGATGACGACATGGTCGCCAACGGCCAGATCAGCGATCCCGGTGGCGCCGGCTGGCTGGCCGATGTGCCGGTGGATCCAGGCACTCCTGTCGACCCAGGTACCCCAGGTGTAGGCAGCGCTGTGCCCGTGCCTACCTTGGGCCTGTGGAGTCTGCTGAGCCTGAGCGGCTTGCTGGGTCTGCTGGCGGCGGTTCGCCGCCGCATCGGTATGAGCTGCTAAGCACAAGCTGCCCTTGCGGCCCTGGGCCGCCCCGCCCCGCTCTCAAGGACTTGCTTGCAAGTCCTTTTTCATGCCCGAACGATGGCTGTTTTCAAGCCGGATTTCGGTGCGCTGCTAATGAAACGCGGACAAAAAAGCGGCCATCGATAGATGGCCGCTAACACTGGAGTCGCAGGAAAAAAACGTTCAATTTTCCGAAGCAGGGTGGACTGCTTCGAAAAAATGTCTCAAATCATGGTGTTGTGTAAGGTAGAGTTTAATCCAAAGTGTCAAACACTGCATCATCGGGGCCTACAAAAGCCGGAGAGCGCCAGGTGACATCGCGCAAATTGCGGGCAATCTGGTTCTCCACACCCATCAAAACGGCAAACAAAGCCATGCGCACAGGGATGCCATTGTCGGTCTGGCGGAAGATGGCCAGGCGGGGGTCCAGGTTCAAATCGGTCGACAGATCATTGGCGCCGGCGCGGGCATCGCGCGGCAGCGGGTGCATGATGATGGTGTCGGGTTTGCAGACGGCATCGACCAGCGATTTCTGCACCTGGAACTCCGGCGTGTAGCCCTCGATGTTCTCACCGGCAAAGCGCTCTTTCTGGATGCGCGTGGCATAGACCACGTCGGCGCCCTTGAGGTCCTGCAGCGAGGTGGAAACCTCCACCACATGGCCATTGGTCGAGGCCAGCTCGATCAGGTAGGCAGGCATCTCCAGCGAGCTGGGCGAGATCAGGGTGAACTTCATGCCCTTGTAGAGCGACAGCAGGCGGATCAGCGAGTGCACCGTGCGGCCATATTTGAGGTCGCCGACCATGGCGATATGCGCGCCGTCCATCAGCTTGCCCAGGCGGGAGAACTCGCGCTGGATCGTGTACATGTCCAGGATCGCCTGGCTGGGGTGCTCACCGGGGCCGTCGCCCGCATTGATGACGGGAATATTCGTCGCACGCGCAAATTCGGCCACCGAGCCTTGTTCGGGGTGGCGGATGACCAGCGCATCGACATAGCCGGCCATCACGCGGCTGGTGTCATAGATCGATTCGCCCTTGGCCATCGACGAGAAGGTAAAGCCGGTGGTATCGCAGACCGAGCCGCCCAGGCGGCTGAAGGCGGCGCCAAAGCTCACGCGGGTGCGGGTGCTGGCCTCAAAGAACAGGCTGCCCATGACGGCGCCTTCGAGCACGCGGCAGACCTTGTGGCGGCGGGCAATGGGTTGCATCACATCGGCGATGCGGAACAGCTCTTCGAGGCTTTCGCGCTCCAGCTGGGCCACCGACAGCAGTTGCGGACGGCCATCGGCAGACATGCGCTCGGCCAGCGGACGGTGGTGTTTCTGGGCATCGTGACCTGCGGCTTCACGGTACAGAATCTCGGAGACGAACTTCTGCGCCATATCGGGCATGGCGCGCGCTTCGCCAGAAGCCTCGGGCAGCAACCAGGTATCCAGGGTGCGGCGGCGCACGCCCAGGCGCTCGGCAAAGGCGTCGCGCGTCAAGTTCAAACGGCGCATTGCGTCGCGAAGAAAATCCTGTTGGCTGTCCATGGGCCGTGCTCCGATGCAGAGGAATGAATGCGGCCGAATTATACGCTTTGCGTTTGACTTTTGTGTGAAATATACGCAATGCGTGATTGCATTTGTGCAAAGTTGCAGCCGCAGGACGGCGGCGCCTGCCTCCCGCTGAGGGCAGGCGCTACGGCGCTGGCCTAGCCGCCGAATTCGTCGCCCAGCGCCTTGGCGCGGCGCTCGGCAGCGTGCATCGCGCCGATGAAGTGGGCGGCGATATCGGCGCCGCGCATATGCTCCAGCGCGGCAAAGGTGGTGCCGCCCTTGCTGGTGACGCGCTCACGCAGCACCGCTGGCGCTTCGCCCGACTGCGCCGCCAGCGCGGAGGCGCCGCTGAAGGTGCCAATCGCCAACTGCAGTGCCTGCTCGGCGGGCAGCCCCATCTCGACGCCGGCTTGCTGCATGGCTTCGAGGAAATAGAAGACGTAGGCGGGGCCCGAACCCGACAGGGCCGTGACTGCATCGAGCTGCGACTCCTGCTGCACCCAGACCAGCTGGCCTGTAGTAGTGATGATCTGCTCGGCCAGCTGCTGCTGGGCGGCGCTGACCTGCGGGCGGGCAAACAGCCCCGTCATGCCCTGGCCGACCAGGGCCGGGGTGTTGGGCATGGCGCGCACGATCTGGTCATTGCCCAGCCACTGGGCAATGCTGTCGCTGCGGATGCCGGCGGCCACGCTCAGGTGCAGCGCATGGCGGCTGTGGTTGGCGACGGCGGCCGCGGCCTGGGCGAAGGTTTGCGGCTTCACGGCCCAGACGACCACCTGGGCCTGCGCCAGGCTGCTGTCGGCGGCCGGCAGCGCGGTGATGCCAAACTGCTGCTGCAGGGTCTGGCGCTGGGGTTCGTAGGGTTCGACCACCTGGATGCGGTCTTTGGGCAGGCCCTGGCGAATCAGGCCGCCGATGATGGCGCTGGCCATGTTGCCACCGCCGATGAAGGCGATGGCGGGGAATTGGGACAGATCGGTAGTGGACATGGCGGCAGGTGCAAGCAAAGAAAGGGTGGGCAGAGCCAGCGCTGCTGGCGTGGCTGCCACTATAGCGGCGGCCTGCCCAAAGCTCAAACCGGTTGCATGGCAAGCCATGCGGGGCGCACAGGTTTTGCTATCAATTTCAATTGCGATGCGATTGGCTTGCGTTGCCCGCAGGGGCCGCGCAGGCCGGTGTTTCGACCAGCGCCAGGAACTGTGTGACCTGGGCCGGGTTGAAGTTGTTGTCGCTGACCAGCAGCAGCACCCGCTCGCCACTGGCCAGGCGTGGCCCCCAGGTCATGCCTTCGAGGTTGTCCACCGTTCGCAGCCCGAGCTGCGCAAAATCCAGCAGCAGTTCTTTGTGGGCGGGGGTGTATGCGGCGCCGTGTAGCGCATCGATCGCCAAGGTGTCGCTGGCCTCCTGGGTGTTGATGCGGTAGAGGCGCGCGGAAAAACCGGCTCCCAGCACATAGGCGCGCTCCAGCACCAGCAAATGGTCGGGCCCATCGGCCAGGATCTCGCTGACGCCATTGATGGCAATGAGCGGCAGCAGCAGGTTGTCCTTGGGCAGCGCGTCGGGGATGTAGGCAATCTGCCGAATCGGCTGCTGGCTGGCCAGGTCGTACTGGGTGATGCGCAGCGGCCCGCCGATCTGGCCACGGCGCGGTAGCGGGCCGTCCTGGCGCAACGCGCCCTCCATCGATAGCCACAGGCTGCGCTGGTCCTTGCTGATCGCAATGCCTTCCAAGGTCATGTTGTTGCGCGGGCCCCGGCCCGTCTCTGGCTGGAGCGGGCCTTGCAGCAGTGCGGGCAGGGGCCAGGTGTGCTGCCAGCTGCCATCCAGCCCGGCTTGCTGCAAGGAGGGGCCAAAGCCCCGCGCAAAGTCGCCTTCGCTGCTCCAGACCACACTGCGCCCGCCCGGCAGCAGCCGCAGTGCCTCGGGGTCAGGCACCGGCGTATCGGCCGTGGCAGTGCGGCTGCTGGGGTAGGGCGCGCCCGCCGGCGTGCGCAGGTACTGCTGCTCGACGATGCTGACCTGCTGCAGGCCGCTGGCGTCATAGCGGATGCGGGCCCGGTACCAACGGGCGCTGTCCTTGGCCGAGCGGTCGTCGCTCACCAGGTAGTAGCTGTCATCGGCCGGACGGTAGTCAATCGACGAAAGGCCGCCGACCTGTGTGCCGGCCCAAAGCGTATCCAGCGGCCAGCGCTGCTCGCCCAGCAGTTGCAGGGCCGGGCGGTCCGGGGTGTGGCAGGCGGCGGCGCCGGGGGACGGGATCGAGGGGGAGAGCGGTGCCTGGGCGGGTTCCGGAGAGGTCTTGCAGCCCGCTACCAACAGCACCAGAACGGAGAGTGACAGGGCCTTGAATAGACCGAACGAATAATGTATTTGGATATTGATTTTCATAGCATTTTTTGCAAGTGTAGCGCGCCTGTTGCACCGGCAATTGTTGACATTTTCAAACGCGACTCGCTCCTTATCATCTCGGCTACTGAGACCTGTATGTGTGTGCGTTGCATGCCGCGGGTCTGACTGATGAAGGGGTAAACACAATGACATCCAACCTGCAGAAATGGTCGGCGGAGTGCCTGGGTACGTTCTGGCTGACGTTTGGTGGTTGCGGCAGCGCCGTGCTGGCCGCTGCCTTTCCCGAGGTGGGTATTGGCCTGCTGGGCGTGTCGCTGGCCTTTGGTCTGACGGTGCTGACGGGTGCCTATGCCTTTGGTCCGATTTCGGGCGGCCATTTCAACCCGGCAGTCTCGGTGGGCCTGACGGTGGCCGGGCGCTTCAAGGCATCAGATCTGCCGGGCTACATCATTGCCCAGGTGCTGGGCGCGATTGTGGCCGCTGGCCTGCTGTACCTGATTGCCAGCGGCAAGGCAGGTGCCCAGGTGACCGATCTGGCGACCAATGGCTTTGGTGAGCACTCGCCAGGCAAGTTCTCGATGCTGGCAGCGCTGCTGACCGAAGTGGTGCTGACGGCCGTGTTTCTGCTGGTGATTCTGGGCTCGACCACGAAGAAGGCGGCCGTGGGCTTTGCCGGCATGAGCATTGGCCTGTGCCTGACCTTGATCCACCTGATCTCGATTCCGGTCACCAATACCTCGGTCAACCCCGCGCGCAGCACGGGCCCGGCGCTGTTTGGCCCGTCGATTGCACTGGAGCAGCTGTGGCTGTTCTGGCTGGCCCCGATCGTGGGTGCCGTGATTGGTGCACTGATCCACCGCGCCTTGCTGCGTGGCGATGAGGACTGAGCCAACGCCTTGAAGGCATAGACAGAAACAGGGGCTGCGGCCCCTGTTGTCGTTTTGAAGCGCGGCGGCTTTATCGTGCCGTGGTCTGGCGCACTGCCTGCTCCCAGCGCGCCATCAGCGCATCGGCGCGCGCCTTGTCCTGCGTGGGCATGAAGCGGCGCTCGGCCTTCCACAGCGCCGACAGCTCTTCGCTGTTCTGGTAGATGCCGGTGGTCAGGCCCGCCAGGTAGGCGGCGCCGAGGGCCGTCGTCTCCACACAGGCGGGGCGCACCACCGGAATGCCCAGCAAATCGGCCTGGAACTGCATCAGCAGGTTGTTGACGCTGGCGCCTCCATCGACCCGCAACTCGCTCACCGGCTGGCCGCCGTTGGCGACGGCATCCAGGCTCATCGCCTGCAGAAGTGCCGCGCTTTGGTAGGCAATGGATTCCAGCGCAGCCCGCGCAATATGGGCCACCGTGGTGCCCCGGGTCAGGCCGGTGATGGTGCCGCGGGCATCGGCATCCCAGTAGGGGGCGCCCAGGCCGGTAAAGGCGGGCACCATCATCACGCCGCCGCTGTCAGGCACGCTCTCGGCCAGCTGTTGCACCTGACCGCTGTGCTCGATCGCGCGCAGGCCATCGCGCAGCCATTGCACGACGGCGCCGCCGACAAAGACACTGCCTTCGAGCGCGAACTGGGGCTGGCGGTCCGTCTGCGCGGCGCTGGTGCTCAGCAGGCCATTGCGCGAGGGGTGGAACTGGGTGCCGGTATGCATCAGCATGAAGCAGCCGGTGCCATAGGTGTTCTTGGCCATGCCCGGCGCAAAGCAGGCCTGGCCGAACAGCGCGCTTTGCTGGTCGCCGGCCATGCCGCCGATGTGTATCGCAGCGCCCAGCACCTGGGCGGCGGTATCGCCAAAATGGCTGGCGGAGGGCTGCACCTCGGGCATCAGCGAGCGCGGGATGTTCAGCAGATCGAGCAGATCCTGGTCCCAGGTGTTGCTGTGCACATTGAAGAGCATGGTCCGGCTGGCATTGCTCACGTCGGTGACGTGGCGCTGGCCCTGCGTCAGCTGCCAGACCAGCCAGGTGTCGACTGTGCCGAAAGCCAGCTCGCCACGCTCGGCAGCGGCGCGGGCGCCCGGTACATGGTCCAGCAGCCACTGCAGCTTGGTGCCCGAGAAATAGGCATCGACCAGCAGGCCGGTCTTTTGCTGGATGCGCTCGGCATGGCCATCGGCGCGCAGCTGGGCACAGACGGGCTCGGCGCGGCGGTCCTGCCAGACCAGGGCGTTGTGGATGGGCTGGCCGGTCTTGCGGTTCCAGACGATGGTGGTCTCGCGCTGGTTGGTGATGCCCAGGCTGGTCACCTGGCTGGCGCTGATGCCTGCGGTTTTCAGCGCTTCCTGCGCCGTCGCCAGCTGTGTGCCCCAGATCTGCATCGGGTCGTGCTCCACATGGCCGGGGCGCGGGTAGATTTGCGGCAGCTCGCGCTGCGCCTGGGCCACGATGGCACCGTGGCGATCAAACACAATGGTGCGGGAGCTGGAGGTGCCCTGGTCCAGAGCGAGCAGATAGGTCATGTCTCAAAGCCGGTCTGAGCCGGTAGATCAGTCAGTTCAACAAAATGCGGCGGAAGGTGCCTGGCCGTCAGGCGACGGTGCAGCGCACATGGGCTTCCTGCAGCAGCCGGGGGAAGGGGTCGGGCGGCGGCGCATCGGTAAACAGCCGGTCGATGCGCGACAGCGGGCCGACTTCCACCATCGCCGGGCGGCCAAACTTGCTGTGGTCAGCGGCCATCCAGACTTCGCGTGCCTGGTCCATGATGGTCTGGGCTACCTTCACTTCGCGGAAGTCATAGTCGCGCAGGCTGCCATCGGATTCAATGCCGGATATGCCGATCAATGCGATGTCCACGCGGAACTGGCGGATGAAGTCCACCGCCGCCTCGCCAATGATGCCCCGGTCCCGGCCGCGCACCACGCCGCCGGCGACGATGACTTCGCAATCGGGGTTGCTGCTGAGCGTGGCTGCCACATTGAGGTTGTTGGTGATGATGCGCAGACCCCGGTGCTGCATCAGCGCGCGGGCAATGGCCTCGGTGGTGGTGCCGATGTTCAGGATCAGCGAACAGTTGTGCGGCACCTGGGCAGCGACGGCCTGCGCAATGCGGGTCTTGCCATCGGCGTTGAGGGCTTCGCGCTGCTGGTGGGCCAGGTTCTCGGTGGTGGAGTTGGGGACGCGCACGCCGCCATGAAAACGGGTGAGCACCCCTGCCTCGGACAGCCGCTGCACATCGCGGCGCACGGTCTGCAAGGTCACCCCCAGGAAAGCGGCCAGCTCCTCGACGGTGGCCGCGCTGCGGCGTTGCACTTCTTGTAAGAGCAGCAGTTGGCGGGGGTTGCTGTTGTTGAGCTCCGTCATGGCGGGATCCGAAACGAATGAAAACGAAAACTCCCGCCAATATAGTGCAAAACGCAACAGCTCGGCAGCAGGGCGGCCGCCTGCACCGTGTGGTGCTACCGCAGCAGCCCATGGCTGGCGCGAGGTTTTGTCATCAAGCTGGCACGACACGCTGGCATGCTGCAGCGCTGATATCCGGGCGTTCCGCGCCAGCAAATTTGGCGATAACGAACAAAAAAGATCAAAAACGAATAAAATTGAGAGACAAAAGCGCAAAAGCGAATCCCGCTTCCAGGCTTTGGCACCTTGCCCCAGGCCTGGCCGGTTCAGGAGCGGGGCAACTCTCAGACCTACATTTCAATTTCGCATGTCCACTGCTGCTGCACCGCTGTCCGTTCACCGTACCGATCTGCTGGCCCGTCTGGGCGCCACGCCGGTGTTTGACCTGGTGGTGGTCGGAGGAGGGGCCACCGGCCTGGGGGTGGCGCTGGATGCCGCTGCGCGCGGCTTCAAGGTGGCGCTGCTCGAGGCGATGGACTTCGCCAAGGGCACCTCGTCGCGGGCTACCAAGCTGGTGCATGGCGGCGTGCGTTACCTGGCCCAGGGCAATATCGCGCTGGTGCGTGAGGCGCTGCACGAGCGCACCACCTTGCTGAACAATGCGCCGCATATCGCCCAGCCGCTGGCCTTTGTGATGCCCTCGTACAAGCTGCTGGATACGCCGTTCTATGGCGTCGGCCTCAAGATGTATGACGCGCTGGCAGGCAAGGCGGGCCTGGGCTCCACCCAGTTCCTCTCGGCAGGCGCCACGCGCCGACTGCTGCCGACCGTGCAGGACAAGGGCCTCAAGGGCGGGGTCAAATACTGGGATGGCCAGTTCGACGATGCCCGCCTGGCCCTTGCGTTGGCCCGCACCGCTGCAGCCAAGGGGGCCTTGCTGGTCAACTACTGTCCGGTGATGGAGCTGATCCAGGAGGATGGCCGCGTCGCCGGCGTCATTTGCAAGGATGCGGAGTCCGGCCAGCGCTATACCGTGCGCGCCCGCTGCGTGGTCAATGCCACCGGGCCCTGGGTCGACCACCTGCGCCAGCAGGATGCGGAGCTGATGGGCAAGCCCGTCAAGCCCATGGTGGCGCCCAGCCAAGGGGTGCATCTGGTGGTGGACCGCGATTTCCTGCCGTCCGACCACGCGCTGCTGGTGCCCAAGACCGCTGACGGGCGCGTGCTGTTCGCGGTGCCGTGGCTGGGCAAGGTGATCCTGGGCACGACCGACACCCCGCGCCATGACCTGGCGCGCGAACCCCGTCCGTTTGACGAAGAGCTGAAGTTCATTCTCAGCGAGGCTGGCAAGTACCTCAGCCGTGCGCCGACCATGGCTGATGTGCGCAGCATGTGGGCCGGCCTGCGCCCGCTGGTCAAGCCGCAGGATGACGATGGCGAGAACACCAAGGGCATCAGCCGGGAGCACACGGTGCTGACCAGCAAGTCCGGCATGGTGACGGTGACCGGCGGCAAGTGGACCACGTACCGCGCGATGGCCGAAGACGTGCTGGAGGCCTGCTTTGATGCCCAGCGTCTGCCACGCAAGCCCGGTGGGGTGACGGTCAAGCTGCCGCTGGTCGGCACGCCAGCGTCGGGCCGCGCCCAGCACAGCATGCACATGGCCCAGGGCATGCATTCCTATGGCAGCGAGGCGGAATTCGTTGCAGCCTTGCCAGGCGCCGATGTCTGGCTGGCCAATGGCCTGAGCGAGGCGATGGTGCGCTTTGCTGCACGCTATGAATATGCGCGCACGGTGGAAGACGTGCTGGCCCGCCGCAGCCGGTTGCTGTTTCTGGATGCGCGCCTGGCGGCCAAGCTGGCACCGCGCGTGGCTGCCATCCTGCAGGAAGAATTGGGGTCGGATACGGCGCTGACGGCCTTTCTGGTGCTGGCGCAGCAGTACGCCGGCGAAAAAGTGGCGTAAAAATACCAATTTACCACTGGTTTGGTTGCGCACTCTTGACGGAGTGTGCTAGCTCTGCCAGAATAGAGGGCTTCGCGTTTAATGCGCGAGGTTTCTGCCCAGGAGAAGCATCGTAAATGGTTGCGGTGTGGACGACGGGCCCAAGACTGACTGGCTGCTTGGCTGTCCATGAAGATTAATTCTTATTGGGCTGTCTGGTCTGCTGGTGCAAGTTGGGAATATTGAAATGATCCAGACAGAATCTCGACTCGAGGTTGCCGACAATACCGGCGCGAAGTCTGTCCAGTGCATCAAAGTGCTGGGTGGTTCGCACCGTCGCTATGCGAGCGTTGGTGACATTATCAAGGTGAGCGTGAAAGAAGCTGCTCCACGTGGCCGCGTCAAAAAAGGCGAGGTTTACAGTGCTGTGGTGGTGCGTACCGCAAAGGGTATTCGCCGTGCTGACGGTTCGCTCGTCAAATTCGATGGCAACGCCGCTGTGTTGCTCAACGCCAAGCTGGAGCCTATCGGCACCCGCATCTTTGGCCCCGTGACCCGTGAACTGCGTACCGAAAAGTTCATGAAGATCGTGTCGCTGGCCCCCGAAGTTCTCTAAAGGAATAGCACTATGAACAAGATTCGCAAGGGCGACGAAGTTATCGTGCTGACCGGCCGTGACAAGGGCAAGCGTGGCGTTGTGACGCTGCGTGCGGACGACTCCCACCTGGTGATCGAAGGCATCAACATGGTGAAGAAGCACGTCAAGCCAAACCCCATGAAGGGCACCAACGGCGGTATCGTGGAAAAGGCCATGCCTATCCACCAATCCAACGTGGCTATCTTCAATGCGGCAACCGGCAAGGCTGATCGCGTGGGCATCAAGGTGAACGCCGACGGCGCACGTGTTCGCGTGTTCAAGTCCAATGGCGCTGATATCGCAGCCTAAGGAGTAAGACATGGCAAACGTTGCACGACTGCAAAAACAATACCGTGAGCAAATTGCTCCCGAACTGATGAAGAAGTTCGGCTACACCTCCTCGATGGAAGTGCCTCGCCTGACCAAGATCACCCTGAACATGGGTGTGAGCGAAGCCGTTTCCGACAAGAAGGTGATGGACAACGCCGTGGCTGACCTGACCAAGATTGCTGGTCAGAAGCCTGTGGTGACCAAGGCCAAGAAGGCTATCGCCGGTTTCAAGATCCGCGAAGGCCAAGCTATCGGCTGCATGGTGACCCTGCGTGGCGTTCAGATGTATGAATTCCTGGACCGTTTCGTGACCGTGGCTCTGCCCCGCGTGCGTGACTTCCGTGGTATTTCTGGCCGCGCCTTTGATGGCCGTGGCAACTACAACATCGGCGTCAAAGAACAAATCATCTTCCCTGAAATTGAGTACGACAAAGTCGACGCACTGCGTGGTCTCAACATCAGCATTACGACGACTGCGAAGAATGACGACGAGTGCAAGGCACTGTTGCAGGCTTTCCGCTTCCCGTTCAAGAACTGAGGTGATGCATGGCTAAACAAGCACTGATCCAACGCGAACTGAAGCGTGAAAAGCTGGCTGCCAAGTACGCAGCCAAGTATGCAGAACTGAAGGCCATCGCCGGCGACGCAAAGCGTTCCGACGAAGAGCGTGATGCAGCCCGTCTGGGCCTGCAAAAGCTGCCTCGCAATGCAAACCCCACTCGTCAACGTGCACGTTGCGAAATCACGGGTCGTCCCCGTGGCACTTTCCGTCAATTCGGTCTGGGCCGCGCCAAGATTCGTGAACTGGCATTCGTCGGCGCCATCCCTGGCGTGACCAAGGCCAGCTGGTAAGCAGTCAGGAGATTAAACATGAGCATGAGTGATCCAATCGCTGACTTGCTGACCCGTATCCGTAACGCACAAATGGTGTCCAAAGCCACCGTGCTGGTTCCTTCGTCCAAAGTGAAGGTTGCCATTGCACAGGTTTTGAAGGACGAGGGTTACATCGATGGCTTCGAAGTGAAGACCGAAGATGGCAAGTCTGAACTCGCAATTACCTTGAAGTACTACGCTGGTCGTCCAGTGATCGAGCGTATCGAGCGCGTGAGCCGTCCTGGCCTGCGTGTGTACAAGGGCTGCACTGCAATTCCTCAAGTCCAGAACGGTCTGGGTGTTGCAATCGTGACCACGCCCAAGGGTGTGATGACCGATCGTAAAGCGCGCGCTGCCGGTGTCGGCGGTGAAGTGCTTTGCTATGTGGCTTAACGCGGCATTGAAGGAGAAATACTGACATGTCCCGTGTAGCAAAAATGCCTGTGAGCATCCCCCAAGGTGTGGATGTCTCCATCAAGGAAGACCAAATCAGCGTCAAGGGCGCCGGCGGCACGCTGCTGCTGACCCCCAACGCCCTGGTCAAGGTTTCCAACAACGACGGTAAGCTGGCTTTCGAGCCGGTGAATGACTCCCGTGAAGCCAATGCCATGAGCGGCACCATGCGTCAGCTGGTGAACAACATGGTGGTTGGTGTGAGCAAGGGCTTCGAGAAGAAGCTGTCGCTCGTCGGCGTGGGTTACAAGGCCGCTGCTTCTGGCAGTAAGCTGAACCTGAGCGTTGGTTATTCCCACCCAGTCAACTTTGAAATGCCTGCTGGCATCACCGTGGCCACCCCTACCCCTACGGAAGTGGTGATCAAGGGTGCTGACCGCCAACGCGTTGGTCAGCTGGCAGCCGAGATTCGTGCCGTTCGTCCTCCCGAGCCTTACAAGGGCAAGGGCATCCGTTATGCGGATGAGAAGGTCACGATCAAAGAGACTAAGAAGAAATAAGGAGCTGCATCATGTTGAACAAGAAACAGCAGCGTCTTCGTCGTTCCCTGCAAACCCGTATCCGCATTGCCAACCAAGGCGTTGCGCGTTTGACGGTGAACCGTACGAACCTCCATATCTATGCCACGATCATTTCCGGCGACGGCACCAAGGTGATTGCAACCGCATCTACGGCAGAAGCCGAAGTGCGCAGCAACCTGGGCGCAGCTGGCAAGGGTGGCAACACCGCCGCAGCTACTCTCATCGGCAAGCGCATCGCTGAAAAGGCGAAGGCAGCTGGCGTTGAGAAGGTTGCATTCGACCGTGCAGGTTTTGCCTACCACGGCCGCGTCAAGGCTCTGGCTGATGCAGCCCGCGAAGCCGGCCTGCAGTTCTAAGCGGAGTGGATAGAAATGGCTAAATTTTCCCCCAAAGTGCAAGACGAAGGTCGTGACGACGGTTTGCGCGAAAAAATGATCGCGGTCAACCGCGTCACCAAGGTTGTGAAGGGTGGTCGTATTCTCGGCTTCGCTGCACTGACCGTGGTTGGCGACGGTGACGGCCGCGTTGGCATGGGCAAGGGCAAGTCCAAGGAAGTGCCTGCTGCCGTGCAGAAGGCTATGGAAGAAGCCCGTCGCAACATGATCAAGGTGTCGCTGAAGAACGGCACCCTGCATCACACCGTGATGGGTCACCATGGCGCTGCCAACGTGATGTTGGCTCCTGCTCCCAAGGGTACCGGTATCATCGCCGGCGGCCCCATGCGCGCCGTTTTCGAAGTTCTGGGCATCACCGACATCGTGGCCAAGAGCCATGGTTCGTCGAATCCCTACAACATGGTTCGCGCCACTTTCGACGCTTTGAACAATTCCACGACCCCTGCGGAAGTGGCTGCAAAGCGTGGCAAGTCGGTTGAAGACCTGTTCGTCTGATCGGAGTCACTATGACAACGCAACAAACTGTGAAGGTCCAACTGGTGCGTAGCCCGATTGGTACCAAGCAAGACCACCGCGCCACTGTGCGTGGTCTGGGTCTGCGCAAGCTGAACAGCATCAGCGAACTGAAGGACACCCCCGAAGTGCGCGGTATGATTAACAAGATCGCCTACCTGGTGAAGGTTCTCTGAAAGGATTGATGATGGAACTCAATAGCATCAAGCCTGCAGCAGGTGCCAAGCACGCCAAGCGTCGCGTGGGTCGCGGTATCGGTTCGGGTCTGGGTAAGACCGCCGGCCGTGGTCACAAGGGTCAGAAGTCGCGTTCGGGTGGCTACCACAAGGTAGGCTTCGAAGGCGGTCAGATGCCTTTGCAGCGTCGCCTGCCCAAGCGCGGTTTCAAGTCCACCACGTTGAAGTTCAACGCCGAAGTGTCCCTGGCTGCTCTCGAGCTGCTGGGTGCTGCGGAAGTGGATCTGGCAGTGCTCAAGCAAGCTGGTCTGGTTGGCCAACGCGCCAAGGTCGTCAAGGTGATCAACACCGGTGCACTGTCCAAGGCTGTCAAGCTGAACGGCATTGGCGCCACCGCTGGTGCCAAGGCTGCGATCGAAGCTGCTGGCGGTAGCCTCGCCTAACCCTTTCTGAAAGATTCATCAGTGGCTACGAACACCGCAACTATTGCAAAGACCGGTAAATACGGCGATCTGCGTCGTCGTTTGGTTTTTCTGTTGCTGGCGCTGATCGTCTACCGCATCGGAGCTCACATTCCGGTGCCTGGTATCGATCCCAACCAGTTGCAGCAGCTGTTCAATAGCCAACAGGGTGGCATCCTCAACCTGTTCAACATGTTCTCGGGCGGAGCGCTCTCGCGCTTCACCGTGTTTGCACTGGGGATCATGCCGTACATCTCGGCATCGA